>NZ_CP039457.1:799968-1137436 GCF_004843545.1 Streptococcus pasteurianus | reverse complement strand
TATTTGTTATCACGTATTATCGCACAGATTGTAACCAGTGATACAACACTTGGTGAGACTCATCTTTATTTCTATTGGAACTACACAGCGATTGCCTTAGTCTTAGCCTTGATTAGTGCGGTTTTACCTGCCTTTCTCATTGCCAAAAATGAACTGAGTGAAAAACCAGCACAGCTGTTGCTACCTAAGCCACCTGTCAAAGGTTCTAAAATTTTCTTGGAACGTATTGGAGTTATCTGGCGTAGTTTATCATTCACGCATAAAGTTACTGTGCGCAATATCTTCCGTTACAAGCAACGAATGTTGATGACGATTTTTGGGGTTGCTGGGTCAGTCGCTCTGCTTTTTGCAGGACTTGGTATTCGCTCATCCTTAGGAAATGTTATCGAAAATCAGTTCACTAATTTAATGCCGTATGACATGATTGTCGTTAAAAACGATGATAACAGCAGTAGTGAAAATCAAGAAGTCAAAGATTTCATGGATTCAAATAAAGTATCGCAATACCAAAGTATCTATTTTACGACTTTATCAGAAACGATTTCAGGTTTAAGCGATAAACAGACCGTATCAATTATGGTCAGCAGCGGTGATGATTTTGGTGATTTTATTCATTTGAAAGATGCTTCGAGTGGCGATAGTCTGACCTTAGCTGATGATGGTATTATCATATCAGAAAAATTAGCTTCGCTTTATCATGTGGAGGCTGGCGACAGCTTTATATTGAAAGACAGTGATGGTAAAAAGCATACCGTGAAAGTCGCTGCAGTAGCTGAAATGAATGTCGGGCATTATCTCTTTATGTCACATAAAGTTTATCAAAAGATTTTCGGAGAAATACCTGATGATAATGCTTACTTGGTAACGTTGAAAAATGATTCTAGCAGTAATATTGAAAAGCTCTCAACGAAATTACTTGCCATGTCTGGTGTTTCAGCTGTCAGCCAAAATTCATCGCTAGTTAAAACGGTTAAATCTGTCGTTGCTTCTTTAAATGGTGCCATGACAATCTTAATCGTGGTTTCTATCTTGCTTGCAGTGGTTATTCTCTATAATTTGACGAATATCAATGTTGCAGAGCGGATTCGTGAACTTTCAACTATTAAGGTTCTTGGTTTCTATGACAAAGAAGTGACAATGTACATTTATCGTGAAACAATCAGCCTATCCTTAATTGGTATCATTGTCGGCTTAATTGGCGGGAAATACCTTCACCAAGTGATTATGGGAATGATTGGTTCGGATAATATTATGTTTGGCACAACTGTTGGCTGGGATGTTTACGCTATACCAATTGCTGTTATTGTTATCATTCTATTAGCATTAGGTTGGCTCGTTAACCATATCCTAAAAACAGTTGATATGCTAGAAGCGTTGAAATCAGTAGATTAGTACTAAACAGGCTTTTGCCTGTTTTTTCTTTGCAAAATTTGTGAATAATTTATTAATTCTAAAGCGTTTTTATGGTATAATGGCGAACATATGGTTAAAAATCATATGATGATGAGCTGAGGACTTTTTAAGATTGGGCGACAAACGTCAGATAAATGGTCCTCCTAATTTCTTAATGTCCGAGTGGCTCTGTTTATCAGAAAGGAGCTGTTATGGCTGAGAATCAACAAAAGCGTATATCGCGCGAACGGCGGAAGAGGTTGCTTCGTCGCTTGAAGTCAGAAGTCGGTCCGCATAAACGCGATCTTTATATCACGGCAGTCTTGTCGTGGATACAATTTTTAATGCGTATTCTCTCATTTTTCCTGATTGGGAAAAGTGTAGAGCACTTATATAAAGGTGAGGAAATCTCACTCATTACCCTTATTTGCCAGCTATTGATACTAAGCGCTATCGGTTTTGCCGTATCCTTGCTAGCTAAAAATTATCAAGGAACAGCTTCACAATATGCTCGTAATCATTTAAAAGGAGCTTTTTTTGAAGCGTTTCAAAATCATGGCGGTGAATTTGACGACAAGGACTTTTCTGTTGCTGATATCATGAATGTGGCATCGCAAGGGATTGACACCTTAGACACTTATTTCAACCACTACTTAACAATTTCGTTAAGAGCTTACTTTAACTGTGCAACGGTTCTATTATTAGTTGCGTTTATCTATCCTATTGGTGGTTTGATTTTTCTAGTCAGCCTACCGTTTATTCCTGTGTCTATTATTTTGATGCAAAAGCGTTCTAAAAAGATTATGAACCATTATTGGGCGACTTATATGGACGTTGGTAATCTTTTTATGGATGATTTAAAGGGAATGAATACTCTTTACACCTATGATGCTGACGAACGCTATGAAAAGACATTTGTTGAAAAAGCGGAAGAATTTCGTCAATCAACCATGGAATTGTTGAAATTTCAATTGCAATCTGTTGGTTATATGGACGGTGTCATGTACATTGGTGTCGGGGTTTCAGGATTTGCAGCAGCAGTTTCACTATCACATGGTCATCTTTCATTGTTTAGTTTGATTTTCTTTGTTCTCATTGCAACCGAATTTTTTGCACCAATTCGTGAAATGGGCTATGGTATGCACTTGGTAATGATGAATACTAAAATGGCTGACCGCATTTACACTTTTTTAGATAGCGCAGCGGTAGATGATTCTCAAGAAAACAAAGCATCGCTACCAACTGATATTAAAGAAATTCGTTTTGATAATGTCAGCTTTTCGTATGACAATACTAAGATTTTATCGAACTTGTCATTTACAATTCCTAAAGGGAAAATTTTTGCTGTCGCTGGTGAAAGTGGTCGTGGGAAAACGACTATTGCGAAACTTCTTCAAAAACAATTATCGGTATCAGAAGGAAAGATTTTCTTTGGTCAACAAGATTTAGCGGATGTTAGTTTGGATGCTGTCAAAGAAAGTGTGGTGTATGTATCGCCAGAATCATATCTATTTAATGGAACAATCTATGAGAATCTTGCTCTAGCGATAGATATGTCTCAGGCGCAGTTGCTGACTTGGTTGAATCAACGTCACCTCATGACTTTCTTACAAGATTTACCAGAAGGATTGCAAACCGTGGTCGGAGAAAATGGAAATCTTTTGTCACCAGGTCAACGCCAACAAATTATTTGTGCCCGTGCTCTCCTTGCTAAACGCCCTATCTATATTTTTGATGAAATGACATCAAGTATTGATAGTGAAAACGAGCAATTGCTTTATGACTACATTAAATTAACTGCTCAGAATGCCATTGTTTTGGTTATCTCACATAAAATGAAGCAAGTTTTACAAGCAGAGCAAGTTCTTTTTATTGATAGCAAGCGCACCATTTCATTTGGGCGACCAGAAGCATTATTAACAACTAATGCGGAATTTAAAAAACTCGTGTCAACTCAAGAAGAATTGGAGGCGATTTTACATGGCTAGTAAAGAATTATCAATAAAAACACTTGTTAAACGTCTTGCAAATTTGGTCAAAGGCTTATGGCTACAATATGTTTTAGCAGTTGGCGGAGCTGTTTTGGGATTTTTGATGACCATTCTTATTCCAAGTTTAGTCATTCGTCTAGCTTGGCAAGCTTTAGAAGGTCAGACACCGCACTTTTCTTTTGTGGTTATCTTGTTTGCCTTGGGGCTCATGCGGGGGATTTTACGCTACATTGAGCACTTTTTTGGGCATTATGTCGCCTTTAAAACACTTTACGATTTTAGATGCATGGTTTTTGCAAAACTACGTCGTTTAGCACCAACAAAATTGGAACAACAAGATAGCGGAAACATGCTAAAAATGATTGGTGAAGACATTGAAGCAATGGAAGTTTTCTTTGCTCACACCCTTCCACCAGTAATGACAGCCAGTCTAGTAACGATTATTTTAGCGGTTTATTACTGGTCAGTTTCACCTGTGATTGCTGTGATTAGTTTATTGGTTTATGCGATTTTAGCGATTTTCCTACCACGAGCACAAACACGACAGTTACAACCATTATTGCAGAAGCAGTCACAAACACGCAAAGCTTATATGTCTCATTTTTCGGACAGTTTGCATGGCATGAAAGAATTGCTGCAGTTTGGGCAAATTAAATCAGACTTGGAACACTTAAATAAAGAAAGCGAATTGGTTAATGCGCGTGAAAAAGAGGTGGCACAAGCACAGCACCTGCAAGCAAGTCTATCATTTCTAGTAATTGGATTAGCTATCATGCTAGTAGCAGTTTTGGCTATCTCACAAGCAAACCAAGGAGAAATTTCTCTTGTTTCTGCAACAACAATTATTGTTGTCTTTTCAACGTCATTTGCGCCATATTTGGAATTGAGTCGCCTGCCACTTGGCTTTAAACGGGCGATGACAGCAGCTCGTCAAGTTTTTGAATTATTAGATGAGAAAGAATTTGATAAATCAGGTCAAACCTTTGATGAAACAATAGATAGTATTGTCTTGGAAGATGCTTCATTTGCGTATGAGAATCGTAATCAAAGCATTTTTAATCACCTGTCAGTTGCCTTTGAAAATCATAAAATCATTGGTTTAGTTGGACAATCTGGTTCTGGTAAATCCACTCTGATGAAGCTTGTCATGAGATGGTATGATAATACTAAAGGACAAATTTTAGTGAATCATAAGCCACTTTCAACTCTGGCAGCACGTGATATTCAAAATCGTATTGCCTATATTCCACAAATTCCTCAAGTATTCAGCCAAAGTATTCGTGAGAATTTGACGCTTGGCAATCCAGATATTACAGATGACATGATTTTAGAAACGGCAGCAAAATGTCGCATTAAAGACAAGATTTTGTCAACTGAGAATGGGTTAGATACGCTCTTAAACAGCGAGCAAACGCTATTTTCAGCAGGTGAATTACAACGCTTAGAGTTGACACGAGCTTTACTAAAAGATGCTGATTGTTACATTTTTGATGAACCAACAAGTAACCTCGATTCACTTAACGAGGCAGCATTTTTACAAGTTGTTCGTGAACATTGTAAAGGCTATGTTTTTCTTATTTCTCATCGTTTGAGTACAGTAGCAGCTAGCGATGTTATTTACAAAGTTGAAAATGAAACCTTGACCCAGATATAGCATATGAATATATGTTGGTATTTTAATACTAAATTTAAAAATTCTGTCTTAAAACGAGACAGCTTATATAGATTGGAGTTATTTTGAAAACTAAAGATATTATTACAACAGGAATTTATACAGCACTTTATTTTGTTTTTTTATGTTTAGGAACATTATTATCTGTTCTATTGGCGTATAGTGCAAATATGAAATATGCGCCAGCTTTCATTGCTTTGTTGGCAGGAACAGTTTATATGCTCTTAATTGCTAAAACAAAGAAATTTGGTTGTTTAATACTAATGTCAGCTGTTATTTCCGTTTTCTTCTTTATGTCAGGACATTTCGCTTTTTCATTTCTTCCAAATTTAATTAGCGGTATTTTAGCGGATATCATTGCAAAATTTGGTAAATATGAAAATAAACTTTACAATTTGATTTCTTATATTGTCTTTTCATTCGGAAATTTAGGTCCTGTCATTATGATGTGGGTTGTTCGAGACGCTTATATTGAACATTTGGTTGCGATTGGAAAAGACACGAGTTACATCAATGAAGTAATGGTTAATTCTGATTTTTCAAACGTTGCTTGGCTTTCTTTAACTATCATTATCGGTGGTTTACTTGGCGGTTTATTCGGACAATATATGCTGAAAAAACACTTTAATAAAGCTGGTATGGTAGAGTAATGAATGCAGTTACTATTGATGTTCGTACTAAAATAATCTTACTTTTTTTTACCAATATTTTACTGTTGCTTCATATTTCTGATGGCTATGAATGCCTTTTAATGATTGGCTTAGGGCTATTGTTTTTTCTGGAAGGTGACCGAAAAAGAGCGCTATATTATGTCATTCCGTTCCTAGCATTGATTGTTTTAGAAGATTATCTATTATCACCAGAGTATGTGACGTCTTATATTGCTTTGTTTCTAGTTGGTGGGCGTAGATTTTTACCTTGTTTTATGATTGGTGGTAGTATTTTAAAAGGTTCGGTGCATGAATTCATCGTCACTATGCGTACATGGCACATGCCAGAAGGACTTTTAATCGCTATTGCCGTCATGATGCGCTTTTTACCAATGATAAAAGAGCATTACCGAATGATTTGTGATAGCCTAAAAATCAGAGGAATTTTTACGAGTCGTTGGATGATTATTCGTCATCCACTGATGTTTTTTGAATATATTTTAGTGCCTTTGCTGATGAATGCTACTCGTATCGCACAAGATTTGACAATCGCTAGTATGACAAAAGGTGTTGCTAGTCAAAACAGAAAAACGTCCTACATGACTTATAGATTTGGCTTAGTTGATTATGCTGCCTATGGCTTTATGGTTATTTTTGTATTAGCTCTCATAATGGGGGTGACATTGTGATGATTTCCGTTAAAAATCTTAAATTCACTTATTTGAATAGTAAGAAATTAAGTCTGAAAATCGATTCTCTCCAAGTTGCTAAGGGAGAATGTTTGGTGCTCTGTGGAAAAAGTGGTAGTGGTAAGACAACCTTTGCAAGATTATTGAATGGTTTAGTACCAGAATACTATCAAGGTAAATTAGAAGGTGACATTCAAGTTGTTGGCATGCAACCAGGGCAAAATTCTGTCGAAGAAATGTCACAAAAAATCGCCTCTGTATTTCAAAATCCTGCCACACAGTTTTTCCATCGCAAAGTTGAACACGAGCTAGTTTTTCCTTGTGAAAACCAAGGGATTGCTCAAGCTGACATCCAAAACCGTCTAAAGCAAACAATCGAGTTATTTAATCTTGAACAGTTGTTGAATTATGATTTACTAAACGCTTCAGGTGGGGAGCAACAGCGTGTTGCCATTGCGACAGCTAACATGCAAAATCCTCAACTTTTGATACTAGATGAGCCTAGTGCCAATTTAGACCAAACAAGCGTTGAAAGGTTAAAATCACATCTTAAGGATTTAAAATCACTCGGAGTGACGATTGTGATAGCTGAGCACCGTCTAGATTTCTTAAAAGATTTAGGTGATATCTATCTGTACTTTGAAAATGGTGAGGTGACTCATACTTGGTCACGTAAGGAGTGGCTAGCCCTAAGCGAAGATAACCGACATAAGCTTGGTTTACGCAGTGGCGAAAACCTTTCTTTTGCTAGTCAAACATTACCAGAAGTGCCTGCTCAAAATGACCTTCGGGTACACGAGCTTACGCTGACAGCAGGGAAAAAATCTTTGGGGGCTATAAGTCATTTAGCTTTTCCAGCTGGGAAAATAATAGCTATTCTTGGGCAAAATGGTTTTGGAAAATCGAGTTTTGCAAAGCTTCTTTCTGGTTTAAATAAATCAAATGGTATTATTTCTCTTGCGGGACGTCCCCTTTCAGAAAAAGAACGCCTTAAAGAGACAGCCTACGTTATGCAAGAAATCTCCCTTCAACTCTTTTCAGATAGTGTTAAAAAAGAGTTGCTTCTTGGCAATCATCAGAAAAAGGATTATCAAAAAATTGCTGATAATTTAGGTTTGCAAGACTTATTACAACGTCATCCGCTATCTTTATCAGGCGGTGAACAACAACGTGTTCTTATTGGAAATGCTTTGCTATCGGATAAGAAAATTTTCATCTTTGATGAGCCAACAAGCGGTCTTGATTACGAGCACATGTTAGCTGTTGGGAAACTTTTGCAGGAGTTAAAAGCAGCAGGAAAAATCGTTCTTGTTATCACACACGATAAAGAATTAGTCACGACTGTTTGTGACTATCAACTAGATTTTGCAAAATATATTTCGAATGAATAAGATAGTGGCAAATAAAGTCACTAATAGAGACTTGGGGGCAATGGTTTTGTAGCAAAAGATTCCTCTGAAATTTTTGCTTTCTTGTTGTTAATCTAATTAAAAACGGTCTAGGGATAGACCGTTTTACTTGTCAAAAAATAGTTTTAGTATTATAATACTAAAATATAAAGGAGATAGCTATGAACGGACTTGTTGAAAATTACAAATCAAATAAGATTGCTAAGGTTCCTTTAAAGGAGATTACAGAACATTTTAAAGGTAAGGCAGTTTCAAAATTAGGAGATGGTGGTAATATTTCTGTAATTAATTTAAGCGACATGGACGACACGGGGATTGACTATGTTCATTTAAAGAAAATTGATTGTGATGAAAAAAGTGTCTCACGTTATCTGTTGCAAGAAGGAGATGTGTTAATCGCTTCTAAAGGTACAGTGAAAAAAATTGCTGTTTTTGCTGAACAAGCCGAACCAGTAATTGCTTCGGCTAACATTACTGTTTTACGTCCTACCAGCGATATTTCAGGGGGTTATATCAGACTGTTTTTGGCATCTGATTTAGGACAAGCACTACTGGATGAGACAAATACTGGTAAGAATGTGATGAATTTAAATACTCAAAAAATTATCAGTATTGAAATACCAAAGATTCCTGTTATTCGCCAAGCTTACTTAATTCAAGGATACGAACAAGGTTTGAAAGACTATAAACGTAAACTAGCCAGAGCAAAACAAGAATGGCAACGTATTCGTAGCGAGGTTGAAAAAAACTTATTTTAATATAGGTATAAGTAAAAGAAGCTAATCGAGCTTCTTTTTTGCTATAATGGTGATATTAGAAAATTCAAGTGAGGAATTTATGAATAATATTAAATGCCCGCATTGCGGAACTGTTTTTACAATCAATGAGACAGAGTATAGTCAGCTTTTAGCACAAGTCCGTAGCAATGAATTTGACAAAGAAATCCACGACCGTCTTGAAAAAGAAAAGGCTTTGCTAGAAGAAAAATCAAAAAACGATTTGCAGACCCAAGCTAGCGCGAAAGATAAAGAAATCAGCGAGCTAACCACGCAGCTAGAACAGCTAAAACAGACACTATCCTTAGAAAACCAACGCCTTCTAAGTCAAAAAGAGCAAGAAATCGCTGAGTTGACAGTACAATTGGAAAACTTAACTTCCGTAAAAGACCTTGAATTGACACAAGCATTGACCGAAAAAGATAAGGAATTGTCAGATTTATCCGCTCAAATCGAGCAGTTAAAACAATCTTTTACCTTAGAAAATCAGCAAGCACTTAGTAAAAAAGAAACAGAAATCGCAGAACTTAAAGCACAATTGGAGAATTTATCTTCCGTAAAAGAACTAGAACTAAATCAAGCGTTATCTAAGAAAGATAAGGAATTGGTTGAGGTTCAAAATCAACTGGAACGTTTATCACTTGAAAACAAAAACAGTCTAGTTGAAGCCGTTGCGGCTGTTGAAAAAGAGCGTGATGATGCTAAATCAAAATTAGCTCTTCAAGAAAAAGAGGCAGAATTATCCTTAGCTTCTGTCAAGAGTGACTATGAAGCGCAACTAAAAGCGGCTAACGAGCAGGTGGAATTTTACAAAAATTTCAAAGCGCAACAATCTACAAAAGCTATCGGAGAAAGTCTAGAAGTCTATGCTGAAACGGAGTTTAATAAGGTTCGTGCTTACGCCTTTCCAAATGCCACTTTCGGTAAAGACAATGAAGTATCAAGTCGTGGTTCAAAAGGGGATTTCATTTATCGTGAAACAGACGAAAATGGTATTGAAATACTATCCATCATGTTTGAGATGAAAAATGAAGCTGATGAAACAAAAGCGAAGCACAAAAATAGAGATTTCTATAAAGAATTAGACAAAGACCGTCGCGAGAAAAATTGTGAGTATGCCGTTTTAGTAACCATGCTAGAAGCAGACAATGATTACTTCAATACTGGTATTGTTGACGTTAGTCATGAGTATGAAAAAATGTACGTTGTCCGTCCGCAACTATTCATTCAGTTGATTGGTATTTTGCGAAATGCTGCGCTCAACTCACTCAAATACAAGCAAGAGTTAGCTTTGGTACGTGAACAAAATATTGATATCACACACTTTGAAGATGACCTTGAAACCTTCAAAAATGCTTTTGCTAAGAACTATACTTCAGCAAGTAATAACTTCAAAAAAGCCATTGATGAAATTGATAAATCAATCCGCCGCATGGAAGAAGTTAAGCGTTTCTTGACAACTAGTGAAAATCAGCTCCGCCTTGCTAATAATAAATTAGACGATGTTTCCGTCAAAAAATTAACACGAAAAAATCCAACCATGCGTGCCAAATTTGAAGCATTAAAAGAAGAATAGGACCTTTCAATGTGGTGTTGTTTCTTTTCCTGAAATGTGTGAGGATTGAAAATGATTATTAGACCTGATCAACTATTAGATATTGAAAAGTTATCCCCTCTTTTCCTGTCAAGGAAGCTGAATTGGTTAGACGATTCTGATTGGGTTATACTAAAATGTTATTTTTTGAAAATGAAGGTGCTACTATCGTATTCTTATTCTGGCAGTATTACAAAACTATCGCCGTAAGGGTGTTGCGATGACCTTGATAGATGCTATCAAAAATCGTGCACTATCTGAAAATATTCACGCTTTAGCGCTAAATAGTGAGGATGCTTTAGAACGACAAATAGCTCGTCGTTTTTATGAAAATTATGGTTTCAAGCAAGCTAGTCGTGGTTATTCTCTCTATCTAAAATAATGTTAATTTGTCAGTAGATTCAAAATTATTGTCACTTTTCTAATGTGTTATAATAAAGCTATCAAATATTGAGGTAATTATTATGAACAATATTATAGATTTATCAAAACCAGTCGCTGAGACGATTAAGGAACACCCAGAAGTGAAGGAGATTTTGGTAGATTTGGGGTTTAAGCCATTGTCAAAACCTGCCATGCTAAACACAGTTGGGAAAGTAACATCTCTGAAAGCTGGTGCAAAGTTAGCTAATATTTCACTTGAAAAAATTCAACGAACACTTGAATTTAATGGTTATGAGGTGATTGGAGGCAGTTATGACTGAAAATCGTATTGAAATACTAAAAGATATTCTGTTACGTTTGCATCATGGTGCTGATGCTAAGTCTGTTCAAGAGGATTTTGACCAGCATTTTACAGGTGTGTCAGCCTTGGAAATCTCAATGATGGAACATGAGCTAATGGGGACTGATACTGGCATTACTTTTGAGGATGTCATGAGCTTGTGCAATGTTCATGCTAATCTTTTTAAAGGTGCTATCTCAGATGTTGATGTGCCAGATGCGGAGCAAGAAGGGCATCCAGTCTATGTTTTTAAACAAGAAAATCTTGCTTTGCGTGCTGCCATGTTACGCATTCGTCGTATTATTGAAAATTATGAAAAAGCTGAAAACGAGGAATTTCATCCAGATTTGATTCGTGGATTGAAGCATCAGTTGAGTCTTTTAGGGCAATTCCAGAATCATTATAATCGTAAAGAAAACCTCTTTTTCCCAGTAATGGAACGATATGGGCATGATGCACCGCCAAAAGTCATGTGGAGTGTTGATGATAACATTAGAGCACTTTTTGAAAAAGCGCAAACTGCTGTGGAGCAGTTACCTGACCTAACAATCGAGGAAATTTCTTCAGCCTTTGAAGCATTCGCAAAAGAATTCGAGGAAATGATTTTCAAGGAAGAAGCTATTCTCTTAATGATTTTACTAGAAACATTAACTCAAGACGATTGGCTTGCGATTGCCGAAGAAAGTGATGCTTATGGTTATGCTATTGTTAAACCAACAGCTAAATGGCAGCCTCATCGTGAAAATTTTGAGGATACAAAACAAGACCTTGCGCATTCGACAAACCAAACAGAAGATAGTCAAGAAAATTCAACAACTGATAATCAATTTACCAAAGTCATTGATACGCCAGAAGGGCAGTTCACTATTAGCTTTACACCTAAAAAGGAAAGTCAAAGTTTTGACCGTACGAGTCAACAACCATTTGGTAACGGTTACCTATCCGTTGAGCAAGCTAATCTTATTCTCAATCATTTACCATTAGAAATCACTTTCGTCAATAAAGATGATATTTTCCAATATTACAACGATAGTAAAGCACCAAATGAAATGATTTTTAAACGGACACCAAGTCAGATTGGACGCCATGTTGAGCTTTGTCATCCACCAAAAGTTTTAGATAAAGTCAAGAAAATTTTTACGCTTTTGCGCTCTGGTGAACGAGATAAAGTTGTGATGTGGTTCAAGTCAGAAAAACTCGGCAAATTTGTTCATGTCACCTACGCTGCTGTTCGTGATGAAAATGGTGAATTTCAAGGCGTCTTAGAATACGTTCAAGAAATTCAAGATTTCTTTGAGTTAGGTAGCGATAACAATCGCAACATTTAAACAGAATAGATAAGAATATAGCTAAAACTCTCATAATGGTGTTTTAGCTTGTCTTTTGTTAGTAAAAAAAGTTATAATAAAGGTTATGATTAACGGAATTATTAATTTAAAAAAAGAAGCAGGAATGACGAGTCACGACGCAGTCTTTAAGCTTCGAAAAATATTGCATGAAAAGAAAATTGGTCACGGAGGAACGCTAGACCCTGACGTTGTTGGAGTTCTGCCAATTGCTGTCGGTAAAGCAACACGTGTGATTGAATACATGACAGAAGCTGGCAAGATTTACCGTGGGCAGATTTGTCTAGGGTATTCGACAACAACGGAAGATGCTAGTGGTGAACGTCTTGAGACAATGCCAGTTAGTGATGTAGCAGTAGAAGAAGTTGACTTGGCTTTGAGAAGTTTTATCGGCGAAATCACTCAAATTCCTCCTATGTACTCAGCAGTTAAAGTCAATGGCAAACGATTATATGAATATGCTCGCGCTGGTCAAACAGTTGAGCGACCTGAACGCCATGTGACAATCTATGATTTCAAACGCACTAGCCCGTTAGAATTTAAAGATGATTGTTGTTATTTTGATTTTGAAGTGGCTTGTAGTAAAGGAACTTACATTCGTACGTTGTCAGTTGATTTAGGAAAAAAACTTGGCTACGCTAGTCATATGTCGTATTTGGAACGCGAAGCTTCAGCTGGTTTACGACTAGAAAACGCCTTAACGTTGGCAGAAATCGCTGACAAAGTAGCTTTGGAAGAATTTTCATTTCTTCTTCCTGTCGAATACGGCGTTATGGATTTACCACGTGTTGATTTGACCGAAGACCAAAAAATAGAGATTTCTTTTGGACGAAAAATTGCTTTAGATAGAAAAGATGGACAACTTGCGGGATTTTATGAGGATAAGTTGGTGGCAATTCTTGAGCCGCGAGATGACCTTTACAAACCGCATAAAGTATTTATCTGATTTAGAATGGAAAAAATGGAAATTCAACGAATAAAAGATTACAAAGACATAACAAATGCCAAAGATAGTGTGTTAGTATTAGGATACTTTGATGGGCTTCATCGAGGACACAAGGCATTATTTGATAAAGCAAAAGAGATTGCTAAACGTGATAATTTAGCACTAACTGTCCTAACGTTTAATGAGTCTCCACGTCTTGCTCTATCACATTTTACGCCTGATTTATTGCTTAGTTTAACCTCGCCTGAAAAGCGCTATGAGAAGTTTGCGGAATATGGTGTTGATTATCTGTATTTGATTGATTTTACGTCAACTTTTTCAAAACTCTCTGCAAAAAACTTTTTAGAAAACTACATCAAACAGTTGCGTGCCAAGATAATTGTTGTCGGATTTGATTATAAATTCGGACACGACCGTAAAGATGCTACTGATTTAGCGCAACAATTCAACGGTGACGTTGTCGTTGTGCCAGAAGTTCAAGATAATGGTGAAAAAATTAGTTCAACACGGATTCGTCAGTTGATTTTTGATGGCAATATTAAAGAAGTTAATCGTTTATTAGGTTACAATTTTAGTACGCGTGGTATTGTCGTACATGGTGATGCGCGTGGGCGAACTATTGGTTTTCCAACGGCTAACCTAGCGCCGATTGATAACGTTTTTCTACCTGGAGACGGCGTTTATGTTTCCGATGTTATTGTCAACGGAAAATCTTATCGTGCCATGACAAGTGTTGGCAAAAATATCACCTTTGGTGGTACTGAATTACGTCTGGAAGCCAATATTTTTGATTTCAAAGATGAGATTTATGGTGAGACACTTGAAATAATCTGGTTAGATAAAATCCGTGATATGGTAAAATTTGCAGGCGCTGATGAATTGATTGAACAATTGAAATCTGATAAGGAAGTTGCTGCAAATTGGAAAAAAGATAGCCAAGTTCCTTAAAATTTTGTATAATAAAAGCAACAGTATGGGAGAGGTGGGTATATGATTACTTTATTTTTGTCACCAAGTTGTACGAGCTGCCGAAAAGCTCGCGCTTGGTTAAATGAACACGACGTGAAATTTCAAGAGCATAATATTATCACCAGTCCTCTCAGTCGTGAAGAATTAATGTCGATTTTGGCATTTACCGAGAATGGAACAGAAGATATTATTTCAACACGTTCTAAAGTTTTCCAAAAATTAGATGTTGATGTTGATGAATTATCTGTTTCAAACTTGATTGATTTGATTTCAAAAAATCCAGGATTATTGCGTCGTCCGATTATTTTAGATAACAAGCGAATGCAAATCGGATTTAACGAAGACGAGATTCGTGCCTTTCTGCCACGAGACTATCGTAAACAAGAATTGCGTCAAGCAACCATAAAAGCAGAAATTGAAGGATAGAAAGGAATAACTCAAGCTAGTTTCTGATGGCCTTGCTAGACTAGTGCACTGCAAAGTTGTCAGAAAGCAAAAAGTGAGATTGCTTTTTGTTAGTTTAATAACTTGATGATTCAAGTTATTTGAGAGTTTTTGGTATCTTAAGATGAAAAATTACAGCTATCCTCTTGATTTGTCTTGGAGCACTGAAGAAATTGCCTCAGTGCTTCATTTTTTGAATCAAGTTGAAGCCGCTTATGAAACAAAGGGTTCTGTAAAAGATATCTTGGACAGCTATGCTATTTTTAAAACCATTGTGAAGAGTAAAGCGCAAGAAAAGCAAATTGATCGTGAATTTGAAAGAAACAGTGGTTATTCAACTTATCAAGCTGTAAAAGCCGCAAAAGCTAAGGAGAAAGGATATATTTCTCTTGGAAAATAAGTTTACATTTGCTAAAGCTTTAATTCATGCTGCGGGGGATTTTATCAAAAATAATATGGTTCAGGATCTGCAGATTGAAGAAAAAACGCGTTTTGATGATTTGGTGACAAATCTCGATAAGGCAACTCAGGAATTATTAATTACTAAGATTAAGCAAGCTTATCCTAATGACAATATTATGGCTGAAGAAAATAATATTCATCATCCTATTTCAGACGGCAATGTTTGGGTATTAGATCCGATTGACGGTACGGTTAATTTTGTTGTTCAAGGGGCTAATTTTGCGGTAATGATTGCTTATTACGAAAATGGCAAAGGGCAGTTTGG
Source organism: Streptococcus pasteurianus (assembly GCF_004843545.1). Taxonomy (NCBI): domain Bacteria; kingdom Bacillati; phylum Bacillota; class Bacilli; order Lactobacillales; family Streptococcaceae; genus Streptococcus; species Streptococcus pasteurianus. Next base: position 1,122,107 of record NZ_CP039457.1, on the reverse strand, counting down.
TTTGATTTATGATGTTGCTAACGACATCTTGTATAGCGGTGGTGGACAATTTGATGTTTATGCCAACGACAAACGACTTACACCTTACCAAGATGTGGCGCTTAAACGAACTTTAATTGGCTGCAATGCTAGTATGTTTTCATGCAATTATTGTGGAATTCGTGACCTTGTTGACCAGACGCTAGGTGTTCGTGTTTATGGCGGAGCTGGTCTTAGTATGGCGTATGTTATGACAGGGCAATTGTTAGCTTATTTCTCATATATTCAACCATGGGATTATGCTGCGGCAAAAATCATGGGAGAGAAATTAGGCTATGTTTTGTTAACGCTTGACGGAAAAGAGCCAGATTTTGCAACGCGCCAGAAAGTGATGTTTGTTCCTAAGCAGAAACTATCAACGATTCAAACTTATTTGGATTGATACAGAAAGGATTGTCAATGACTGACGGAAAATGCCGCGCATGGTACGAAGGTGACCATATTTTAGAAGAATACCATGATAACGAATGGTGTAAGGTGGCACATGACGACCAGTTTCAATTTGAAATGCTTTGCCTAGAAGGGGCAAGTGTTGGCTTGTCATGGAAAACAATCATGCACAAACGTGAAAGCTATCGCCGTGCTTTTCATGATTTCGACATCGACACCTGCGCTAAAATGTCAGATGACGAATTGGAACAATTATTGTCAAATTCGGGCTTGATTCGCAACCGAAATAAGATTTTTAGTGTTCGAAAGAACGCTCAAATTGTGCAAGAGATTCAAAAAGAATTCGGCTCTTTTGATACCTATCTTTGGAGTTTTATAGACGGCAAGCAGATTGATAATAAGTGGAAAACGCTAGAAGATGTGCCGACGGTGTCTGATTTATCAGAGAGACTAAGCAAAGACATGAAAAAACGTGGCATTGGATTTGTCGGACCCGTTATTACCCACTCATTCCTACAAGCTGTTGGTATTGTTAATGACCATCTCGTTAATTGTGATTATCGATAGTATAACCTAGTGAAATCACTAGGTTTTTTTGGTACTTTTTGCTACAATGAAATAAATTCACAGAAATGATTTTGATGAGATAAATAATTATTAATTTTATAAAGGAGACTTTTTATGATAGATTGGCTGATGACACAGAACGTTGTTTTGTTAGCCTTGTTAGCAGGATTATTTACATGGGGATGTACCATTCTTGGTTCTGCTGGTGTTTTTTTCTTTACAAAAGTTAGTCGTAAATTGCTTGATATGATGATGGGGTTTGCTGCTGGAGTTATGATTGCTGCTTCTTTTTGGTCCTTGTTAGCGCCAGCTATTGATTACGCACAAGCAGACTATGGTAAACTTGCTTGGTTACCAACAGCGGTTGGTTTTCTGTTGGGTGGTTTTAGTTTACGCTTAATTGACGCCCTTGTTCCACATTTGCACTTGGGAAAAGATGTTTCAGAGGCAGAAGGGATTCAACCGAAGAAAAAATTGTCTAAAATAGCGTTGCTCTTTTTAGCCATTACGATTCATAATTTTCCAGAAGGTTTAGCTGTAGGTGTTACTTTTGGAGCGTTAGCATTTGGCAATATGACGAATGCTGCTCTTATCGGAGCAATTGGACTTGCGGTTGGTATTGGGTTACAAAATATTCCTGAGGGGGCGGCGCTTTCCATTCCCATTCGTGCTGATGGTAGTTCACGTTGGCATGCTTTCTTTATGGGAGCAATGTCTGCGATTGTAGAACCTATCGGTGCTGTTTTAGGAGCAGCTCTTGTTATTGTCATGCTACAAATCATCCCATATGCTCTTGCCTTTGCGGCTGGTGCTATGATTTTTGTTGTTGTCGAAGAACTTATTCCAGAGTCGCAAAACAACGGTAATACCGATATTGCCACACTTGGACTTATGATTGGTTTTGTCATTATGATGGTGATGGACGTTGCCTTGGGATAATGTAGTCGTGGAACGCTAAGTTTATTTTGATTACCCCTAGCGGACATTCGCTAGGGGCTTACTGATTTTTTGTATATTATTTGGAAATGTTTTCAAAATGTAATAAAATAAAGAAAAAGACTAGAAAAGGATATTTTATGGCAATTACAGTTAATTTGTATTACAAGGGTACTAATGGCAACGCTAAAAAATTCATGGAAGAAATGGAAAAATCAGGCACGGCAGCAGCAATTCGAGCTGAAAAAGGAAATTTGAGATATGATTATTTCTTTCCAGCAAATGATCCTGAAACGGTTTTGTTAATTGACAGTTGGGAAAATCAGGAAGCCATTGATGTGCATCATGCTTCACCGATGATGACCACTCTAGCTGAACTTCGAGAAAAATACGACTTACACATGACCGTAGAACGTTACGTGTCTGATGATAGCAAAGTCGATAGTGAATTTATCCGAAAATAATGACATGTGATAAGAGGATTGGGCAAAATCAATCTTCTTTTTGATTTTCGAATCAGAAAGTTGAGAAATTTATTCGTATGAGATATGATAAGGGTAATATTTTTGGAGGTATTGTTATGACAACATTTGCAGATTATTTTACACCTATTTCAGCCAAGGAGGCTAATGCACAACTTCAAACTGCGGATAATTTTATTCTTTTTATCGGACGTCCGACTTGTCCATATTGTCGCCGTTTTGAGCCAAAACTAACGCAAGTGGCGAAAGATAATCAATTAACTGTTCATTTCTTAAATAGTGAAAATCAAGATTCAGACACGCAAGAGCTTCGCACAACTTATGATGTTCCAACAGTTCCAGGGCTTTTGGTAGCCAAATCAGGTCATGTGAAAGTGGTCTGCGATTCATCCTTATCAGAAGAAGCTATTTTAGATTTTATAACGCATTGATTAGGAGACTGTATGGAAGTAAAACAATATGATTACATTGTTATCGGTGGTGGCTCTGGCGGAATTGCTTCAGCTAATCGTGCCGCTATGCACGGCGCAAAAGTCATTCTTTTTGAAGCAAAGGAAGTCGGTGGAACTTGTGTCAATCTAGGATGTGTTCCTAAAAAAGTCATGTGGTACGGCGCACAGGTAGCTGAAACGTTAAATACCTACGCTAGTGAATACGGTTTTCAAGTTGGTCAAACTTCTTTTGATTTTAAAACTCTGAAAGCCAATCGTGAAGCCTATATTGATCGTATTCATGCTTCTTACGAACGCGGTTTTGATAATAATGGTGTTGAGCGTGTCTATGATTATGCGACCTTCGTTGACGCACATACTGTTGAAGTGGCAGGAGCGTATTACACAGCGCCGCATATTTTAATTGCTACTGGTGGTCATGCACTTTATCCCGATATTCCTGGGGCGCAATACGGTATCACATCGGACGGATTTTTTGAGTTAGATGATGTGCCAAAACGTACTGCGGTAGTCGGTGCAGGGTATATTGCCGTGGAAGTAGCTGGTGTCTTGCATGCACTCGGTTCAAAAACGCACCTTTTTGTTCGCCGTGAGCGTCCTCTACGAACTTTTGATAAGGAAATCATTGATACTTTGGTGGATGCTATGGCTGAAAATGGTCCAACGTTGCACACTTTTTCGATTCCTAAAGAAGTTATCAAGAATGATGATGATAGTTTGACATTGGTTCTGGAAAATGGTGAGACTTATACAGTTGACACGCTTATTTGGGCAATTGGTCGTAAGGCAAATGTTACTGGGTTTGGTCTTGAAAAGACGGGTGTAGAACTTAATGATAAAGGATTTATCAAAACTGATGACTACGAAAACACATCAGTTGACGGCATTTACGCTCTTGGTGATGTCAATGGTAAATTGGAATTAACACCAGTCGCTGTCAAGGCGGGTCGTCAGCTGTCAGAGCGTCTTTTCAATGACAAACCAAATGCTAAAATGGATTATAAAGATGTAGCGACTGTTATTTTTAGTCACCCAGCAATTGGTTCAATCGGCTATTCAGAAGAAAAAGCCATTGCAGAGTTTGGCGAAGAACAAATCAAAATCTATCGTTCAAGTTTCACACCAATGTACACAGCTTTAGGCAGTCATCGTCAACCAAGTAAGATGAAGCTAGTTACTCTTGGAAAAGATGAAAAAATCATTGGCTTGCATGGAATCGGCTATGGCGTCGATGAAATGATTCAAGGCTTCTCAGTTGCTATCAAAATGGGCGCTACCAAGGAAGATTTTGATAATACGGTAGCCATTCACCCAACAGGAGCAGAGGAATTTGTGACGATGAGATAGTTTTGATGTAGGAAAGTATTGTAATACCATGATTAGAGCTTGAGACGTAATTGTTTCAAGCTTTTTAGTATGTTAATGATTGGTATGTAATTTCTTTTATGCAATTTTGAAATTAAATCGTTATGTTATCGAATGAAAAATAAAAATTTCTCAGAGTTCACCTAAATAAGGAGCACGTTCCAAAATGTATTTAGGAGGATTATGATGAAAGGAAATCATTACCAGAATTTTATCGTCACTTTGGTGATTGGGATTATTTTTTAGCCGACGGTGTAGTGATTGCTATTGTTAATTACAGAAATAATACTGTCACAACTTTATTGACAAAAAATTAAGTTTTTAACGGTGAAAACACATCTGCAGACAGTGGAGCAATGGTTGTGGTTAATGTGTATGGCATTTACGGAGAGCTAATTGCGAATATAGACAGACACAACACGCTTATTTGATTAATTACCTATGATAATAGTTATATCGGAGTGGAGGCAAAAGAAGATAATTAGCAAATTGCGGCTCTAATTTCAAAAGGGAGTTATTTTAGTTAACACCCATAGCCTATGGTCCCTTTACTAGCATGGATTTAAATGATGTTCAACAACTTTATCATTATGTTATTAAAATCAAGCGGACTTTCATTACAATTGAACGAAATTCAATACCTATCGGTATTACAGAAAATAAAAAGCAGAAAAGCATTTCAATTAAAAATATTAGAAAATGATTGACAACGAACTTCAACTGATGTTCGAATATGTTGCACAGTATTTCCCCGAAATCAAATCGGGCAAGAATTAGTTTTTCACAACTTAATCAAGTTAATATGGTAGTAGTTTAATACTAAATAAGACAGTAAAGCTAAGGTTTGTTGCCTTAGCTTTTTTATTAAAAAAGCCGTGCGATAGTTGTAATTGGTATGTTAAATTGTTATCATATAAGTATGTTATTACCTGAAAAATTTATTGAAAAATATCGTAATATTTTTGGAGATGAAGCAGATGATTTTTTAGCGTCATTTGACCAAGAGGCTATCTCAGGATTTCGTGTGAATCCTCTAAAAAATACTCAACAGACATTTGATAACCCAATTCCTAACACACCATGGGGGTATTATGGCAAGGTTTCTGGCAAGTCTCCAGAACATGTTTCAGGGCTTGTTTATTCGCAGGAACCAGCCGCACAAATGGTTGCTCAAGTTGCAGCGCCACAGGAAAATATGCGCGTACTTGATTTGGCAGCAGCACCAGGTGGCAAATCGACACATTTACTTAGCTATATGAATAATACTGGCGTCTTAGTCAGTAATGAAATTTCTAGCAAGCGTAGTAAAGTTCTAGTAGAAAATATTGAACGTTTTGGGGCTCGAAATGTCGTTGTTACTAATGAAAGTTCACAAAAACTTTCCAAAGTATTTAAAGATTACTTTGACCTTATCGTTTTTGACGGACCGTGTTCAGGTGAGGGAATGTTTCGTAAAGACTCCTCGGCCACGCAATATTGGCATGAAGACTATCCTGCAGAATGTGCGGTGCTTCAAAAAGAAATTTTAGAAGAAGCCATGAAAATGTTAGCCATTGGTGGAACACTTGTTTATTCAACATGCACTTGGTCACCAGAAGAAAATGAAGGAGTGGTTAAGTGGCTTTTGGACAAGTATGATTATCTGGAACTTGTTGATATCGAAAAAATAAATGGCATGGTGGAAGGAATAGACATGCCACAAGTTGCGCGCATGTGCCCACATCATTTTAAAGGAGAGGGGCAATTCGTTGCAAAATTACGTGATACAAGAATGCCAGAAGCACGTTCTGTTAAGCCTGTAAAATCTAACCTTACCAAAGCTCAATTAAAACTTTGGCAAGATTTCGCAAAACAACATATCAAAGTTGGTTTAACAGGAATCTTACAAACTTTTGGAGATAATCTTTACCTATTGCCGGAAGGTCTGCCAGATTTAGGAAACCTAAAAATCGCACGTAATGGACTTCATCTGGGCATCTTTAAGAAAAATCGATTTGAACCTTCATTTGCTTTAGGACTTGCATTATCACCTGATGACGTAGAACAGTTTGTGAAAATTGATATAGAACAGTTTAGGGTTTATGTATCTGGAAATATTGTCAAATTGGAAGAACCGATTCAAAACGGCTGGTATCTGGTGGTGATAAATGGCAATGGCATGGGCTTTGCCAAAATTACTGGAAATATTCTGAAAAATCACTTCCCTAAGCGACTGCGTTTTTATTCCTAAACTGTTACAGATACAATTTATGTTAAATGGGGAGAAAAGCACTTTGCAAATGCCTATTCGATATGGTACTATTTTCTTTGTGAGGTATTTGTAACACTTCATGTAAATTACTTTTTATTTTCAAGATTAAGTAGGAATCACAAATGAAAAAAATGAAAAAACTTAGCTTTTTACTGCTAATTACTTTAGTTTCTATCATTTTGTCAGGTTGTGCTAGTTGGATTGATAAAGGTCAATCAATTACCAGCGTTGGTTCAACAGCGCTTCAGCCTCTTGTTGAAGCTGCAGCTGATGAATTTGGAACAGCTAATATTGGAAAAACAGTTAATGTTCAAGGTGGAGGATCTGGTACAGGACTTTCCCAAGTTCAATCAGGAGCAGTCCAAATTGGGAATAGCGATGTTTTTGCTGAAGAAAAAGACGGTATCGATGCTGACCAATTGGTTGACCATCAAGTAGCAGTAGCCGGACTTGCTGTTATTATTAACGATAATGTCAAAATTAATGATTTAACGACAGAACAGCTTCGAAAGATTTTTACAGGTGAAATTACAAACTGGAAAGAAGTTGGCGGTCAAGATTTAAAAATTTCAGTTATCAACCGTGCAGCGAGTTCAGGATCACGCGCAACATTTGATGGTGTTATTATGAACGGTGAGTCAGCCGTGCAAAGTCAAGAGCAGGATTCAAATGGTATGGTAAAATCTATCGTATCACAGACTCCAGGTGCAATTTCATATCTTGCTTTTGCCTATGTTGATGATTCTGTAAAGACAATCAGTCTAAATGGCTATGAACCAACTGCTGAAAATGTAACAACAAATAATTGGCCACTTTGGTCATATGAACATATGTACACTAAAGGTGAACCGACAGGCTTGACAAAAGAATTTTTGGATTATGTCATGAGTGATGAAGTTCAAAAAGGCATTGTTGAACAAATGGGTTATATTTCAGTTAATGATATGCAAGTTACTAAGTCAGCTGATGGCACAGTAACTGAAAAATAAGGAGACGTTATGAGAAATCAAGAACTTGAGAAACAATTAACCTCACCTTCAAAAAATTCTCGATTAGAAAAATTCGGGAAAGGATTAACTCTTTTCTGTTTGGTACTAATTGTTTTTATCGTTGCAATGATTTTAATTTTCGTTGCACAAAAAGGGTTGTCTACTTTCTTTGTTGATGGTGTCAATCCGCTAACATTCCTTTTTGGAAGTAAATGGGATCCAAGTTCAGGCTCTTTTGGAGCTCTACCAATGATTTTGGGTTCATTTACTGTAACAATTCTATCTGCTTTAATTGCAACTCCGATTGCTATTGGAGCAGCGGTATTTATGACAGAAGTATCACCAAAATATGGTGCTAAGATTTTACAACCAGCTATCGAATTATTAACAGGAATTCCTTCTGTTGTTTATGGTTTTATTGGTCTGCAAGTTATCGTACCATTTGTTCGTTCGATTTTTGGTGGGACAGGTTTTGGTATTTTATCAGGTGTCTGTGTACTTTTCGTCATGATTTTACCAACAGTTACCTTTATGACAGTGGATAGTTTGAAAGCAGTTCCAAGACATTATAAAGAAGCCAGTCTTGCTATGGGGGCTACTCGTTGGCAAACCATTTGGCGTGTTATTTTAAACGCAGCTAGACCTGGTATTTTTACAGCTATTATTTTTGGTATGGCTCGTGCTTTTGGTGAAGCACTTGCCATTCAAATGGTTGTTGGAAATTCAGCCGTTGTTCCAAACTCATTAACAACGCCAGCAGCGACCCTAACGTCCGTTTTGACAATGGGAATTGGTAATACTGTTATGGGGACTGTTCAAAATAATGTTCTTTGGTCACTAGCTTTAGTCTTGCTTATTATGAGTTTAGGTTTTAACATGCTCGTGAAGTTTATTACAAGAGAAAGAAAGAGAAATTATGCACGCTAAAAAAATTGATAAATTAGCAACAGGAATTCTCTATACCATCGCTGGAATTATTGTTGCAATTTTGGCTTCTTTGTTACTTTATATTTTATTAAAAGGGCTACCACACGTTAACTGGTCTTTCTTGACAGGAAAATCATCATCTTATCAAGCTGGTGGTGGTATTGGTATTCAACTGTACAATTCTCTTTTTCTTTTAGTGATTACATTGATTATTTCAATTCCGCTATCAATGGGAGCAGGAATTTATTTATCTGAATACGCTAAAAAAGGGCGTTTTACAAATTTCATTAGAACTTGTATTGAAATCCTATCATCTCTCCCATCAGTTGTTGTTGGATTGTTTGGTTATCTTATTTTTGTTGTTCAATTTCAATATGGTTTCTCAATTATCTCTGGTGCCCTTGCCTTAACCGTATTTAATCTGCCACAAATGACACGTAATGTTGAAGATGGTCTTCGTAATGTTCACCATACGCAACGTGAAGCAGGGCTTGCGCTTGGTTTATCACGTTGGGAAACAGTTGTTCACGTTGTTGTGCCAGAAGCTTTGCCAAGTATTGTTACTGGTATTGTGCTTGCTTCAGGACGTATCTTTGGTGAAGCAGCTGCGCTCATTTACACAGCGGGGCAATCTGCGCCAGCTCTTGATTGGTCAAATTGGAACCCACTTAGTGTGACAAGTCCTATTTCTATTTTCCGACAAGCTGAAACATTGGCCGTTCATATTTGGAAAGTTAACAGTGAAGGAACTATTCCAGATGCAACACAGGTTTCCCAAGGCAGTGCTGCAGTATTATTGGTGTTCATCCTTATTTTCAACTTATCAGCTCGTTATATTGGTAAGAAGCTTCATGCGAAGTTAACGTCTGCAAACTAAAGGAGAAGAGATGACAGAATATAATTGGAATGAAAGACATATTATTACTTTTCCAGAAGAAAAACTCGCCCTAACAACAAAAAATTTACATGTTTATTATGGTCAAAAAGAGGCGATTAAAGGAATTGACATGCAGTTCGAAAAGAATAAAATTACTGCACTTATCGGTCCGTCTGGTTGTGGCAAATCAACATTTCTTCGCAGTTTGAATCGAATGAATGATACCATTGATATTGCCAAAGTAACGGGTGAAATTTTATATGAAGGTATCGATGTTAATGCTAAAAATATCAATGTTTATGAAATGCGTAAACACATCGGTATGGTTTTCCAACGCCCCAATCCTTTTGCTAAGTCAATCTATAAGAATATTACATTTGCTTACGAACGTGCAGGTTTTAAGGATAAACAATTCTTAGACGAAATTGTCGAAACCTCTTTAAAGCAGGCTGCACTCTGGGATCAAGTGAAAGATGATTTACATAAATCTGCCTTTACACTTTCCGGTGGTCAGCAACAACGTTTATGTATTGCGAGGGCAATTGCTGTTAAGCCTAACATTCTTTTGATGGATGAACCCGCCTCTGCACTTGATCCAGTTGCCACAATGCAATTAGAAGATACAATGTTTGAATTGAAGAAAAATTATACGATTATCATCGTAACCCATAATATGCAACAAGCTGCTCGTGCTAGTGATTACACAGCTTTCTTCTATTTGGGAGACTTGATTGAGTATGATAAAACTAACAACATTTTTCAAAATGCTAAGCTACAATCTACTAGTGACTATGTATCTGGACATTTCGGTTAGAAAGGGAAGCGATGACAGATCCTATTTTAAAAGTAAGTGATTTATCCGTTTATTATAACAAGAAAAAGGCTTTAAATAATGTGTCTATGGATTTCTATCCTAATGAAATAACGGCTTTAATTGGTCCCTCTGGTTCAGGAAAATCTACACTTTTACGTTCAATTAATCGTATGGGGGACCTTAATCCTGAGGTAACTTTGACGGGTGCAATTGCCTATAACGGTCATAATATTTATAGTCCAAGAACGGATACTGTGGAGTTACGTAAAGAAATTGGTATGGTTTTTCAACAACCTAATCCATTTCCTATGTCAATCTATGAGAATGTTGTCTATGGTTTACGTTTGAAAGGAATTAAAGATAAAGAAATTCTAGATGAGGCTGTAGAGAGGTCGCTTATCGGTGCTTCCATCTGGAAGGAAGTCAAAGATAGGCTCCACGATTCTGCTCTTGGTTTATCTGGTGGTCAGCAACAACGTGTATGTGTAGCACGTGTTTTAGCTACAAGTCCTAAAATTATTTTATTAGATGAACCAACATCAGCGCTTGATCCGATTTCAGCAGGTAAAATAGAAGATACACTTTATGATTTGAAAGATAAGTATACTATGCTCATTGTAACACGATCAATGCAACAAGCATCACGCATCTCAGATCGAACAGGTTTTTTCCTTGATGGTGATCTTATTGAATATGGAAAAACACATGAAATGTTCATGGAACCTAAGTGCAAAGAGACAGAAGATTATATTACAGGAAAGTTTGGCTAAGTTTTAGTAGCCTGAGAAAGGAGATGATATTATGTTGAGATCAAAATTTGATGAGGAACTAGAAAAATTACACAATCAATTTTATGCTATGGGAACTGAAGTTCTTTCGCAGATTAATAAGACTGTTCGAGCATTTATTAGTCATGATCGCGAGTTAGCTAAAGAAGTTATTGAAGGAGATGAAGTAGTTAATAATTTTGAGACAAAATTAGAAAAAAAATCACTTGAAATTATTGCACTACAGCAACCTGTATCTCAAGATTTGCGTACAGTTATTACAGTTTTGAAAGCTTCAAGTGACGTTGAACGTATGGCTGATCACGCAGCTTCAATTGCTAAGGCTACAATTCGCGTTAAAGGTGAGGAGCGTTTACCAGAGGTTGAAGCAGAAATCAAAAAAATGGGTAAAGCCGTCCGCAGTATGGTAGAAGAAGCCTTAGATGTATATATTACAGGCGATGAAGAACGTGCTTATGAAGTAGCTGCATTAGATGAAGTTGTTGACAACTACTTCCGTGATATTCAAAATATGGCTGTCGAGTCAATTCGTCACCAACCTGATGCTGTTTTTGCAGGAAAAGAATATTTTCAAGTTATCACTTATTTAGAACGTATTGGTGACTACGCTCGTAATATCTGTGAATGGTTTGTTTATCTTAAAACTGGAAAAATTATTGAATTATAAGAAAAAATAAACAAAAAGGAGGTGAACCTTCTTTTTGTTTATTTGTAAAAACTGACAGATATTTAGGATTGTGGTATAATGATATGGTTCGATGGTACTTAAGCATCATTAATTTTAAGATATGAGTATTATTGCTATCAAGTATTATCAGAATTAATTACACGATTCAATGATATGGGGAAATGGTTGCTAATCCTCATTCCTACATTCTAAAGGAGTTATATGAAAACTGTAGAACATTTTATTGAAAAGTTTATTCCTGAAAATTATAATATTTTTCTTGATATTAACCGTCAAGAAAAGACTTTTTCAGGTAATGTAGCTATTAGTGGTGAGGCTTTAGATAATGTTATTTCGTTTCACCAAAAAAATTTAATCATTGCTTCTGTCTTATTAGACAATCAAAGTTTGGGGTTTACTATTGATAACAACAACGAAGCTGTTCATGTTGAATTACCAGAAACAGGTATAATGACACTTGTTATTGAGTTTTCTGGTAAGATTACAGATAATATGACAGGTATCTATCCATCATATTACACTGTAAATGATGAAAAAAAAGAAGTTATAGCGACACAATTTGAAAGTCATTTTGCTAGAGAGGCTTTTCCTTGTGTGGATGAACCAGAAGCGAAAGCTACTTTTGATTTAAGTATTAAATTTGATCAAACAGAAGGTGAAATTGTCCTTTCAAACATGCCAGAAGTAGACACAGAACGTCGTAAGGAAACAGGTCTGTGGACTTTTGATACAACGCCTCGTATGTCATCATACCTTCTCGCATTTGCTCTTGGGGATTTGCAAGGTAAAACTGCAAAAACTAAAAATGGCACGGAGGTTGGTGTTTTCTCAACAAAGGCACACGTTCTTAGATCATTAGACTTTGCTTTAGATATTGCTGTTCGTGTCATTGATTTTTACGAAGAATATTATGGTGTTAAGTATCCAATCCCACTTTCATACCATATTGCTCTGCCTGATTTCTCAGCTGGCGCTATGGAAAATTGGGGATTGGTTACTTATCGTGAAGTTTACCTTTTAGTTGACGATAATTCTACTGTTAAGAGTCGTCAAAACGTAGCGCTTGTCATTGCTCATGAACTGGCTCACCAATGGTTTGGTAACCTTGTGACAATGAAATGGTGGGATGATTTATGGCTAAATGAATCATTCGCCAATATGATGGAATACGTTTCTGTTGATGTTATTGAGCCATCATGGAATATTTTTGAAGATTTTCAAACAGCAGGTCTGCCACTAGCACTTCAGCGTGATGCAACTGATGGTGTCCAATCGGTGCATGTTGAAGTTAAGCATCCTGATGAAATCAATACTTTGTTTGACCCAGCCATTGTTTATGCTAAAGGAAGTCGCTTGATGCACATGCTTCGTCGTTGGCTTGGTGATGACGATTTTCGTGCTGGCTTAAAAATTTATTTCAAAAAACACCAATATGGCAATACTATTGGTCGTGACCTTTGGGATGCGTTATCAGAAGCATCTGGAAAAGATGTTGCAGTCTTTATGGATGCTTGGTTAGAACAACCTGGTTATCCTGTTGTGACAGCAGAAGTTGTTGATGACACACTTGTTCTTAGTCAAAAACAATTCTTCATTGGGGAAGCTGTTGATAAAAATCGTATTTGGCCAATTCCACTTAATAGTAATTGGCAAGGACTTCCAGAGACGTTGACTGAAGCCCGTCTTGAAATTCCAAATTACAGCCAATTGGCGATGCAAAACGAAGGAGCTCTTCGTCTCAATACAGAAAATACTGCTCACTACATCACAAATTATAAAGGCGAATTATTGAATGCTGTTCTTGAACAATTGATTGAACTTGATACTGTTTCAAAACTTCAAGTCATCCAAGAACGCCGTTTGCTTGCCGAAAGTGGTGAGATTTCATATGCAGAACTTGTTCCGTTATTGACAAAACTTGCTGATGAAACTTCTTATTTGGTAGCGGAAGCTATTTCACAAGTTGTTGAAGGTTTGGATGTTTTCTTGACAGAAGGAAGCCAAGCTCAAGCACAATTTAAAGCCTTGGTTAGCCACCTCATGCAAAAGAATTACGACCGCCTTGGCTTTGAACCACAAGCAGATGAATCTGACGAAGATGAAATGGTTCGTCAAAATACGATTTCATTGATGTTGTACGCAGACAACGAAGATGCTGTGACAAAAGCGGAAACTATTTTCCATCAATACAAAGATAATATCGAAGCTATTCCAGCTTCAATCCGTCTATCAGTTTTGGCAAATCAAATTAAGCACGCTGAAACAGAAGAACTTGTTTCTCTGTATTTTAATACTTATGTGAAGACTAATGATGGTAATTTCCGTCGTCAGTTAGCTTCTGCTTTATCAAATACAAAATCAGAAGCCACAATTGAACGTATCTTAAGCACTTTGAAGAACAAAGATATCGTGAAACCACAAGACTTAGCAATGAGTTGGTACCGCCCATTCCTTGAAAAAGATTTTGCACAAGGAGCATTCTGGACTTGGGCACGTGAAAACTGGTCTTGGATTCAATCAGCTCTTGGTGGTGACATGAGTTTTGATAAATTTGTTATTTACCCTGCCAATTCATTCAAAACAGCTGAACGTCTTGCAGAGTACAAGGCTTTCTTTGAACCACAACTTGGTGATATGGCAATCAGCCGCAATATTGCAATGGGAATCAAAGAAATCTCTGCTCGCCTCGATTTGATTAGTACAAGTAAGGTAGCTGTTGAAGAAGCGCTTGCAGAAGTTAAATAGAAGCGACATCTGAGTATTTCTCAGATGTTTTTCTTGAATTTTGTTTATGTAATGACAGTATTTTAGATAATCTTAAGTTATATTAGATATGCTTTTTATCAAGAATTGCTATTGAAATTATAAAAGCTATGGTAAATTTTAGACCAAAGCTGTAAGTCATGATATAATGATATAAATATGAGGAGTGTGCGTATGATTAAAATATTATTAGTAGAAGACGATTTGAGTTTATCTAATTCCATTTTTGATTTTTTAGACGATTTTGCTGATGTAATGCAAGTGTTTGATGGCGAGGAAGGTTTGTATGAAGCAGAGAGTGGTGTATATGACCTTATTCTACTTGACCTAATGTTACCTGAGAAAGATGGCTTCCAGGTTCTAAAAGAATTACGAGAAAAGTCTGTATCAACACCTGTACTTATTATGACTGCGAAAGAAAGCCTCGACGATAAAGGACATGGATTTGAGTTGGGAGCTGATGATTATTTAACTAAACCCTTTTACCTTGAGGAATTAAAAATGCGTATCCAAGCTCTTTTGAAACGTTCTGGTAAGTTTAGTGATAATAATTTGTCTTATGGAGAGCTAACTGTTACTACTTCTACTAATACAACAACTATTAATGGTAAAGAAGTGGAAATGCTTGGTAAAGAATTTGACTTGTTGGTTTATTTCTTACAAAATCAAAATGTTATTTTACCAAAATCACAAATTTTTGATCGTATTTGGGGCTTTGATAGTGATACAACGATTTCGGTTGTTGAGGTTTACGTTTCAAAAATTCGAAAAAAACTTAAAGGCACTACTTTTGCTAAAAACCTTCAGACCCTACGGAGTGTAGGTTATATTCTGAAAAATGCTGAATAAATTACAGAAAAAATTATCATCAGGGACATTTTCACATTTCTTTCATTTCTTTGCTGTCTTTACAGGGATTTTTGTCATCATGACAGTGATTATTTTGCAGATTATGCGTTATGGACTTTATTCCTCTGTTGATACGAGTTTGCAAAATGCAGCAGACAATGCTGATGATTATGTCGCGCGAACTATGGAACGTAGTGATACTTTGCAATCGGACGATTCTTCTACGGACGCTTTTTCAGGAGGAACAGGTAGTTCTGGGAAAGCGAAACCTAGTACCGGCGGAGTTGGTCTAAGCAACGTTAGCGTTCTTCTTTATGATGAAGACGGTAAAATTTTAAATGCTTTGGATGCTTTTGTTCAATTTGGAACCTTATCGACAACTTTTGATGAAGATAGTGTCGGTGAAATCAAAGAACAGAAGATTACGACCATTTTTGGTCAAACCGAGAAATATCATGTGTTGGCTGTAAAAGTGAGTAGTAGCGAGTATCCTAGTATAAAATACGCTACTTTCCTTGTTAGTGTTCGTCAGTTAGATGAAGCTAACGAACGATACGTGACAATTACGATTACTGTTATGGTTATTTTCTGGATTATTTCGGTCGTAGCAAGTGTTTATCTTGCCAATTGGACAAGAAAACCAATTATGGAAAGCTATGAAAAACAAAAATCCTTTGTCGAAAATGCTAGTCATGAGTTGCGTACACCGCTTGCTGTTTTGCAGAATCGTTTAGAAAGTCTCTTTAGGCGACCTGATGCTACAATTTTGGACAATAGTGAAAGTATTGCTGCCAGTCTAGACGAAGTTCGAAATATGCGAATTCTGACCACAAATCTGTTAAATTTAGCACGTCGTGACGATGGTTTGAAAGTTGAGTTAGAGGATATTCAACCAGCAACTTTCAATGAAATCTTTGAAAATTACGATATGATTGCTGAAGAAAATGGCAAGACGTTTATCGGACATAATTTGGCAGAGCGACCAATCAAATCAGACCGTACATTGTTAAAACAACTGATGACTATCTTATTTGATAATGCCATAAAATACACCGACGATGATGGTGTCATTGAATTTACTGTTAAAACAACAGATAAACAAACAATTCTGACAGTTGCTGATAACGGCCCAGGGATTAGCGACGCTGATAAAGTTAAGATTTTTGACCGTTTTTATCGTGTGGATAAAGCACGGACACGTCAAAAAGGCGGTTTTGGTCTAGGATTGTCACTTGCTAAGCAAATTGTTGATGTTTTAAAAGGCGATATTCAAGTCAAAGATAACCAACCAAAAGGAACTATTTTTGAAGTTCGTTTTAATCGTCATTAATAAAAAATATAAAGGAAGCTGATAAATTCTCAGCTTCCTTTTTGTTATCTCTAATTTACCAGAAAAAACTATTTTCGAAAAAGAAAAAAACTCCATTTGGAGTTTTCATTGGATATTAGTTAGCCAATTTAGCAGCAAGACGTGCTTTATCGCGGCTAGCTTTGTTTTTGTGAATCAACCCTTTTGATTCAGCTTTATCGATGCTAGAAGAAGCAGCGCGGAAAAGCTCTTCAGATGGGTTAGCTTCGAATGCTTTGATAGCAGAACGCATAGCTGATTTTTGTGCTGAGTTCTTTTCGTTTTGTTTAACGTTAAGTTCAGCGCGTTTGATAGCTGATTTAATATTTGCCAATGTTTTCACCTCCAAATTAATCTAACTACATTATTATATAGAAATTATTGACTTTTGGCAAGTATTAATCACTCTTTCAAAAAAATTACTTATTTTTTCAAATAAATACTATCGATTTTATGATCCACAGTCTTGTGTAAAATTAATTCAGCACGGTTTCGCGTTGGTTCAATGTATTTTTCAAGATTGACTAAATTGATTGTTTTCCAAGTGTTCTTAGCTAAAGCTAAGGCTTCGCTTTTCGACATGTCAACAAAACGGTGATAATAGTTGTTTTTGTCTGCTTTTGCCAATTCTAATAAACTTTCAAAACGTTCCAAATACCATTTTTCGATATTATCATTTTCTGCGTCAATATAAATTGAAAAATCAAAATACCCTGTCATGTACAATCGTTTATTCTTCTGGTTTTGAAAAACGTTGATTCCTTCGACAATCAGAAAATCAGGGGTATCAATCGTTTGTTTTTGGTCAGGAATGATGTCATAAATTTCATGCGAATAAATAGGAATCTCAGCCATCATGCCGTTTTTGACGGTATCAAGGAAATTTAGCAGAAGTTCCATGTTATAACTTTCGGGAAAACCTTTGCGGTCAAGTATATTTCGCTCAATTAAAACATCATTTGGATAAATGAATCCGTCAGTTGTTACCATTTCAACTTTGCTGTCTTTGAAAGTCCGTGATAGGAGAAGCTGCAAAAGGCGGCTAGTCGTTGATTTTCCAACAGCAACTGACCCGGAAATACCAATGATAAACGGGCGTTTACTTACTTCTTTTTTCAGAAAAATACTTTTTGAAAACGAAAGATTCTCTTGAGCATTTTTGTAAATCTGAATTAAGCTAATCAAAGGAAGATAAACCTCAACCACATCTTGAATGCTGATATTGTCGTTCAAACTTTTAATTGATTCCAATTCTTCGGCAGTTAGAAGCGGTTGTATCTTACGATGCAATTCTTGCCAAGTTTTTCGAGAAATATTATCAAAATTAATAAATTCGTTCGTCATACGAAGCTCCTTACAGAGAGGGATATGTGGTCTATTATAGCATTTTAATCCTTAATTGAAAACCGTTACAATTTATGTTAAAATGGAAAAGCATTCTAGGAGGAAATGGTAGAAAATGACAAAGATGTATTATGCAGAAAATCCTGATAGTGCTCATGATATTCATGAGTTGAAGGTTACTCTTTTGGGGCAGCCGTTCACATTTTTAACTGATTCAGGTGTTTTCTCTAAAAAAATGATTGATTATGGCAGCCAAGTGCTTTTGAGTACGTTAGATTTTGAAAAAAGCAAAACACTTTTGGATTTAGGCTGCGGTTATGGTCCACTAGGTATTTCTTTAGCAAAAGTTCAAGGTGTTCAAGCGACTATGGTTGATATTAACAACCGAGCTATTGATTTGGCGCAAAAAAATGCTGAAAAAAACGGTGTTACAGCAAATATTTTTCAATCTAATATCTATGAAAAAGTATCTGGTACTTTTGATTATATTATTAGCAATCCTCCGATTCGTGCAGGAAAACAAGTTGTTCATACGATTATTGCTGATAGTATTAATTATCTTAAGGATGGCGGTCACCTAACAATTGTTATTCAAAAGAAGCAAGGAGCACCAAGTGCTAAAGCGAAGATGGTAGAAATTTTTGGCAATGTTGATATCCTAAAACGTGATAAAGGGTATTATATTTTACGAAGCACAAAAACTGAATAAGTGAATAAAAAATCTTTATTAAATTGAGATGATAAATCTTGTTTAATAAGGATTTTTTATAGATTCCCATAATATCAATACTTGTGACAGATGTCAGTTTCGGCGGTATAATTATGCTTTGAAAAACCACAATATAAAGCGCTTACAAAATGTAAAAATATTATTTCAAATGTTGTAAATTCCTTCCGTTAGGAGCAATTTCATCTCAAAAAGTTCAGAAATGCCGAATGTGACACATGACACAAATGTCATATATAAATCAAAAAACTTGCTGTAATAAGGCTTTCTTTGAAGATAGTGAATTATAAAATCATTTTAATATTTTTTCGGTTTTTGCCATTTTTACTATTTATTAAAAAATCGGCAAAAAGTACTTACATATTTTAAAAAAAATGGTAGAATAAAGAAAGTGTGATTATTAATCAATTGAAAAATTTTTTCGGAAGGAAGTAAAAATGGCTATTAATAGGTATATTGATCATACTTTATTAAAACCTGAAAGCACTCAAACTCAAATTGATAAGCTGATTGCAGAAGCAGTAGAGTATCAGTTTGCTAGCGTTTGTGTTAATCCAACTTGGGTATCGTATGCTGCTAAGGCTTTAAAAGGTACTGAAGTTAATGTTTGTACGGTTATTGGTTTTCCTCTTGGGGCAAACACTAGTAGTGTGAAAGCTTTTGAGACGAAAGATGCTGTTGCTAATGGTGCCGATGAGATCGATATGGTTATCAATATCGGTCAATTAAAATCAGGACAATATGATGCTGTTGAAGCTGATATTCGCGCTGTTGTAGAAGCAAGCGGTGATAAGTTAGTAAAAGTTATCATTGAAACTTGTCTTTTGACAGACGGCGAAAAAGTAAAAGCTTGCCAATTAGCGGTTGCAGCAGGTGCAGATTACGTTAAAACTTCAACTGGTTTTTCAACTGCAGGTGCAAATATCGCCGACGTGACATTGATGCGTAAGACTGTTGGACCAAATATCGGAGTAAAAGCCGCAGGCGGTACACGCTCATATGCAGATGCTGAAGCTTTTATTAAAGCAGGTGCAACACGAATTGGAACTTCTGCAGGTGTAGCGATTGTCAACGGTGAAACTGCTAATAGTAGTTACTAACATTAATAATATTTTTTACGTTATGAGATGGAAGAGAAAAGGGTGGACGGTCGTGATGACGGTCAAGTGGCTTATTACCACAGTCTATAAGGCTTGAAAAAGTCTTATTAAAAGTGTCATTGAGCCACTTGGCTTGATATATATTTAGCAACTGTGTTGCTTAGCTTATAAGTTTTTTAGGAGGTTTCATTTTCATGAACAAGAAAATTGTTGGTCTTGGACTTGCTGCAGTAGCAACATTAGCACTTGGTGCTTGTAGCCGTTCAAATTCATCTAGCTCTAGCTCCGATTCTAGCGTAAAAGCTGCTATTATAACGGATACGGGTGGTGTTGATGATAAATCATTTAACCAATCAGCTTGGGAAGGTTTACAAGCTTGGGGTAAAGAAAATGATTTAACAAAAGATACTGACTACACTTACTTCCAATCAGATAGTGAGTCAGACTATGCAACTAACCTTGATTCAGCTGTTTCAAACGGTTATAACTTGATTTTTGCTATTGGTTACAACCTTCATGATGCAGTTGAAGAAGCTGCCCCAGAAAACAAAGATGTTAACTATGTTATCGTTGACGATACTGTTTCTGATCAAGATAACGTTGAAAGTGTCTTGTTTGCTGATAACGAAGGTGCTTATCTTGCAGGTATCGCAGCTGCTATGCAAACAAAAACAAAACACGTTGGTTTTGTAGGTGGTGTTGAATCAGATACAATCACACGTTTTGAAACTGGTTTCAAAGCAGGTGTAGCATCAGTTGATAGCTCAATCAAAGTTGATGTTCAATACGTTGGTTCTTATTCAGACTCTGCCAAAGGTAAAACAGTCGCCGCTACTATGTATGCAGGTGGTGCAGATGTTATCTACCATGCCGCAGGTGGTTCTGGTACAGGTGTCTTCTCACAAGCCAAAGAAATTAATGAAAAATTAACAGCTGATAGCGACCAAAAAGTTTGGGTAATTGGTGTCGATCGTGACCAATCAGAAGAAGGTGACTACACATCATCTGATAATGTTGATTCTAACTTTGTTTTGACTTCTACAATTAAAGAAGTAGGACAAGTCGTTCAAGATATTTCTAACAAACAACTTAAAGGTGAAAAATTCAACGGAAACACAACAAAAACATACGGTCTTGCAGACGGTGGTGTTGATGTTGTCACAGATAACCTTTCTGATAGCATTAAAGAAGCGCTTGAAACTGCCAAACAAAAAATTATCGATGGTGAAATCACTGTTGATGATGGTTTGAGTGATTAAAAATTATCATTCTTGAAGGAAGCGACCAAATAGGTCGCCTTTTTTCAGGGCTGAGGGAAATAGCAATTTTACCTCAGTTAAGTTCATTAAAAAACTCTTTTTAGAGAATTTAGTGGGCTTAGCTGACCTAAAATTATTAATTATTAGACTGAAAGGATCACATATGACACAAGAAAAAGTCATTGAAATGCGTAAAATTACTAAAAAATTTGGTGATTTTGTAGCTAATGACCATATCAATTTAGAAGTCAAAAAAGGTGAAATCCATGCCCTTCTTGGGGAAAACGGTGCCGGGAAATCGACTTTGATGAATATGCTTGCCGGTCTTTTACAACCAACAAGCGGTGAAATTTTAGTGAAGGGAGAAGTTGCTCGCTTAGATTCACCTTCAAAATCAGCTAAAATGGGAATCGGAATGGTTCACCAGCACTTTATGTTGGTTGAAGCTTTTACAGTGGCTGAAAATATTATTTTAGGTAACGAGGTAACCAAAAAAGGTGGGATTCTTAATCTAAAAAAAGCAACTGAAGAAATCAAAGAGCTATCTGAAAGATACGGTCTAGCAGTTGATCCGTCAGCTAAAATTTCAGATATTACTGTTGGAGCACAACAACGTGTTGAAATTTTAAAAACACTTTATCGTGGTGCCGATATCATTATCTTTGACGAACCAACAGCTGTTTTAACACCTTCTGAAATCGCTGAATTACTTGATATTATGCGTAACTTGGTTAAAGAAGGAAAATCTATCATCTTAATCACGCATAAATTGGATGAAATTCGTGCCGTTGCTGACAGGGTCACAGTTATTCGTCACGGAAAATCTATTCAAACAGTACCAGTTGCTGATTCAACAAGTGAAGAATTAGCAGAGATGATGGTTGGACGTGCTGTCTCGTTTAAAACCGAAAAAATTCCTGCTAATCCAAAAGATGTTGTTCTTTCCGTTAAGGATTTAGTTGTTAACGAAAATCGTGGTGTTCCTGCGGTCAAAGAACTTTCTCTGGATGTCCGTGCAGGTGAGATTGTTGGTATTGCTGGTATCGATGGTAATGGGCAAAGTGAACTTGTTGAAGCAATCACTGGTCTTCGTAAGGTCGAATCAGGTAACGTCATCATTAAAGGCGTGGACATGACAAATGAACGCCCTCGTAAGATTACGGAGTTAGGCGTTGGTCATGTTCCTGAAGATCGTCATCGTGATGGTATGGTTCTAGATATGACAATTGCTGAGAATATCGCTCTTCAAACATACTATAAAGAACCATTTAGTAAACACGGTTTCATGAACTATAATAAATTAAACGAACATGCCCGTGAGTTGATGGCAGAATTTGATGTCCGCGCTGCTAGTGAATTGGTAGCAGGCGGTGCGCTTTCTGGTGGTAACCAACAAAAAGCAGTTATCGCTCGTGAAATTGATCGTAACCCAGATTTATTGATTGTTAGCCAACCAACACGTGGACTAGATGTTGGTGCGATTGAATATATTCGCAAACGTCTTGTCGCTGAGCGTGATAAAGGAAAAGCTGTACTCGTTATTAGTTTTGAATTAGATGAAATCCTTGATGTTTCCGACCGTATTGCCGTTATTCATGATGGTAAAATTCAAGGTATCTTAGACGCTGCCCAAACCAATAAACAAGAACTTGGTATTTTAATGGCTGGCGGAAAAGTGAAAAAGGAGGATGCTAATGTCTAAGAAAACACAAAAATGGGCTGTTCCTTTAATTGCCGTTGTTCTCGGTATGTTATTAGGGGCAATCCTCATGCTTTGCTTTGGTTATAATCCTCTTTGGGGGTATAACGACCTACTTTATACTGCATTTGGTTCTATTAAAAATATTGGTGAAATCTTCCGTGCCATGGGTCCGCTTATCTTAATCGCTCTTGGTTTCTCGGTTGCTTCAAAAGCTGGTTTCTTCAACGTTGGACTTCCGGGTCAAGCTTTAATCGGTTGGGTAATGTCAGTGTGGTTCGCACTTTCTTTCCCTGATTTACCAAAACCAATTTCAGTGATTTGTACTATTGTTGTTGGACTTGTTGCTGGTGGTATTGCTGGTGCAATTCCTGGTATTTTACGTGCATTCCTTGGAACAAGTGAAGTTATTGTCACAATTATGATGAACTATATCATCTTGTATTCAACACAGTACCTTATCCAAAATGTTTTTCCTGACAATATCATGCGTACAACAGAAGCAACTATCAAAGTTTCTGAAAATGCCTCTTATCAGACAGAATGGCTCTCAGCACTAACAAACAATTCACGTATGAATATTGGTATTTTCATCGCTTTTATCGCTGTTATTATCATCTGGTTTATGATGAAGAAAACAACACTTGGCTACGAAATCACATCTGTTGGTATTAACCCACATGCAGCAGAATACGCTGGTATGTCTGCTAAACGCCTAATTATCATTTCAATGATTATCTCAGGAGCACTTGCTGGTCTTGGTGGAACAGTAGAAGGTCTAGGAACATTTGAAAATGTTTATTCTCAAACAAGTTCATTAAGCATTGGTTGGGATGGTATGGCGGTTTCGCTTCTTGCGGTTAATAATGCTATTGGTATTCCATTTGCTGCGTTCTTGTATGCTGTTCTTTCAATTGGTAAAACAGGTATGATTGGTATTCCGTCAGAAGTTATTGATGTTGTTTCTGCTTTCATTATTTTCTTCGTTGGAGCAGATTATATGATCCGTCATTTTCTTAAAACTAAAAAAATAGAAGGAGGAAAGTAAAATGAGTTTTACAACAATGTTAGCCCTATTAGTTTCTTCCATGTTAATCTATTCTGCACCTTTAATTTTTACTAGTATCGGCGGAACTTTCTCTGAACGTGCCGGTGTTGTAAATGTGGGACTTGAAGGTATTATGGTCATGGGGGCATTTTCTGGTGTTCTCTTTAACCTTAGCTTTTCAGAGGTTTTCGGCAATGCTACACCATGGGTTGCCTCAATCGTTGCTGGATTCGTCGGTTTGCTTTACTCACTAATCCACGCTGTCGCAACAATTAATTTTCGAGCAGACCACGTTGTTTCTGGGACTGTATTGAATTTGATTGCCCCTTCATTTGCAGTCTTTCTATGTCGTTACCTTTTTGGTAAAGGACAGACGGATACCATCTCAGAGACATTCGGACGTTTTTCATTCCCAATTTTGAAAGATATCCCAGTTATTGGACAAATTTTCTTTAACAATACATCATTAGTTGCCTACGTTGCAATTTTAGTATCGTTTATTTCATGGTTTATCATTTTCAAAACACGTTTTGGACTTCGCTTGCGTTCTGTTGGTGAACATCCACAAGCTGCTGATACGCTTGGAATCAATGTCTATCTTATGCGTTATGCTGGAGTTATGATTTCAGGTTTCTTTGGTGGTATCGGAGGCGCTGTTTACGCGCAAACAATCTCTAATAACTTTGCGGTCACAACAATTGCTGGTCCAGGTTTCATTGCTTTGGCTGCTATGATTTTTGGTCGTTGGAATCCAATCGGTGCAATGCTTTCGAGTTTGTTCTTTGGTTTGTCACAGTCACTTGCGATTATCGGTGCACAATTGCCACTCTTCTCAAGTATTCCATCTGTTTACCTAAAGGTAGCACCATACGTTTTGACAATTGTTGTTTTGGCTGCCTTCTTTGGTAAAGCAGTAGCACCTAAGGCTGATGGTGTTAACTATATTAAATCTAAATAAAGTAAAAATAAGCTGGTAAAACCAGCTTATTTCGGCTTCTTGTCAATCGTAATGGGGGTCAAAGTTAAGCTCTAGCGAGAACAGATATTGTTCTCGCTTTTTTGATGTTTAAAGCGAGGTAAATGCGTTTTTTAAAGTTATTAAAGTGCCTATAACCAAAAGCATTGCGTTTAATATTTTTGATGAGCTTGTTGGTTGCTTCAAGTTTGGCGTTAGTAATGTATTTCTTATAGTGAATGAAAGTTGTTAGTGCTGTTTTAAAAGAGTGGTTGTGTTGAGGTAAGGTTTCCTCAATTAATCCAAAGAATTGTTCGGTATTCTTTTCTTGTAAGTGAAAAAGGAGTAATTGATAAAGGTTGTAGTAATTTTTTAGTTGTGGAATGTGTTGAATCAACACTACACTAGACAGAAATTATAAAGTGCTCTACATTAAATAAAATAGGCAAATACCATGTCTAGAAAAATTCGCCGTCATTTCACAGATAACTTGAATTGCTTACACAATTCTTCACTACGAGCAAGGGTGGTAATATCAGCACTAGTCTTTAGCATCCAAAGGGATTCGTCCAACTATGTCACGCAAGGGAAATAGCCCGGACAACGGCATGATGGAGTCCTTCTTTGACAGCTTAAAGTACAGTTATGAAAAGTCTTTTAAGTCGCTGGATAATCTGGAGGAACAAGCAACTCCAGATTATATTTTTATAACAACAATAAACGTATTAAGGCCAAACTTAACTTTGTACAATATAGAACTAAATCCTTATCAAAATTAATAGTCCGACTTTTGGGATGTAGTTCATTCAAAAGCCATCTTATTTTTTATAATCAAATTATTTGTAAGCGTTTTATAAATATGGTATATTAATCATGTTAAATTTAATTAGTTAGAGGTTATTTTCTATGAGTAAAATTGTTGTTATTGGAGCAAATCATGCTGGTACAGCTTGCATAAAGACAATGTTAACCAATTATGGTACTGAAAATGAAGTAGTTGTTTTTGACCAAAATTCAAATATTTCATTTCTCGGTTGTGGTATGGCATTATGGATTGGTGAACAAATCGCTGGACCTGAAGGATTATTCTATTCAGACAAGGATGAATTAGAACAACTTGGCGCTAAGGTTTATATGAATTCTCCTGTGGAATCGATTGATTATGATAAAAAAGAAATCACAGCACTTGTTGATGGGCAAAAACATTTTGAAACATATGATAAATTGATTTTTGCAACAGGCTCACAGCCAATCATCCCACCAATTAAGGGTGTTAGCATGAAAGAAGACTCGCTTGAATTTGAATCAAAACTCGAAAATGTTCAATTTGTTAAACTTTACCAAAATGCTGAAGATGTCATCGAGAAATTGAAAGAGAAAGATATTTCTCGTGTAGCTGTTGTAGGAGCAGGTTATATCGGTGTTGAGTTGGCAGAGGCTTTCCAACGCAAAGGAAAAGAAGTAACGCTTATTGACGTTGCAGAGACTTGTTTAGCTGGGTATTATGACCGCGATTTGAGTGATGCAATGGCAAATAATTTGCAAGAACATGGCATTCATTTAGCATTTGGAGAAGCTGTGCAGGAAATTGTTGGTAAAACAAAAGTGGAAAAAATCATTACTGATAAATCAGAATACGATGTCGATATGGTTATTCTAGCAGTTGGTTTCCGTCCTAATACAGCATTGGCTCAAGATAAAATTAAATTGTTCCCAAATGGAGCCTTTTTAGTTGATAAATACCAAGAAACAAGTATGTCTGGTGTCTATGCTATCGGGGATTGTGCTACGATTTATAACAATGCGACACAATCAACAGACTATATCGCCCTTGCTTCAAACGCTGTCCGTACAGGGATTGTTGCCGCACACAACGCTTGCGGTCATAAGTTAGAAGGAGCAGGTGTTCAAGGTTCAAATGGTATTTCAATTTATGGATTGAATATGGTTTCGACAGGATTGACTTTAGAAAAGGCAAAAGCCAAAGGTTTCGATGCTCTTGAAGTCGAGTATGTAGATAATCAAAAGCCGGAATTTATTCAAAAAGATAATTTTCAAGTTACTCTAAAAATTGTTTATGATAAAACATCACGTGTCATTCTTGGTGCACAAATAATGGCGAAAAAAGACATTTCAATGGGGATTCACTTGTTCTCACTTGCTATCCAAGAACAAGTGACGATTGATAAACTTGCTTTAACAGACTTATTCTTCCTACCGCATTTCAACAAACCATACAATTATATTACAATGGCAGCGTTAAATGCGAAATAAGTGGAGTACAAAAAAGCTATCCTGATTCAGGATAGCTTTTAGTGTGCTAAAAACTAAAATTAGTTTTTAGCTGCAGAAGCAAATTCTTCTTTAGAGAAAGCTTCGTCGATGATAGCTTTCAATTCTTTAGCAGAAGCTTCCATTTTTTGTTGTTCAGCGTCATTCAAAGGAATATTAACTGGACGAACGATACCATGAGCACCAACGATAGCTGGTTGACCGATGTAGCAGTCAGTTACGCCAGGGTATTGACCTTCTTGGAATACAGAAAGTGGAAGAACTGCATTTTCGTCATTAAGGATTGCTTTAGTGATACGAGCAAGCGCAACAGCGATACCATAGAATGTAGCACCTTTTTTGTTGATGATTGAGTAAGCAGCATCACGAACACCTTCGAAAAGTTCAACCAATTCAGCTTCGTTAACGTTTTGAACATCTTTTAGGTAGTTTTCAAGGTTTACACCTGCAACGTTAGCGTGTGACCAAACTGCAAACTCTGAGTCACCGTGTTCACCCATGATGTATGCGTGAACTGAACGTGCATCAACATCAAGTTTTTCAGCCAATGCTTGACGGAAACGAGCTGAGTCAAGTGAAGTACCTGAACCAATAACGCGTTCTTTAGGGAAGCCAGAGAATTTCCATGTAGAGTAAGTCAAAACGTCAACTGGGTTAGCAGCGACTAAGAAAATTCCGTTGAAACCAGATTTAACAACTTCAGTTACGATTGATTTGTTGATAGCAAGGTTTTTACCAACAAGGTCAAGACGAGTTTCACCTGGTTTTTGAGGTGCACCAGCAGTGATAACAACAAGGTCAGCATCTGCACAGTCTTCGTATTTAGCAGCATAGATTTTTTTAGGTGAAGTGAAAGCAAGAGCGTGGCTAAGGTCTTCAGCATCCCCAACAGCTTTGTCGAACAATTGTGGGATTTCGATGATACCAAGTTCTTGTGCGATTCCTTGGTTTACAAGTGCGAATGCGTAAGATGAACCTACGGCACCGTCACCAACAAGGATAACTTTTTTGTGTTGTTTAGTTGCAGTCATTTATCTAAACATCTCCTTAATTTTTTTAGGGACTCTCGCCCATACGATAATATTTTAACACGTTAAGTAAGATATGTCACGAACTAAATTGTAAAAACTTTGAAAAAAACAAGAAAGCAAGTGATTCTGGCGAAAAAGCGCTATTTTTGCCAAAAATGTGGTATAATGAAGTAGAGTTTTACACTAGAAAAGGAGTGTTTTTCCTTAATGCAGGATAAGAATTTAATTGACGTAAATCTGACTTCAGAAATGAAGACAAGCTTTATTGATTACGCCATGTCTGTTATTGTCGCTCGTGCGCTTCCGGATGTACGCGATGGATTAAAACCAGTTCATCGTCGTATTTTATATGGAATGAATGAGCTCGGTGTGACACCAGACAAACCTCATAAGAAATCTGCGCGTATCACTGGGGATGTTATGGGTAAATATCACCCACATGGCGATTCGTCTATTTATGAAGCCATGGTTCGTATGGCACAGTGGTGGAGCTATCGTCATATGCTTGTTGATGGGCACGGGAACTTCGGTTCTATGGATGGTGACGGTGCTGCTGCTCAGCGTTATACAGAAGCACGCATGAGCAAAATTGCTCTTGAAATGCTTCGTGATATTAACAAAAATACCGTTGACTTTCAAGATAACTACGATGGTAGTGAGCGCGAGCCGCTTGTTTTGCCGTCACGTTTTCCAAACTTGCTTGTTAATGGCGCTACAGGGATTGCTGTTGGTATGGCAACGAATATCCCACCGCACAACTTAGGAGAGTCTATTGATGCCGTCAAGCTGGTTATGGATAACCCTGACGTAACAACACGTGAACTAATGGAGGTCTTGCCTGGTCCTGACTTTCCAACAGGTGCACTTGTTATGGGAAAATCTGGTATTCGTAAAGCTTACGAAACAGGTAAAGGATCAATCGTTTTACGTTCTCGCACTGAAATTGAAACAACTAAGAGTGGACGCGAACGTATCGTTGTCACAGAATTCCCATACGGTGTTAACAAGACGAAAGTACATGAACACATTGTTCGCTTAGCGCAAGAAAAACGTATTGAAGGAATTACAGCTGTTCGTGATGAATCAAGCCGTGAAGGTATTCGTTTCGTCATCGAAGTACGCCGCGATGCCTCAGCAAATGTTATCTTAAATAACTTGTTTAAATTAACCAGTTTACAAACAAACTTTAGCTTTAATATGCTCGCTATTGAAAATGGTGTACCAAAGATTCTTTCTTTAAAACAAATCATTGTTGATTATATTGAACATCAAAAAGAAGTTATTGTTCGTCGTACAGAATTTGATAAAGCTAAGGCTGAAAAACGCGCTCACATCTTAGAAGGGTTGCTGGTTGCACTTGATCACCTTGATGAGGTTATCAGCATTATCCGAAACAGTGAAACAGATGTGATTGCCCAAGGTGAATTGATGAGCCGTTTTGATTTGTCTGAACGTCAAAGCCAAGCTATCCTTGATATGCGTCTTCGTCGTTTGACAGGTTTGGAACGTGAAAAAATCCAAGCTGAATATGATGATTTGCTTGCTTTAATTGCTGATTTGGCTGATATTTTAGCAAAACCAGAACGTGTTGTCGCGATCATCAAAGAAGAAATGGATGACATCAAGCGTAAGTATGCTGACCCACGTCGTACAGAATTGATGGTTGGGGAAGTTCTTTCTCTTGAAGATGAAGACTTGATTGAAGAAGAAGACGTTCTTATTACTCTTTCAAATAAAGGGTATATTAAACGTTTGGCGCAAGATGAATTTCGTGCCCAAAAACGTGGTGGACGTGGTGTTCAAGGTACTGGTGTTAATGATGATGATTTTGTTCGTGAATTGGTATCCACAAGTACCCACGACCATGTTTATTTTATGACAAACAAAGGTCGCGTTTATCGCTTGAAAGCTTATGAAATCCCAGAATATGGACGTACAGCCAAAGGATTGCCAATTGTTAACCTTTTGAAATTAGATGAAGGTGAAATCGTTCAGACAATCATTAGTCAGTCTGGGCATGATGACAAAGAAAGTTATCTTTTCTTCGTTACGCGTCAAGGTGTTGTTAAACGTACCCTAGAATCTGAATTTAGCAATATTCGCCAAAATGGACTAAAAGCCCTTAATCTTAAAGATGGTGATGAATTAATCAACGTTATCAGAACAAATGGTAACAACGATATTATTATCGGTACTAAAACTGGTTACAGCGTTCGTTTCAATGAGTCTGCCGTGCGTAGCATGAGCCGTTCTGCTACAGGTGTTCGTGGTGTCAATCTTCGTGAAGGTGATGAAGTGGTCGGAGCTTCACGTATTTCAGATGACCAAGAAGTACTTGTTATTACGGAAAAAGGTTACGGAAAACGTACATTAGCTTCAGAATACCCAACCAAAGGTCGTGGTGGTAAAGGTATTAAGACTGCAAATATTGCTGAAAAGAATGGCCAGTTAGCAGGCTTAGCAACCGTGAATGGCGATGAAGATATTATGGTTATTACTGACACAGGGGTTATTATTCGTACAAATGTTGCTAGTATCTCACAAACAGGTCGTGCCACATTAGGTGTAAAAATCATGAAACTTGACCAAGACGCTAAACTTATGACGTTTGCACTTGTTGAGCCAGAAGAAGAGGAAGAAAAAACTGGAGAAGACCTAGAGTAATATGGTAAAAAAAGAGAAAAAAACATATCGGTTCTGGAACACTCTTAGATTGTTTTTATGTTTGCTTTTATTGGTTGTTGGCATAGCTTTGATTTTTCACAAATCTATTTGTAATTTTTTGATTGGTCAAGAGTCAAATCATTATCAAATCACTAAAGTTTCTAAAAAGAAAATCAAGGAAAATGAGAGTGCTGATGTTACTTATGATTTTTCATCAGTAGAACCCGTTTCCACTCAATCTGTTTTAAAAGCTCAGGCAAATAGTGCTAATCTGCCCGTTATTGGTGGCATAGCAGTGCCAGATGTTGGTATTAATTTGCCAATTTTTAAAGGACTAGGAAATACAGAATTATCCTATGGAGCTGGAACAATGAAAGAAAACCAAGTCATGGGTGGTGAAAATAATTACGCTCTAGCTAGTCATCACGTATTTGGCTTGGTTGGTTCTTCCAAAATGCTTTTTTCTCCTCTAGAAAACGCAAAAGTGGGAATGAAAATTTATTTAACAGATAAATCAACCATTTACACTTATGTGATTACAGAGGTTGAATCAGTTACCCCAGATCGTTCAGAGGTTATCAACGACGTTCCTGGACAATCTCAAGTGACACTTGTTACTTGCATGGACCAAGAAGCAACTGAACGTATTGTCGTTAAAGGAAACCTTGAATCTTCCGTGGCTTATAACGAGGCATCAGATGATATTCTTGAAGCATTTGAGTATTCCTATAATCAAATGACATTTTAAGGTAAAAGTTGGGACAACCCCAGCTTTTATTTCTTGTTAAGGAGAAAATAATGAAATTAAATGCAGTTCACCATGTCGCACTCATTGTCTCTGACTATGAAAAATCACGTGATTTTTACGTCAATAAACTAGGTTTTGAGATTATTCGTGAAAATCATAGACCAGAGCGCCACGATTACAAACTTGATTTAAAATGTGGAACGATTGAATTAGAGATTTTTGGAAATAAGCTTAGTGATCCATATTATGTTGCACCGCCAAAACGTGTTGGGCAACCTAAGTATCATATGGAGGCTTGTGGGCTACGTCATTTGGCTTTTTATGTTAATGATGTTGACGCTTACAAAGCTGAGTTGGAAAGCAAGGGAATTTATGTTCAACCTGTTCGCTATGATGATTATACAGGTAAGAAAATGACCTTCTTTTTCGACCCGGATGGTTTGCCACTAGAATTACATGAGTAGTTTAGCGTGAAATAAAACAGTTTTTTCAGACTGAATTCTCAATAAATGGTATAATAAGGTCTCTAAGAGAAAGGAAAATGATTAAGATGAAATTTAAAAAGACATTGATGACTTGTGCTTTAGCAGCTTTATCTATTATCACTGTTAACAGCGTTCAAGCATCAAGTAACTCTGTTCAGGATGTTATTGATGAAACTTATGTTCAACCCGACTATGTTTTAGGATACTCTTTGTCAGATGACCAACGCTCACAAACGCTAGCTTTGTTAGGGTATGACAGTTCAAAGGATACAAGTGTTAAGACCATTACAACAAGTGCCTATGCTAATATTATGAACGTTGCAGACGATTCTAGCTTGCAATTGTATTCATCTGTTAAAATTCAAAAATTAGGTTCTTCAGAAACATTGACGGTTAATATTGTCACACCAGAGAATATTACAAAAGTTACCGAAGATATGTATCGAAATGCAGCTGTTACATTAGGAATTGAGCATGCAGCTATTACAGTAGCTTCGCCAATCGCTGTTACAGGTGAGTCAGCGTTAGCTGGAATTTATTATTCTTTAGAAGAAAATGGTGTTGATGTTTCTGATGAAAGCAAAGAATTAGCTCAAGAAGAGTTAGAAGCTCTATCGACTATCAATTCTGAGAATCAAGGAACAGACGGTTATGATGCTGACAAGTTGAACGTTGCCTTAACCGACATTAAATCAGCCGTTGCAGATGCTGGTGATGGCGTTTCAAAAGAAGATGTTCGTAAAATCGTTGAAGAAACCCTTGATAATTATGAGCTAAAAGATGTTTTGTCAAGTGACCAAATTACCTTGATTGTTAACTTTGCTTTTAATCTTTCAAAATCAAGTATCATTGATAGCAGTAGTTTTAAATCGACACTTGCCTCTTTGAAAGATAGCATTGTTTCAAATGCAAGTTCAACATTTAAAGGAATTAATCTTAATTTTGATGCCACAAACGCTTTGGAATCAAGCAAAGGCTTCCTAGCGAACATTTGGCAAGCAATTGTTAATTTCTTTAAAAATCTATTTAACTAAGCTGTAAATTTATGATTTTCCTCGCTTTGAAAAGCGGGGATTTTTAATACTCATTTTTTTCAAACTTTTTCCTAAAATAAGGTTGACTTTCTGATAGGTAAGTTGTAAAATTGCGTTTACACAAGTCGGGATTATCTGAATATTGAAAACCTTATTTAGAAAAAGGTCTGTTTTATGACTGAAAATATAGAACAACAATCGAATTGGCGAACTAAGCAAAAAGCGCTTCAGCAGCTTACATTGCTCAATCTATCAATATGTACGCTTCTGTTCTTGGCGAATGGTCTCGTTTCTTGATTACGCTTATTGCTTTCCTATGTATTTTCGGAACGGTTATCACAGTTATTGACGGATATTCACTTGCGAATAACGAAGCGCTCCGTCTACTTCTTGACAAAAAGGAAGCTTCTCAAAAAGTACTTTATGGTTGGATGACATTGACAGCAGTTATTGGATTGGTCATTGTTTATCTTTTTGCTGGTAATGTTGCAACAATGCTTCGTTTTGCAATGATTGCATCATTCATCACAACGCCATTCTTTGCTTATCTTAATTATTCATTAGTAAATAACAAAGAACATCAAGTTAAACCTCGACTTAAAAGGTTATCAATCATCGGTCTTATTTATCTATTTGGTTTTACTTTATTGTTTATCATCGCATGGCTAACTGCTAACTGCTAACATCTAACCTTGGTTCTTTAGCTATTTATATATTTGACTACCTCATAATAATGGGGGACTTTTTATTTTAAAATCAATATAATTAAGTATTTTCTTAAACTATCCAACAAAAACATTTATTTTAAGGCATATTTAAGGGTTTTGAGCTATTGAAATACTACTAATTTACTACTGCGGATTGAGCTTTGATATATGAGATTGCCCCGAATATGCGGACTTATGACAAAACACATTAGTATTGAAACAAGAAAAAATTGAATAACTTATAGACTATGGAACGCCTAAAATGACGTTCCTTTTCTATTTCCAGCCGTTCTTGTTGGACGGCTATTTTATTACCAAAAACGAAAGGAACATTAGATTTATGAAAAAGATGTTAAAACGGTTGTGTACGGGCTTCTTAGCTCTTGCAACTGTCGTTACTGCTTTACCAACTACATCCGTCCATGCAGAAAGCAAGTAATACTGGACGGAAAGTGCAGAGCGTGTCGGTATCATTGAAAAGGTAATGAATGACGGTTCTATCGGTTCTACATTCAATGAGGGCATGATGAAAGTTGAGGGCGAAACTGCTTATTGTATTGACATTAACACAGATTTTAAGAATGGTTGAAGCTGTGGCTGGTGCAGTAGTTGGAAGTGCCGTTACTGGCAACAGCACTTAATCGGTGCAGGACGAGTAAAATAATAGAAAGGACTTGAAAAATATGTTTAAGAAGAATAAGAAACAGACAGAAACTATCAAAGAACCGAAAGAAAAAAAGGTGCGTACCGTCAAGGTAGGCACACATCAGAAAACCGTGATTGCGTTGTGGGTGGTGCTTATCGCAAGCGTAAGCTTTGGGGTATATAAGAACTTTACCGCTATCGACCAGCACACGACCCATGAAAAAGAAATCATTGAACTTCGCTTGCAGGACACCAACGGGATAGAAAATTTCGTGAAGAACTTTGCAAAGTCCTATTATACATGGAATAACAGCAAAGAAGCGATTGAAGCAAGGACGCAGACAATCAACAGTTATTTGACAAAGGAATTGCAGGACTTGAATGTTGATACAATTCGAACCGATATACCGACCAGCTCTACGGTTACAGATGTGATTGTATGGAGTATTGAACAGTCGGGGACGGACACTTTTTCTGCTACCTACGAAGTAGATCAGCAGATAAAAGAGGGAGAACAGACAAGCAATGTCAAGGCAACCTATACGGTAAAAGTCCATGTGGACGCTGACGGGGATATGGTAATTGTTCAGAACCCTACCCTTGCACCAGCAATCGAAAAATCAGACTATGAGCCTAAAACACCAGAAGCAGACGCAAGCGTGGACGCTGATACCGCAAATGACGCTACCGCATTTCTGGAAACATTCTTTAAGTTGTACCCGACAGCCACAGAAAAAGAGCTTGCCTATTATGTATCGGAAAATGTGCTTGAACCTATCGGCAGGGACTACCTTTATTCTGAATTGGTAAACCCTATCTTTACAAAGGACGGGGGCAATGTGAAAGTCAAGGTTGCCGTAAAATTCCTTGATAATCAGACAAAGGCAACGCAGGTATCGCAGTTTGAGCTAGTGCTACATAAAGATAATAACTGGAAGATTGTAGGGTAAACAATAAAATGCCGTAGCTGTATTTTACATTTAATGCGAGTTACATGCTACAGCTGGATTAAAATAAATTCTTATCAAATCTTTATGAAATCTTCAAATTTGCTTTTTATACTTTAACCAAACATAAGGAAAGGATATAAACAATTATGAAAGAAATTTTAAAAACAGACAATTTATGTAAGGATTTCAAAAAGCAAAAGGCAGTAAATAATGTATCTATAACTGTTCGTGAAAACTCAATATATGGGTTACTCGGTCCAAATGGTGCTGGAAAATCTACCACTTTGAAAATGATTACAGGTATGCTTCGTCCTACTAGTGGAAAAGTTCTTTTTAATGGGCACGACTGGAATAGAAAAGATTTAGAACAAATAGGGGCTTTGATTGAAACACCACCACTTTATGACAATCTTTCCGCGGTAGAAAATTTAGAAGTCCGTGCAAAGTTACTCAATGTTCCTAAAGCCCGAATAAATGAAGTTTTGGAAATAGTTGATTTGCAGAATACGGGAAGAAAAAAAGCAGGACAATTTTCAATGGGAATGAAGCAACGTTTAGGAATAGCTATTGCTTTGTTAAACAATCCTAAATTATTGATTTTAGACGAACCAACAAATGGTTTAGACCCTATCGGTATACAAGAATTACGTTCTCTTATTCGTTCTTTTCCCTCTCAAGGGATTACCGTTATTCTATCCAGTCATATTTTATCAGAGGTACAGCTTATTGCTGATGATATTGGCATTATTTCAAATGGTATTTTAGGATATGAGGGACAGATGAATAAAGATGAAAATTTAGAAAACTTGTTCATAGAAGTTGTAAGAAAATCGCAGGAGGGACGATAATATGGAAAATTATATATCTTCTGAACATCTAAAACATAAAAATACTTTTGTAAAAAAATTAGTCTGGTTAGCTCCTGTACTAACTTTATTTTTGAATGTACTTGCTCCCATGTGGTATCAACAAAATTCATATAACTGGTGGTATGTATTATTATATCCTAGTTATTTAACGCTATTATCTATTTTGATAATTCAAAGAGATAACGGAAAATTAAAGTTCAGAGCAATTTTATCATTGCCTATTGATTTAAAAAAAGTATGGTATGCAAAAATAATTACTTGTATAATATACATTGTACTTGCGAATACAATTTTGATGTTGTGCAATGTCGCAGGTGGTTTTATCATTCAACAAATTTTTGATATATCTATGACAATCAGCCTGATACAGGCACTATTGGGAACGTTTTGCATTATTCTAACAAGTATATGGAATGTTCCGTTATGCTTGTGGTTTGTAAAAAAAACAGGTGTATTCGCCACTCTCATATTAAATGTTGGAATGAGCTTTATACTGGGAACATTAGGCGCAAACACAAGTTTCTGGTTCATATGTCCTTATAGTTGGGTTACTCGCCTTATGGTTCCTACATTAGGAATATTGCCAAATGGAGAACCGGTAACGGGAAATGCTTTATTAACTCCTTTACCGTTGATTATTATGACAGTCTGCTTGTCATTGGTTTTACTCTATGTGATTTCAAAATTAACAGCTAAATCTTTTATAAAGCAGGAGGTTCTTTAATGTTTAGCAGTATTATTAGATGTTTTCAAGTAGAATGGCTTAAAAGCAGACATACACCATTACTTTTAGTTCATGTACTTTTTCCAGTAATAGGAGCTGGTGTTTTTGCAGGATATTTTCATATATCTGGTTGGAATGATGTCACAAATGTAACGACCTTTTTAGAGGTATTATCGATTATTTTTCCATTTGTTATTGGAATTGTTGTAGGTATGGTAGTTGAACTAGAAAATGGGGCAGGTCATTTTCAGTTAATCTTAGGTACGTTCCGTTCACGCACAGCGGTATATATTGGAAAATTATTATATCTTGTTGTTTTGGCAACCCTTGCAACAATACTTGGTGTTTCCTTATTTGCAGTACTCTATCCAGTTATGCCGTTTTCATTTTATATAAAACCTTTTATTATGTTAATATTGTCTGTAATACCAATTTATCTTATTTCTATACTTGTCGGTTTCAGTTTAGGGAAAAGTGTAGCTATGGGCATGGGTATTGTAGGAAGTCTATTATCTGCATTGTTGGTTACAGGACTTGGTGATTTTATTTGGAAATTTCTGCCGTGGGGCTGGAGTGTAAGGTTTATGGATTATTGTATTTTGAAATATGTTAATGAGGGACAGTTTTATTCTAACTTCCCTGAGTTTCAACTAGGTTTTATATTTATGCTGGTTTTCACAGTAGTGCTGTTTATAATAAGTTTAATGTGGTTTCAGAGATGGGAAGGGACAAAAGAAAATGAGTAAAAAAATATTAAAATAGGTTGCGATAGCTATTGTCCTTGTCTTGGCTTTTGGAACTTTAAAAGTTTTATTTGATTTGAAAGAAAACGCAGATAGAAATAAATCATTAAACCAAACTTTGCCAATCGTGGAGTTAAATACAGCAAATCAGGATACCATACAAATAGATAAAAAAATTTATACTCTGACAGATGAAACTGTGGAATATTCAAGTTTGAAGCAGGAAATTGCTCAAATTTCAAAAAGAATTGAAGAAGCTGACGGTACAATATTCAGTTACGGATATATATACAGTATAAAAGAAACTTCCACAGAAGAAAAGATTGCTGTTAATATTAACAATAAATATTACGTAGCAGTAAATACAATAGAATAAGACTTGGATATAGGAATTGTAGGAGGTGTAGATATTGGCAAATATATTAGCCGTTGATGATGAAGAAATGATTTTACAGTTAATCAAGAATGGGCTTGAGAAAGATGGACATATTGTAACTGTATATTCTTCTGCAAAAGAAGTTCCTTTAGACACTCTGAACTACTATGATTTAGTTATTTTAGACGTTATGATGCCCCATATAGACGGTTTCTCTTTCTGTAAATCTATAAGAGATTTTATTGACTGTCCTATTCTTTTTCTGACGGCAAAAACGATGGAAAATGATATTACTTTGGGCTTAGGATTAGGAGCTGATGATTATTTAACAAAACCATTCCGTATTGCAGAATTGCGGGCGCGTATCAATGCTCACTTGCGTAGAGAGAAACGTGAAAAACATAGAACACTAAATTTAGATAAGATAAGAATAGACTTATCAGCAAAGGCGATTAGCGTTGATAATAAACCTATCGCCTTTACTAAAAGTGAATATTTGATTTGTGAGTATCTTGCAAGTAACAAAGGACAGGTTTTTTCAAAGGAACAAATATACGAAGCTACATTTTCTTTTTACGGAGAAAGCGATAGCTCTACAATCTCTACACATATAAAAAATATAAGAGCAAAATTTGAAAAAATGGGTGTTCAGCCAATTTCAACAGTCTGGGGGATTGGTTATAAATGGGAATAAAAATGAAAACATCACTTACAAAAACTTTCCGTAAATTTCTTGTTTGTCTACTTGGGGGAATATGTCTGTCCGTGGTTGTCCCATTTGTCTGTATGTTATTAGCTTCCAGCATGGGGATTGTAACACTTGCGGATAATAATGAAAGACAAACGGAAGATCTAGTACCTATACTGACTGCAACGCCGAATGTATCAGATATACATTTTCCTACTGGTACTAAATTTCTTCGATTAACGAAAAACTATGAATACATTGATACAAATATGAGCGAAGAAGTAAAAGAAAAGGCTTTGATGTTTGCTAAAACTGGGTTAATGGATACAAGTGGTAAAACACAGTTTATTTTCGTTACACGAAATGATGAATATATTGTCTTACAGTATGTTATAGGTTCTCAATATTTAAACCCACAACTTAACCATTATTTACCGTCCCCAGAAATTTTGATGATTACGTTAATGATTATAAGCAGTTTAGGGGTATGTGTTTATTTAACTGTTCATTTTGCTAAAGAACTGAGAAAAGAATTGACCCCTATTTTAGAAGCTACCAAAGAAATTGAAAATCAAAACTTAGATTTTACTATCGGACATTCTAAAATATTGGAATTTGAAAACGTGATTATATCTTTTGACAGCATGCGGAACAGCTTAAAAGAGTCATTAGAAAAACAGTGGCAAAGCGAAAAATTACAAAGAGAACAGATTGCTTCTCTAGCCCATGATTTGAAAACTCCATTAACTGTTGTGCAAGGGAACATTGATTTGTTAGATGAAACAGAACTTGATGAAGAACAAAAGCTATATTTATCGTATGCAATGAGTAGTTCTGAACAGATGAAACAGTACATAAAAATTTTGATTGATATATCTAAAACAACTGTCGGTTATCAATTACAAATGGAAGATATTAAATTGCCAGAGTTTTTGAAACATATTTTATCCCAAACAGAAATCATTTGCAAGGACAAAGGTATTATTATTCAGCAGACACAACATAATTTACCACAAAATATAATTGGGGATAGAATGTTACTGGAACGAGCATTTATAAATTTGATTTCAAATTCTGTGGAGTTCTCTCCTGAAAACTCTACATTATATATAGATGTAGATAACAAGGATAATTACTTGAATATCTGTATTACTGACTGTGGTTGTGGTTTTTCAAAAGAGGCATTGGAGCACGCAAAAGAACGCTTCTATATGGCAAACCAAAGCAGAAGTTCTAAACTGCATTATGGAATGGGGTTATATATTGTTGACAGCATTATAAAACAGCATAAAGGAAAACTTTTGCTAGATAATTCGATAGAAACCAAAGGAGCTAAAGTTACTATACAGCTACCATTATGAAAGAACGGCTTTATTTGTCGTTCTTTTTTAT
The DNA here is from genome assembly GCF_004843545.1 of Streptococcus pasteurianus. Taxonomy (NCBI): domain Bacteria; kingdom Bacillati; phylum Bacillota; class Bacilli; order Lactobacillales; family Streptococcaceae; genus Streptococcus; species Streptococcus pasteurianus. The sequence continues at coordinate 1,082,102 of NZ_CP039457.1, read as the reverse complement.
ATCTTTATGAAATCTTCAAAATTAAGGGTTATCCTTTAAATGAAGATAAAGATTGTAAGTTAGCATTATAACATTTATATATATCGGTAACTGACGTTAATATTGAAAAGGAGTATGAGTATTATGATAGGTCTTAAAAAACGAGATATTAAAAAAGCATTGAAAGCAGGTGCAAAAGCTGGCGGTGTTTCATTGGCTGATGTATGAGCTGATATTGAAGCGACGATTGATGAAGCTATGAATAGTTCAGACCCAGAGGTGCAGGCAAATTTCAAAAAGTATTTTGGTAATAAACGCCCTACCCCAGAAGAATATATTTACAAGATTACCAAAAAGACAAAGATTTGAAAAAAGGCTTGCTCCATACATATTGTATGATCTGCAAGCCTTAATCTATTTCAGAGGAAATTTAACAGTAAAGGCAGCACCGCCACCAACAGTATCATTAATAGTGATAGTACCGTTCAGCATTTGGGTTAATTCTTTGGCGATACTTAGTCCCAGTCCAAAATTCGCTTTGTTAGCATGGGACTTGTCGCCACTATAAAATCGGTCAAAGATATACTGCTTATCTTCATCAGAAATGCCTTGCCCGTGGTCTACCACAGAAAAAGCAATATTCTTTTCGGTGGCGATTACTTCTATCTCTATCAAAGAATTATTCTTGGAATGTTGAATGGCATTATCCATAAAGATACACAAGATTTGAAATAATCGGTCTTTGTCGGTAAGCATGGCAGGATAACTTTCCTCGGATAAATGCAGTTTTAGTTCTAAATTCTGCTTCATGCAGACGGGTTCGTATGTTTCATATAACGTAATGAGCAAGGTATCTACATTGATTGTACTTTTATGCAATGTCCATGTTTTAGCATCGGAAGAAGCCAGAAGCAACATATCTTTGACTAAACGGGATAACCGCATACATTCAAAATCTATGGTCTGTAAGGCTTGCTTTGCCTGTTCGTTTAAGGAAACATCATCAAGAAGCATATCCGTGTTGGAAATCATAACAGCTAGTGGAGATTTTAATTCATGGGAAGCTGTTGCAACAAAATCTTTTTGGCTTTGCAATATTCGTTCTGTTGGGGCAAAAGACTTTTTCAGCAGATAACGGGTTAGTATGATAACAACGATACAAGCCAAAAGCCAGATAAGAAGATATATCGGTAATGTCTTTTGTAAAATATCCGTCAAGCCAGCTGTCTGATAAAGAAAATTCCCATGATATACGGTATCATTTGCTGTCATAATTGTAGCAGGAATAACAAAATAAGTATCGTGATGTTTTCCTTTTATTTCCAGAAAACCGCCTTGTGAAGTTGCGGTGCTTTCTGTTTGTGATAATGGCTGTGTAGAAATCTGTTTTTCTACATCATGCAACAGCTTGTCCGCAGAAGTTGGAAATGGAAAATCACTTTGATAAATGGTATTCCCTTTTGTATCGCTAATCAAGGAAAAAATATGATCACTTTCTTCGTAGGCTTTGAGTGCTTTATCCATATCCGAAGAATCACTTTCCGCTTGATAAATCAGCAAGGTTGTTAATCTTTGAAACAAGGTACTTTCGTTGATTTTCTCCGTATAAACCGTATTCGCAACAACAAAGAAAATCACAAGGGTAATAATCAGCATAACAGAACTTGCAAACAGAATATGAAGTTTTCGGTATAAGTTATTTAACATGTTTCTTTCTCCAGTTTGTACCCTGCACCGTAGACCGTTGTTATTTTACAGGAACTTTTTAACTCCTTTAGACGTTTTCGCAGAAAAGAAATGTAGCTGTCTACATTGCCAGTTTCTACTTCGGAAGAACTACCCCAGATTTTAAGGATTAGCTGTTCACGGGAAAATAGTGTTTCTGGGTTCTGCATAAATACAAAAGTCAACTCGGTTTCTTTTGAAGTTAATAAAAGAGAATTATTTGGTGTGGATAAGGTTCTGCTGTCTTTATCGAAAGTTAAATCTCCCCATTGTAATTTGGGAGATAATTGGATATTGGCAGGTCGCCTTGTCAACGCCCGAACCCTTGCAAGCAATTCTTTGATATGAAATGGTTTTACTAAGTAATCATCAGCACCTCCGTCTAAACCCTCAACCCGATCATCAAGGGTACTCATGGCTGTAATGATAATGATAGGAATAGATATTCCTTTTTTACGCATAGATTTTATGATTGTTAAACCGTCAATAATCGGTAACATACGGTCTACAATGGCAAGGTCATAAGAATAGTCTGTATTTAAGGCATACAGCATAGCAGTTTCCCCGTCATTGCAACAATCAACCATATAGTTTTCTTTTTCCAGCGAAATTTTTATATTTTTACATAACTCTAAATCATCTTCCAGAAGAAGTATTTTCATAATGTATCAATCCTTTTCTATATATCATCTTGGACATTAGCAGTCCAAGAAGGTTTAATTATAGACAGTGTAACAGAAAAGTCTGTAAAAATCCTCTAAAAAATGATGATGATTTTCTTGCTTTTTTACAGGATTTTTAGAATGGTTTGCTTTTACAATAGTGGCATATCGAATAAGAAAGGTGGAATACAAAATGAAAAAAACAAACATCAGTAAATTTGTAGCAGTTGGATTATGTATCTGTGCATTGACGGGGTGTGGTGCAAGTCCAGATGAGAAGCCAGATACGTCTAATCCTATTGTCAATTCTAATACGAATGAAGAAAACGACATATTAGAGTCTGCTAATTTGATAGGAAGTGTTTTGGAATTTACAGATAATGGTTGTTCCGTAAGTCAAGCAAAAGAAATTGAGGGGGGAGCAGGGATAAAATCAGAAGCACCGGGACTGGAAAATAAAGACAATGCTGTTTCTGTAACCTATAACCCAGATTGTGAATTTGTCATTGCCACAGTAAGTGCCCACTCTGGTGTTACGAATGTAACGACGGGTTCTATCTCCGATGTAAAGAAACAATCAAATGTATATCTCTATGGAGAATTTGCAGACACAAATCATTTCAATGCAACAAAGGTTGTCATAGCCCATTGGGAATAGAGGTGTGAAGTATGAAGTTTTATCAACTTGGTTTTCGCTATTTACAGCGAAAAAAAGGGAAAACTATTCTTTTGTTGATTGTTCTGATACTTGTAAACAGTATGATTTTAGGTACAAGCATGATTTTAAGAACTACAAATGAGTCTAAACAAGCTATGCAGGAAAAAACAAACTCTAAAATAGTGGCTGAAATTACAAGTAAGGACAGCAAAATAACCGAGAATGAAGTAAACAAGATTGAAACGCTGGAAGATGTTTCAGCTATCAACCGTATAGGTAGGCAAGAGGTATTTCCAGATAATTTTTATCCCGTTACTCTCAATACCTCTACAAATGAGGAAAATTTGAAAATAGCGTTGCTCTCCTATGATGATTTGGAAAAGGACAGTCCTTTTTCAGAAATGCAGTACCGCTTATCTTCTGGTGATTATATCAAACAAGAGAAAAAAGGTGCTGTTATCAATACAAACCTTGCAAATCAGAATGGGCTAAAGATTGGAGATACCATTGAACTAAGTACAAAAAGCGGAACAAAAGTATCTGTTCAGATTATTGGAATGTTCAAGTCCGCAGGAAATGTGGAAAAAGACCAGCCAGCAGAAACTACGGCGGTCAATCGAATAGAAAATCAAATCTTTATTGACAACAGCGCTTATAAAGAATTGTTAAAAGAACCTGCATTTGAAAAAATCTGCATTTACTCAAAAAGACCAGAAAATTTAGATGTGCTGGAAACCAGTCTGCAAAAAATATTTGGAAATGACATAGCACTTAGCACGTCTGATACCCTTTATCAACAGATGTCTGCTCCATTAGAGCAAATCAGCAAGGTGGCAAACCTTATGCTGATACTTACCTTGATGACTGGTACTGTCGTTGTTTCCCTGCTGTTATGTATGTGGATGAGGACAAGACAAAAGGAAGTGGCAATCTTTATGAGCCTAGGTAAAGCAAAAAGTGAAATTTTCCTGCAAACTTTATTAGAAGCAGGTAGTGTATTTACGCTTTCGGTTTTTGGAGCAACAGCGATTGGTAAATTGTTCTCTGGTGTTTTGCAAAACGTCATTACTGGTTCAGAAACAGTAACAGAAAATCTAAAAGTGGTTTTGCAGATACAAGATATTGGAATGTTGTTCCTTTTAGGCGGTGCAGTTATTTTGGTAGCATTGTGTTGCTCCATTCTTCCCATATTACGGGCAAACCCAAAAGATATATTAGCAAAAATGGAGGGATAGTACATGAATTTTTTTGGATTGGCAAGGCGTTCTGTGTTCAGAAAGCCCGTAAAAAGTATTCTCTTATTGTTGATTGTTTTTGCAATCAGTACCTTGCTTCTTGCAGGTGTGGCGAGCAAAAATGCCAGTATTGAGGTGCAGGACAAAACCAGACAAGCCATAGGTGCAGGCTTTCTTTTAGAAAGAAATGCAGAGTACCGAACAAAGCGAGTTCGTGAATACTCAGAAAAGATTGGTAATGATAAGGAAGGTAGTTTTGGTGGCTACCATCAGGAAAAAGAGATTATCAATGGTGTGGAGACTTGGACAGGCTGGACAACAAATGAATTTGAAAGCTTAGATATAAAAGACATTGAGAAATTGGCAAAAGCAAAAGGAATTGCTGATTACAATATTACAACAGTAACAACTCCCGTAAACCCTGTAAATTTCAAAAGAATTGAAGATAAAGATGTAGACCAGAGTGCAGACGTTGGCGGTGTAAGTTTAATTGGAAACAGAGATATGAAACTTGACAGAAATGTTTTATCTGGCAACCTGCATATCAAAGAGGGACGAATGATAACACCAGAGGATAAAGATATGTGTGTCATTTCAGAGAAACTTGCAAAGCAAAATAATTTGAAAATCGGCGATAAGATTTCTTTTAATGATTATCACGATACCGAAAATTCAAAGGTATCAGAAGCCGAGATTGTGGGAATTTATCAAGTGGATCAAAAGATGTCCCCACTTATGCAGGGCGATACTTACCGTTCGGAAAATGTGATATTTACTGATTTGAGATTTCCAGAAAAGGCAGAAAGTGAAACAAGTCCATTATATGAAAGAGCATATTTCAAAGTGGACGATGTGGAAGCTTACGACGAAGTAAAACAAAATCTTCAAAAAGCGGACATCAACTGGGAACAGTATGATTTGATTGACAATAACGGAAATTCTGAAACCATGTCCTCAAACTTTAATGATTTGGCAAAAGTAAGTGAAATGATGATATTGGTAATTTCCATTGCAAGTTTTGTTATTCTTGTTTTAGTATTTCTGTTCTGGCTGAAAAATCGAGTGCAGGAAGTCGGCATTTTCTTATCTCTCGGTGTTCCGAAATTTAGAATTATCGGGCAAATTTGGAGTGAAGCGATTATGATTACTATTTTTTCCCTTATGTTATCCTTTGCTGTCGCTCCTGCCGTTTCCAAAGTAACTGCAAATTATCTGGTATCACAGCAGGTTCAGCAAATGCAGGAAGAAGAAAAGAACAATGAGGGAAAGGTATCCACAGAATACGTTGCACCAAAGCAAGACGTGCAGAGTATCAGCGTAGAGGTTACGCCAGAAATGTATCTGCTTGACGGTGTAAGTGTTCTTGTGTTGATAACGGCTTCTGTTCTGGTATCTGGAATTGTAATACTAAAGAGAAACCCGAAAGATATTTTATCGGAAATGAGTTAGGAGGACGACGAAAATGTTAGAAGTAAAGAATGTAAGCTATGCTTACAAAACAAAAAAAGATAAAACCATTTTGAATAATGTATCTGCTACTTTCGAGGAGGGTATCTTTTATACCATAATCGGTCCGAGTGGTGCAGGAAAAACAACACTCTTATCTCTGTTAGCAGGCTTAGATACAGCAGTAAAAGGGACTGTCCTTTGCAATGGCGAGGATATTACAAAAAAAGGGCTGAATTACCATAGAAAGCATAATATCTCATTGGTATTTCAAAATTATAATCTGATTGATTATTTGACAACCGTTGAAAATGTCAAATTAGGTGGAAGTGGAAATGCTGAAAAATTATTGGAAGAAGTCGGCATTGGAAAAGAATACTGGCAGAGAAATGTATTACAATTATCTGGCGGACAGCAACAGCGTGTAGCGATTGCAAGAGCATTAGCCAGCAACGCTCATGTACTTTTGGCAGACGAACCAACGGGAAATCTTGATGAAACTACCGCTGATGAAATCATTGCTTTGCTGAAAAAGACTGCACATGAATTAGGAAAATGTGTTGTTGTGGTTACACACAGTAAGCATTTGGCAGAAGAAGCCGACGAAATCTTAGAAATTAAAAACGGTGCAATTTCTTTTTTGTCTGAATAAACAAGAATAGTGCCGTAAAGGAGCTGTCATTATGGAATATTTTAGATATACCTCGACACAATCAATTTGACTCTAACGGCATTCTTATAACAACTGAATACAGTACAGTTTTAAAAGCTCGTACAGACTATATGTTTTGTGCGGGCTTTTTTCATGCCAGAAAAAAATTTTTAAAGTTTTTTTGATTTTGGTTACGCTGTCCCCCACTTTCAACGCGGTATATATGAAAAGGGGCAGACACCTCTTTTCGACTAGCGAAAGGAGGTGGGAAAATGAAAACGTCAGAACTACAAGAAAAAACTTGTCATCAATTCGATTGTGCTATTAAAACAGTTATACGTCATAGAGCGATTGACTTCTATCGAGCGATACTCCGTTCAGAGAAAAAAGAAATGCCATTTGCCGAAATTATGGACGACCTCTTAAATTCCATAGGTACAGAAGATACATATTCTACGGATTATGTTGCAGTATTTGAAGTCTGTGGAGAAAAAGTATCAATCGAAGATGAACAACTGGCTCGTGCATTGAAAGCTATTGAAGAACGAAAGCGTAATATCGTTTTACAGTATTTCTTCATTGGAGATACGGACACTTATATTGGAAAAATGCTTGACTGTTCCAGAGCGAATGTAACGAAGTGCAGAATACAAACACTAGACAAGTTAAAGCAACTGATTGAGGAGGAAAAAGAAAAATGCCAAAAGAGCTGACACCGACTTTCACGGTTATTTCCAAAGCCTGCGACGGCGATGAAACAGCTATTTCAAAAATCTTGGAATTTTATGACCCATATATCAATCAATGCTGTATGCGTCCGTTTTACGACGATAACAACAACTTGCGTCTTGCGGTAGATTTGGAAATGAAAGGTTTTATCAAAGAAGCGATTATTCGTAAAATTTTAAACTTTTATATTAAACGCTTCTAATTTCATATCGGGATTGATTATGCCCGTCTGGTCTTTGACAACTGAATAAAGCAGACAGATACGTTTGTGAGATAGCAAGCCACGGGGACTGTACGCCATGACCTTTCCAAAATAAAGCGAGCGACCCACGCAGTGATCCGAGAGCGACTGTTGGAAAAGTCGCTTTGCCACGACCTATCCTCACAGAATAATGATACGTCCGCATGATGCGGTTCTTCCCACAAGAATGGGAATAGTTGAAATACTAACGGAGCTTTCCAAAGCCGTCTGCCTGCTTGTAAAAAACGACACACAGTAAAGGGGGTGCATAGATTATGAACAATACTGATGTGCCTATCTGGTTGAAATATTCTTTAACTTTGGAAAAAGCTTCAACATATTTTAGAATTGGCGAAAAGAAATTGCGTAGGCTGGTAGAAGAAAATCCCGACGCTGACTGGTTTATTATGAATGGAAACCGTATTCAGATAAAGCGTAAACCCTTTGAAAAATTCTTTGATACCTTGAATGTTATATAGTGAAAACGGGCTTCGTATGTGGTATAATTATAATATCTCATATCGAAGCTCTTTCCGTTCTGAAAGGAGCGAAAAGCAATGTCTGAAAAAAGACGGGATAACAAAAATCGTATATTAAGAACGGGTGAGAGCCAGCGAAAAGACGGGAGATACGCATATAAATATGTGGACGCATTTGGAAAAACGCAATTTGTTTACGCATGGAAACTTGTACCGACAGACAGAACGCCAGCAGGAAAACGTGAAGATATTTCCTTACGGGAAAAAGAGCAAGAAATACGTCAAGACATCAACGACGGCATAGACACCGTTGGAAAGAAAATGACGGTGTATGAGCTTTTCAAGAAATATCTGAAACAACAGAGAAATGCAAGGCTGACTACACAAAACACTTACAGTTACCTACTGGAATTTTTGAAAAAGGACAAGCTTGGTGCAAAAAGCATTGATACGGTTAAAATTTCAGATGTTAAGACTTGGCTACTTGAATTAAAGGACAATGGGCTGGCGTATGGTACGGTTCTTTTTTATAAAAGAGCATTGAAGCCAGCGTTTAAAATGGCATTGCATGATGATTGTATCAGAAAGAACCCATTTGATTTTAGTTTAAGTAGTGTAATGAAAAATGACACGGAGAACCGACAAGCCTTGACGCAGGAGCAGGAAGAACAACTGCTGACCTATGTTAAAAGTGATGTATGTTACCGAAAGCATTATGATGAAATCATCATTTTGTTACGGACTGGACTTCGTATTTCTGAATTTTGCGGACTGACAGTAAATGATTTAGACTTTAAAAACAGAATAATCAATATCGACCACCAGCTTATCAAAGTATCGAAAATTGGTTATGTGGTGCAACCACCAAAATCAGAAAATGGTATCAGACAGATACCTATGAGCGACGAGGTGTATCAATCATTTAAGAACATACTGAAACACCGCAGGAAACAGAAAGACCTTGTGATTGACGGTTACAGAGATTTTCTATTTATCAATCGCAACGGCAATCCGCAAGTGGCAGTAAACTATAAAGCAATGTTCAGAAACCTTGTAGAGAAGTACAACGGTAATCACGAAGAACAGCTACCTAGAATTACACCACACATCATGCGTCATATATTCTGCACAAGATTAGCAAATGCAGGAATGAACCCAAAGGCATTGCAATATGTTATGGGACATTCAAATATAACTATCACGCTGAACCTTTACGCTCATGCTTCGCTGGAAACTGTAAAATCAGAATTACAGCGATTTGTAGCCTAGTAGTAAAAGACAGAATTACTACTGATTTACTACTTTTCAAGGCAGATTGAAGCGGAAATAAGCGGAGTTATGCAATGTATCAACCGATAAGAAAGTTAAAAAAAGTCCGTAAATACGGGATATTCCAGCATTTGCGGACTTATGGATAGATAATAGAAAAAGATTGATGTAAATTCTTTATTAAATAAGTAAAAAAACAACTCCTCATGATAGAAGGAGTTGTTTTGATATTAATCAATCATTATTTAACGAAATTGTTGATTTCTTTTTCGATATTAGTAATTTTAGCTTCTGCATCAGCTAAGTCTGTACCAACTGTAGCGATATAGAATTTGATTTTTGGTTCAGTACCTGAAGGGCGAACGGCAATCCAAGAATCGTCTGCAAGTGTGTATTTCAATACATTGCTTGGTGGAGTTGTCAATTTTTCAACGCCGTTTGCGCTTGTGGCTGTTTGAGTCAAGAAGTCTTCAGTTTTTACAATATCAGTTGTGTTGAATTGTGCAGGGGCATTGTCACGGAATTTATCCATAATTTTCTTGATTTCAGCAGCTCCATCAACACCGCTAAGCGTAACTGAGATTGTTTTTTCCGCGAAGTACCCGTATTCTTTGTAGATTTCTTCAATACCGTCAGCCAATGTCAAACCACGTGAGCGATAGTAAGCTGCAATTTCAGCAACGATAAGAACAGCTTGAATAGCATCTTTATCACGTACGAACGGTTTAATGAGGTAACCGAAGCTTTCTTCGAAACCAAACATGTAAGTGTGGTTATGTTTTTCTTCAAATTCTTGAATTTTTTCAGCGATAAATTTGAAACCAGTCAAGACATTAAACATTGTAGCGCCGTAGCTTTCAGCAATTTTTGTTACCAATTCAGTTGAAACGATTGATTTTGCCAAAGCTGCATTTTCTGGAAGAGTTCCAGCTGTTTTGTGAGCTTCAAGAATATATTTAGCGATAATGGCACCGATTTGGTTACCAGAAAGGTTACGGTATGAACCGTCTGCTTGACGAATTTCAACGCCGAGACGGTCAGCATCTGGGTCAGTTGCGACAAGAACATCAGCGTCAACTTTACGACCAAGTTCTTCAGCAAGAGCAAAAGCTTCTTGGTTTTCTGGATTTGGAGATTTTACAGTAGAGAAATCTGGGTCTGGAACAGCTTGAGCTTCAACAACTTGAACTGAATCAAAACCAGCTTGAGCAAGTGCGCGACGAGCAAGCATTTCACCAGTACCATGAAGTGGTGTGTAAACAATCTTCATGTCTTTACCGTATTCATCAATCAATTTTTGGTTGATGTTAACATCTTTGACTTCTTTAAGGTATTCAGCATCGACAGCTTCACCGATAACTTCGATAAGACCAGAAGCCTTGCTTTCTTCAAGGTCAGCCAATTCGATAGCAAATGGATCTTCGATAGCACGGATAAAGTCAGTCAAAGCGTCAGCGTCAGCTGGTGGCATTTGTCCACCGTCTTCACCATAAACTTTATAACCGTTAAATGGAGCTGGGTTGTGACTAGCAGTTACCATGATACCTGCAAATGTGCCAAGATGACGAACTGCAAATGACAATTCTGGTGTTGGACGAAGTGATTCAAAGACATAAGTTTTAATACCATGTTTTGCTAAAACTTGAGCAGATTCAAATGCGAATTCTGGTGAGAAGTGGCGAGAATCGTAAGCAATCGCAACACCACGTTTTTTAACGTCTTCACCTTTAGTTTCGATGAGTTTTGCCAAACCTTCAGTTGCTTGGCGGACAACGTAGATGTTAATGCAGTTAGTACCAGCACCAATGATACCACGCATGCCTGCAGTACCAAACTCAAGATTTGTATAGAAGGCGTCTTCTTTGGTTTTCTCATCCATGGCTACCAATTCTTCGCGGAGATAGTCGGGTAGTTCCGCAAAGTCAAGCCATTTTTGATAGTTTTCAGTGTAAGTCATAATGGAACTCCTTTTTCTGTTCTTCTAAACGCTTTCATTATACCACTTTGTAAAAGATTTTTCTAGTCCTAATTTGAGATAAGTGAATATATTGATATATAAGGGTTTTGAGGAATTTTTTGAAGATTACGCAAACGGTTGTTTAACTCTTGAAAACACTTGAAAATTTTACTAGCTTTAAGTAAAAAATCACGAGCTTTTTAGCCCATGATTTTCAACATTAATTTTTAATTTTTTGTAAACTTGGAACAAGTGCAAGTGTTAAAATGGCAGAAATAATCATTTCAGCGATAGCATTTGTTCCAAAAACAATAGCAAGCAGAGCTTGGATATTTCCGTTATAAACGTTTGAGAAGAGTAGGAAAATGCCTCCCAAAACGAAAATGGTATTTGTCATCGAACCAATCGCACCAGCGATAACAAGTCCAGTTCTATTATGTAGCCATTTATAAACAAAATAAGGTGTTATACCGATTAGAATACGTGGAACAAGAGCAATGATTAGCGAAGCAAAATTCCCGTTTTCAACGAATGGAGAAAAGAGATAACTTGTTGGTAACAATGTCAGAGTGTTTACGGTAACACTCATAATCCCCATTAATCCACCTAGGATAGCGCCAATTCGTGGTCCATAGACAATAGAAGCGATAATAACTGGAACATGCACGAGCGTAGGCTTGATTGGAACAGGCCAAAGGTTAAACACTAAGCTTGTTAGAAAATTTATCACAAGCATAATAGCAAAGAAGATAGCAATAATAGCAACATCGGTTGCTGCTTTATTTTTTTTCATAATTCCTCCTAAATGGACTGAAAAATGTAGCATTTGAAATTTTTAGTTTTCCAAATGTCCAATTCATTATACCAATTTACAGCTGTCTCGACAAGTGTCGGTTTTGATTTTTAGTTCTCAATGGTGTCTTGAATTTTTTGAATGATAGCGTCTAATTCAGCAAGAGCACCACGTCCAACATCACCGCAGGCAAGCATGCTTGAACGCGGTTCAATTTCTTGATAACCGACTTCTTGCAAGATTTGTAAATTGCGTTGCGTTAGTGGATTGTCATACATCTTGGTATTCATAGCTGGCGCAATCAATTTGGGAGTATCTGTCGGCAAAGCTAGCGCAGTTGCTGTAACAATATTATCTGCGATACCATGAGCTAATTTAGCGATTGTATTAGCAGAAGCAGGAGCAACTACGAATAAGTCGGCTTGTTTTGCTAGTTCAATATGATTAACAACTTTTGGGTCGTCTTCTTTCATAACATCAAGATGAACAGGATTTTTTGATAAAACTTGCAATGTTAGTGGCGTTATAAATTGCGTTGCAGCCTCAGTCATTAAAACGTGCACTTGATACCCTAATTTGGTTAACTGATTGCTTAAATCAGCTGCTTTATAGGCAGAAATGCTCCCTGAAACAGCCAGTACGATTGTTTTAGTCATGATTTGTCACCCTTTCAAAAATTAATTTAGCCAGCTCAGCTTTTGTTTCGGCTTCGGTTACGTCGTTTTCACTGAGCAAATAAGCGTGGTGCTGTGTCCCATTGATTTCACTTAAATCATTGGCGACGATATAGTGTGCTTTATTTTTCTTCAAACTAGCACGCGCCACCGCAAACAATTCATCCTTGCTGATGTTAACCAATAATTTAAAGCCAATCAGCATGATATCAGGATTCCATGTTTTGATCAAGCTGATAACTTTAGGCGTTTTCTTTAAAAAGAGCACTTGATAGTCTGCTTTAGATGAAATTTTTGATTCGGTATTTTGCTGTGTCAGCAAATCTGAAATGTGCTCAGCATTTTCAATCTCATCTAAATCAGTCATATAGAGAGGAGTGTAATCAGACACAGCCATGCTATGAATAAAAATGTCATGTGTCTTAACAAGTGGCTCTAAAGTTTCAACCAAACTATCAACATTTGAGACGATATAGGTTGTCAAATATGGTTGTTTTTGTGGTTTGACAGCTCCTTTGGTTGTTACTAAAGTCACCTCGTGCCCATTTTGTAAAAACATTTCTGCAATGTATTTTCCTAAACTTCCTGTTGCGTGATTAGTAATACCACGAACAGAATCGATTTTTTCGGTTGTTCCACCAGATGTGATTAAGATTTTCATAGATTTATTGTACACAAAAACATTTTTTTCGTAAATTGATTAATACAAAAATCAAGAATTTGGTTTTCTTTTAGCTATTTTTCAGAAGATCTTTGGCCAAATTTGATAGGCTTAACTAAGTTTATGTTGGATGAACAGAGAAGGTGATGAGACTTCTAAAAAATATGCTTACACTTTGTTATATTATCTGCAAATGTTTATGTTCTTTTGAAAACATTTGTGATACCATCAGCGGTAACTAAAGTTGCAGTAGCACGACGGCATCGACAGAAACAGGCGAAGTGACGACAACAGATACTTCATATCAAGATGACAATATCTCTATCATCATTACGACAGGAAACACAAGCAATACAACGTATTATGTAGCAGATATTACACTTTCTAGTACAGATTATTTAAAAACAGCGTTAGCGCAGGACACTTTGGGAACGAATATTACAGAAACCACGTCTAGTATAGCTTCAAGTAAAAATGCATTTTTGCCATTAACGGTGACTATTACAGCGCTAATACGTCAGGTTATGTGATTAAAAACGGTGTGATATATCGTAGTACCAATCGACAATCTGATTATGATGATTTAGCTATCTATTCAGATGGTAGTTTTGGAACGTTACGACAGTAGTGTTGTCAATACCTTTACTGTTAGTCCACCCTTTATTTAAATGGTTTAATTGCTGTTTCTGAATCTGAAGAAGTTAGATAAGCTATGGCAGAAAATCCACGAATACTAAACGAACATACGGTGAATCTTCCATTTTCATGCGATTAATGTTTCTAGCGCCTTTAGCAGGAGTGGTGGCATCATTTTTATCAGGTCTTAATTTGACTTCTACCGAAGGTGCTATTCATTCCGATAATAATAACGAAGATACTTCTTTAAGAAATATCTACACTCAATATTGATGGTGGAATAATTAATATCACCAAACAATCAGCCTTATCAGTGCAACAATCCAAGGCTTACTAAATACAAATCTTGTTTTCAACCGAAGTAATCTACTTTTGACCTTGATTGTTCGGTATTTCTTATTAGTAACTGTCCTTTTGACTTGTAATTAGTTTATTAAAAGTTCTGATTAGTACTGGGATTGGTTTAATACTCTCAAAACTCTTTTACCGAGACAATCATATATTAGCCTAAGTTATCGTATTTAACGAAAAGTTGTTTTTAATTAATTTAAAACTATTGTTGTAAATTTCATAAACACAAAAAACGAACATTGATATTTACAAAAGGAAATAATGTGCGTTTTTGAAAAAGTATGTTATAATATTTTTATTAATCATTAACTAACCAGAGGAGAATCCCGTGAAATCTGATATCGAAATTGCACAAAGTGTCGCACTCAAACCAATCACAGAAGTTGTTGAAAAAGTCGGTATTACATTTGATGATATTGAACTTTATGGCAAATACAAAGCTAAATTGTCTTTCGATAAAATCAAATCTATCCAAGAAAACAAACCAGGTAAATTGGTTCTTGTAACAGCGATTAACCCAACACCGGCAGGTGAAGGAAAATCAACAATGTCAATCGGTCTTGCTGATGCTTTAAATAAAATCGGCAGAAAAACTATGCTTGCTTTGCGTGAACCATCTCTTGGTCCTGTCATGGGAATCAAAGGTGGAGCAGCAGGTGGTGGTTACGCCCAAGTTCTTCCAATGGAAGATATTAATCTCCACTTTACAGGTGATATGCATGCGATTACGACGGCAAACAATGCCCTTTCAGCAATTATCGATAATCACCTTCATCAAGGAAACGAGCTTGGCATTGACCAACGTCGTATTATTTGGAAACGTGTTGTTGACCTCAATGACCGCGCCCTTCGTCATGTCACAATTGGTCTTGGCAGCCCTGTTAATGGTATTCCACGTGAAGACGGTTTTGACATCACTGTTGCCTCAGAAATCATGGCAATCTTGTGCTTAGCAACTGATATCAACGATTTGAAAGAACGTTTGGCAAATATCGTGGTTGCTTACCGTTATGACCGTACACCAGTTTACGTTCGTGATCTTAAAGTCGAAGGTGCTTTGACACTTATCCTTAAAGACGCTATCAAACCAAACCTTGTTCAAACGATCTACGGAACACCAGCTTTTGTTCACGGCGGACCATTTGCTAACATTGCTCATGGTTGTAACTCAGTTCTTGCAACAGCAACAGCGCTTCGCTTAGCTGATTACACAATCACAGAAGCAGGGTTTGGTGCTGACCTTGGTGCTGAAAAATTCCTTGATATCAAAACACCAAATCTTCCAACAACACCAGATGCGGTTGTTATTGTTGCTACAATTCGTGCCCTTAAAATGCATGGTGGCGTAGCTAAAACAGACCTTGGTGAAGAAAATGTTGAAGCAGTTCGTGCTGGATTTGCTAACCTTAAACGTCACGTTGAAAATGTTCGTAAATTTGGCGTACCAGCAGTCGTAGCAATCAATGAATTTGTCGCAGATACTGAAGCTGAAATTGCTGTGCTTAAAGAACTTTGCGCTGAAATCGACGTTCCAGTAGAACTTGCTAGCGTTTGGGCAAATGGTGCTGACGGTGGTATCGACCTTGCCAATGCTGTTGTTAATGCTGTTGAAAATGGTAATGCCGATTACAAACGTCTTTATTCAGATGAAGATTCTCTTGAAGAAAAAGTTACTAAGATTGTGACTGAAATCTATGGCGGTGACAAAGTTATCTTTGGCAAGAAAGCCAAAACACAATTGAAACAATTTGCCCAATTCGGCTGGGATAAATTGCCAGTTTGTATGGCTAAAACACAATACAGCTTCTCTGATAACCAAGCACTCCTCGGAGCACCAGAAGATTTTGATATCACAATCCGTGAATTTGTACCAAAAACTGGTGCAGGCTTCATCGTCGCTCTCACAGGTGATGTGATGACAATGCCTGGTTTACCTAAAAAACCAGCTGCACTTAACATGGACGTCGCTGAAGACGGCACAGCTATCGGATTGTTCTAAAATTGAAAACAAAAAAGATTGGTAGCGTTAGGCACCAATCTTTTTGTTTTCAGTAAACTATTCTAAAGGTAGTTTTTAACAAGAATACTTACTCCCAAAATAATTAGAACTAAAGGAACAAGAATCTGTTGATAGCATGTTATTTTTTTCTAACATAAGAAATATTTGCTATATGGTGTCCTATATAACACCACAAATAAATCATGCCAGCGAAGATAATTAAAGTAGTGAAAAAATCAACTAAGTCATATTGGCTAAATACAGGAATATATACTCCAATATTATCTGCTCCGTTTGCCTTCGTTTTTTCTTTGTTATGATAATCAAACCAAGCCTTTCTTCCAAGAATTATTGGAAGAAATCCTAACAATCCTACATATTGTGGTGGAAAAAGCTGTGTTCCTAATGCACCTAAAATGTTTATCGCAACCAAACACCCAATTCCAGCATACTGTCCGAGAACGACTTATTTTAATCCATGGCGCGTTGTTACCTCTGCATACAAAATTAATACAAAGATATCATCGATATTTGTACCAACAAAAGACAGAATAGCTGTTAAAATCGTTGTTAACATATTGCTCCTCCTATACCATTTATAAGTTCGGTACATTATATCACGACTCAGAAGTCTCTTCGATAGTTCAAAGTTATAAAAACATCTTTCAAAATATGATATAATGGTTAGCAAGAACAGACGAACATGGAGGTTATGATTATCGAAAATAAAAATAAAAACAAAGATAAAGCTATGCGCTTGTTGGATAAGAGCCGACGTAGTTTTCTTCGAGGGATTTTTAGTCGAACAACCGTTATTTCTGTTCTCTTGATACTGCAACTGTTTTTCTTGATAGCTTCATTTGCTTGGGTTGATCAATACCGCATTTGGATGGAAATTATCGAGCGCGCTTTGGCTATTACAGCTGTTTTGTATTTGGTAAATAGTGAGATGGATGCTCTCTCGCGTGTCACATGGCTGATTTTGGTTATGATCGCGCCATTATTGGGGTCGCTTTTTCTCATTTACACCAAACGTGATTGGGGGTATCGCGGACTCAAGCAACGAATGAACGAATTGGTTGATAGTAGTGCTAAATATTTGCCAGACAATCAAGAGATTTTGAAAGTTTTAAAAGGTAACACATCAACAACCTATCATTTGGTACAATATTTTGACCGCAGTCGTGGAAATTTCCCAGCTTATCAAAATACAGAGGTCACTTATTTTCCGATTGGTGAAGCTTTTTTTGAAGAATTAAAAAAACAGCTACTGAAAGCCGAAAAGTACATTTTTATGGAATTTTTCATCATCGCTGAAGGAATTATGTGGGGTGAAATTCTTAGTATTCTCGAGCAAAAAGTGAAAGAAGGTGTCGAAGTCCGTGTTCTTTATGACGGTATGATTGAATTTTCAACCTTGTCTTTTGACTATACACAACGTCTGAAAAAACTAGGAATTCAAGCTAAAGCATTTTCACCAATTTCACCATTTATCTCGACTTATTATAATTACCGTGACCACCGAAAAATCATTGTTATCGACGGTAAAGTCGGCTTCACAGGTGGTGTGAATTTGGCAGATGAATACATTAATAAATTAGAACGTTTTGGTCATTGGAAAGATACTGCAATCATGCTTGAGGGCGAAGCTGTTAACAGTTTTGTCGTGCTTTTCTTGCAAATGTGGTCTGTAACCGAAAAAGAATTGGTTGTTGAGCCTTATCTGGTTGAACATGAGAAATCAAGGCGTGCCAACGGCTATGTCATTCCTTACGGGGACTCTCCTTTAGATATCGACAAAATAGGAGAAAATGTTTATATTGATATCCTCAACCACGCCAGAGACTACGTTTATATCATGACACCTTATCTTATTTTGGATAGTGAAATGGAGCATGCTATCTGTTTTGCGGCTGAACGTGGTGTAGATGTCCGAATTATTATGCCAGGAATCCCTGACAAACCAATTCCATATGCTCTAGCCAAGACTTATTTCAGTAAACTCATGCGCTCTGGTGTTAAAATTTATCTTTATAAACCAGGTTTTGTTCATGCTAAAGTCTTTATTAGCGATGATAGCAAAGCTGTCGTTGGGACAATTAACCTTGATTACCGCAGTTTGTATCACCATTTTGAATGTGCTACCTATATGTACAAAGTCGATGCCATTCAGGATATTTATAAGGACTGTTTGCAAACCTTAAAAGACTGCAAACGCGTTACCCCTGAAATGGTTAATAATCGCCCAGCATACGAAAAAATCATTGGACTCCTTGTCAAAACCATCGCACCGTTGATGTGAGAGTAGCTCTTTGCAAATCTTACTATCTGTGATATACTAGTTGCATGCGATGAGCCGAATTAACTCAACTTGAGAGTTTATTTGCGCAGAGGAGGTCATTCTAGTTCGACTAGAAACGCAGGAGCGGACTTTGACAATTTGTGTGAACCTTTTTGTCACACTCATTTGAGTGCCTCGTTTCCCTACTTTTTGGTAGGGATTTTTTTGTTGTCAAAATATTTTTAAAATTAAGTAAAATTCAGTCTTTTCTTTTACCTCAAAAAATTGTATAATGTATCTACTATAATTTTTTAGAAAATTGAGAATAGTACACTATTTTCCAGGAAGAGGTATTGAAATGGGCTATACAGTCGCTGTCGTTGGTGCCACAGGCGCCGTTGGAACTCGCATGATTCAACAATTAGAACAATCAACACTCCCTATTGACAAAGTACGTCTTTTGTCATCTTCACGTTCTGCTGGAAAAGTATTGAAGTATAAGGGACAAGATGTTACTGTTGAATTGACAACCGAGGATTCATTTGAAGGCGTTGATATTGCTCTTTTCTCTGCAGGTGGTTCTGTGTCAGCAAAATTCGCTCCATATGCTGTTAAAGCAGGAGCAGTTGTTGTCGATAACACATCATATTTCCGTCAAAATCCAGATGTGCCACTTGTCGTACCTGAAGTCAATGCTCACGCCTTGGATGCTCACAACGGTATCATTGCTTGTCCAAACTGCTCAACTATCCAAATGATGGTTGCTTTGGAACCTGTCCGCCAAAAATGGGGCTTGAGCCGTATTATCGTCTCAACATACCAAGCCGTATCTGGTGCAGGTCAATCAGCTATTAACGAAACTATTCGTGAAATCAAAGAAGTAGTCAATGACGGTGCTGAACCAAAAGATGTTCACGCTGATATTTTGCCATGCGGTGGTGATAAGAAACACTTCCCAATCGCATTTAACGCTCTTGCGCAAATTGATGTCTTTACTGACAATGACTACACTTACGAAGAAATGAAAATGACAAACGAAACGAAGAAAATCATGGAAGAACCAGACCTTCCAGTTTCTGCAACTTGTGTTCGTGTGCCAGTTCTTTTCTCTCATTCCGAATCTGTTTATATCGAAACAAAAGAAGTAGCACCAATTGAAGAAGTTAAAGCGGCAATCGCTGCCTTCCCAGGAGCTGTCCTTGAAGATGATGTTGCTAACCAACTTTACCCACAAGCTGCTAATGCTGTTGGCAAACGCGAAACATTCGTTGGTCGTATCCGTAAAGACTTAGATGTTGAAAATGGTATCCATATGTGGGTTGTTTCAGATAACCTCCTTAAAGGTGCAGCATGGAATTCTGTTCAAATTGCTGAAACTCTCCATGAACGTGGTCTTGTACACCCAACTAAAGAACTTAAATTTGAACTCAAATAATCATAAATAACTCAAGCCAGTTTCCTAGGAGACTGGTCTTTGAGCATATTTACTGTAAACCAATTCCTAAATCTCACACAATTAACAGAATAGGAGATTACTATGACTATTGAAGATTTAAGAAATGTAAAAATCATCACTGCGATGATTACCCCATTTAATGCCGACGGCTCAATTAATTTTGATGCTCTGCCAAAACTTGTTGAACATTTGCTTGCTCACCACACTGATGGAATCTTGTTAGCAGGAACAACTGCTGAAAGTCCAACACTAACCCACGATGAAGAATTAGAGCTCTTTGCTGCTGTTCAAAAAATCGTTAATGGTCGCGTACCGTTAATTGCTGGTGTTGGTACAAATGACACACGCGATTCTATCGAATTTGCGCGCGAAGTAGCTGCATTTGGTGGCTTTGCTGCTGGTCTTGCTATTGTTCCCTATTATAACAAACCGTCTCAAGAAGGTATGTATCAACATTTTAAAGCAATTGCCGATGCGAGCGAGCTTCCAATTATCATTTATAATATTCCTGGTCGTGTTGTTGTTGAAATGACACCAGAAACCATGTTGCGTTTGGCTGAACACCCAAATATTATTGGTGTGAAAGAATGTACAAGCCTTGCTAATATGGCTTACCTTATCGAGCACAAGCCTGATGATTTCTTGATTTATACAGGTGAGGATGGCGACGCTTTCCATGCGATGAATCTTGGGGCTGACGGTGTTATTTCTGTTGCCTCTCACGTTAACGGTGACGAAATGCACGAAATGCTTACAGCGATTGAAAACAGCGATATTAAAAAAGCAGCAGCTATCCAACGTCAATTCATTCCGAAAGTCAATGCATTGTTCTCTTATCCTAGTCCTGCACCAGTCAAAGCGGTGTTGAATTACCTTGGATTTGAAACTGGTCCATTGCGTTTACCATTGGTATCATGCCCACCAGAAGATGCAAAACGCATTATCGACGTTGTCATTGACGGTGATGTTGAAGCTACCAAAGAAACAGTCACAGGTGTTTTACGTCCAGATTATTAATGTAAACATAAAAATCCTCAGAAAGCTAAATTTCTGGGGATTCTTTGCATTATCAGAACTCATAATATTAGATTATTTTGCAATAATATTTAGCGTTTCTGATAAATGAATATCATTTGGAATTTGGATAAAACGCTTTTGAGGAGTTGTCAGATAACTATTTTCTAAATAATTGATTTTATTGGTAAATTTGAGTTCTCCTAAATGTCTATCTTGTGGCAATTCGATCAGAAGGTGCTGGAGAGATGCGCTGTAATGCTGAATATTTGGAAATTGTGAGAGAAGCACGGTCGTTTTAGCAACTTGTTCATGAAATACCTGACTCAGATAATTCAGATTTTTTTCAAACATGCCACTATCCAAATAGAGAGACAAGGCTTTTTGCATAATGAGATTGGTGTCATAGTCAATCATTTTTTTGTATTCCAGAAAAGTCTGCATTAGTGGCTGAGGAAGCACAATTGTCCCAAGACGCAAAGCTGGAAAAATGGTCATTGAAAATGATTTTAGGTAGATAACATGACCTGACGTATCATAATAATGCAGGGGCAAATCCGTTGATTTCGTGAAATCTCCCATGTAATCATCTTCGATGATGTAAACGTCATATTTTTGAGCTAATTCTACAATTTTTTGCTTTTCAATTGCGGTATAAGATAGCCCGAGTGGGTTTGAAAAACGTGAAATCGTGTAGAAAAACTTGATATCTTGCGTTTTAAACAATCGTTCTAATGTCGTCAAATCAATGCCGTTAAAATCACGCTCAATCGTCTGGTAAGGAAGATTTTGCGAAGCCACTAAATCAATCATACGGTGATAAGTCGGCTGTTCTAAGAGAATCGTTGTCTTTTTATTTGGAAATGAAACTTGTGAAAGAATATAAAGCGCTTGTTGGGTTCCTGAAGTGACTAAAATATCGTTTTCCTTAGCATAAATAGCCCCTTTTTCCAAGTAGTTTTTTAAGGATAGAATTAACTCTTGCAACCCTTGTTGTTGATAGTAATAGTTAAAAAGGTAATTTTCACGATTAACTAACGTTTCTGTCAAACACGTCGTGAAATCCTCGTACGCCATGTTATTATATTCTGTCAAACTCAAATTAAGTGGCTCTTCTTTTTGACTTTTGCCTTCAAGAACATAATAACCACTTTTGTTAACAGCATAGATATAATTTTTAAATTTGAGTTCCAAAAGTGCCCGTTGTACCGTGTCTTTGCTGCAATGATAAGTTTGACTAAGGACACGAATTGAAGGGATTTTATCCCCTTTTTTTAAGATTCCAGATTCGATTTGTTCTACAATAGCCGTCATGATTTCTTGATATTTACTTGTCATAGACTGTCCCCGTACAGTTTTTAATTGTTTCTATTGTATTATAAATTGAATTTTCTTACAATATTTTTAATCTCTTAATCTAAAGATATCGCTATTTTAGAGAAAAGATTAGAAAGTTGCTTTTTATGAAGAATCCTACAAAGTCAGTTATCGTTGCCAATGATATTGTCGGTTTGGGCAAGGTCGCCTTGTCAACGGCCTTACCTATTTTGTCAGCTTGTCAGATTGAGGTCATTCCGTTGCCAACAGTGCTTTTATCGTCGCATACAGGTGGTTTTGAAAATATTAGTATTACAAAATTGAATCAAGCGACAACAGGCTTCTTAACCCAGTGGAATACTATAAATTTTTCTGTTGATGGCTTGATGACTGGTTATTTCAACTCTCAAGAACAATTGCATCAAATAGCAGAATTTGCTAAGCAAAGAAAACTGGCACGTTTTGTTGACCCTATCATGGCTGACAATGGGCGTTTGTATGCAGGCTATCAGCAAGATTTTGTGACCGCCATGCAGCAATTTTGCCAAAATGCTGATGTCATTACGCCAAACATTACTGAAGCTTGTTTATTAGCAGATGTTCCTTATCTCGGTGAAGATTATACAAGAAAAGATATTGAAGAATTGCTTTTAAGGCTTAAAAAATTTCATAATAAGCACGTGATTTTAACGGGTGTTTCTTTCAAAGCAGGGCAAATCGGATTAGCACATTTCAATCAACAGAGCGGCAGCGTCACTTATCATATGTCTAAGGCCTATCCGCATCATTTTTTTGGAACAGGTGATTTATTGTGTGCTGTTTTGGGAGCTGGTTATTTTCATGGCTTATCGTTGGATAAAACAGCAGAAGTAGCGCTTGATTTTATTGATAAAACCTTGCAATTGACTTTAGAGTTGAAACGAGATTTGAAATTAGGACTTTGTTATGAACCTTATTTGTTGGACTTAGCTATTCAAATGAAGCACTTGAAGGAGGAAAAAGAATGAAACATCTCACTACACGTCAACTTGTCGAATTAAGCTTATATGCAGCTTTAATTTTCATTAGTGTCCAATTTTTGCGTATTCCTCTTGGAGCTCAATTTGTCCATTTCGGAAATGCTTTAGTGGTTGTTGCAGTTTTACTTTACGGTTCACGATTAGGTGCGCTAGTAGCAGCTATCGGACTAGGTTTATTCGATGTGTTAAATGGATACGCTGCAGAAGTTTGGATTACCATATTAGAGTCTTTGATAGTTTGTCTGGTTCTTCATTTTGTGTTTGAAAAATTAATGCACTCTGATGATAAAAGGCGCAACGTTATTATTGTTGGGATTATTGCAGCGATAACAAAAATTATTAGTAATCTTGTCAAATACACGATTATCAATAGCGTTGCTGGTGGTCTCCAGTTTCAAGTTGCTTTCCTAGCAGCCTTGGTTAAAATCGGTGGTACATTTGGTTCAGCTCTGGTAACGATTATCTCTGTTCCAATTCTCTACCCAATTCTCAAACAAATCTTTTCACATCACGCACAACCCAAAACCATTTCTGAATGATTTTTCAAGCTCTTGAACAAGAGCTTTTTTACTTACTGAAAATCAACGTTTTCATAAAAGAAAACATTGATTTAGGCTTTAAACTCATGCTATAATTGAAAAGATTATTTGAAAATTAGGCTGCTAGCGCAGCTATTTTCAATAAAAAACGAATGAAAGTAATATAAATAATGAGTATTTTAGAAGTTAAACATTTAAGTCATGGTTTTGGTGAGCGCACGATTTTTGAGGATGTCTCATTTCGTCTGTTAAAAGGGGAGCATATCGGTCTTGTCGGAGCCAATGGTGAGGGAAAATCAACCTTTATGAGCATTGTTACTGGTCATTTGCAGCCAGATGAGGGAAAAGTAGAGTGGTCAAAATACGTAACGGCTGGTTATTTGGATCAACACACGGTTCTTGAGGCAGGAATGAGCGTGCGTGACGTTTTGCGAACAGCTTTTGATGAGCTTTTCAAGACAGAAGCACGTATCAACGAGATTTATATGTCTATGGCGGATGATGGCGCTGATATGGACGCTTTGATGGAAGAAGTAGGGGAACTACAAGACCGTCTGGAATCACGTGATTTTTACACCTTAGACGCTAAAATTGATGAAGTCGCGCGTGCCCTTGGTGTGATGGATTTTGGTATGGATTCTGATGTTACCGAACTTTCTGGTGGGCAACGTACCAAGGTGTTATTGGCAAAACTGTTGCTTGAAAAACCAGATATCTTACTTTTGGACGAACCGACTAACTACCTTGATGCCGAACACATCGAATGGTTGAAACGTTATTTACAGAATTACGAGAATGCCTTTGTCTTAATTTCACATGACATTCCATTCTTAAATGATGTTATCAATATCGTTTATCATGTGGAAAATCATGATTTGGTGCGTTATACTGGTGATTATGATAATTTCCAAGCTGTTTATGCCATGAAAAAAGCACAATTAGAAGCAGCTTATGAACGTCAACAGAAAGAAATCGCAGACTTACAAGATTTTGTTAATCGTAACAAGGCGCGTGTTGCCACACGTAATATGGCAATGTCACGTCAGAAAAAATTGGATAAGATGGAACGCATCGAGTTACAATCTGAAAAGCCGAAACCTTCTTTTGAATTTAAAGAGTCGCGTACACCAAGTCGTTTCATCTTCCAGACACAGAATTTAGAAATCGGTTATGACCACCCATTGACAAAACCACTCAATCTCACTTTTGAGCGCAATCAGAAAGTGGCTATCATTGGTGCCAATGGTATCGGTAAAACGACTTTGCTGAAAAGCTTGCTTGGTATTATTCCGCCAATTTCAGGTAGTGTTGAACGTGGCGATTACATTGAACTTGGTTATTTTGAACAAGAAGTCGTAGCAGGAAATCGTCAAACGCCGCTCGAAGCTGTTTGGGATGCTTTCCCAGCGCTCAATCAAGCAGAAGTCCGTGCAGCACTTGCACGTTGTGGATTGACTTCAAAACACATTGAAAGCCAAATTCAGGTGCTTTCAGGTGGTGAACAAGCCAAAGTTCGCTTCTGTTTATTAATGAATCGTGAAAATAACGTTCTTGTCCTTGACGAACCAACCAACCACTTGGACGTTGATGCCAAAGAAGAACTCAAACGTGCCCTAAAATCCTACAGAGGAAGCATTCTCATGGTTTGCCACGAGCCTGATTTCTACGAAGGCTGGACAGAAGTCTGGGACTTTAACAACATGATGTAAAATAAAAAAGAAATGTTGTGTCTTGAACTCTAAGAGTTAAGATAATAAATGACAATATTAAGTAAAAGATTTAGTTCTATACCACGTAGGACTAAATCTTTTTTATTAAGCTTGATAAAATATTCTACTGCTATTTTTGTTGATTCACCCCATGACTCTCTAAAAATATGGATGTTTTTAATTTCTAATAAGTTGCCCTTCTTAATTATCAGATGATTTATGCGCGTTTTTAATAAAAAAACATTATTTTTAAAGTTTTTCAAATTTTATATTGACAATTCATCTGATGAATAATAAAATATAACTAAATAAAAACGCTTTCATAAAAAGCGACAAGGAGGACTTCAGATGAGTCACAAAATGGAGAGAAGCGATACAGTCGCTTACAATCGAGCAAAATTATGGCAAATTGTATGTTTTGCGATGAACAATTCATCTAGTAACATGTACATTTTTACTTTTAGCTATATCACTTATTTTGCGACAGGAATACTTGGATTGGCAGCAATTGCTATCAGTCAAATTATGGGGTATATTCGTATCTTCGATGGTGTGATTGACCCTGCTATCGGAATCATTATAGATAAGACAGATACAAAATTTGGAAAGTATCGTCCAATTATTATTCTGGGAAATTTAATAACAGCGGCATCTTTTTGGTTCCTATTCAACATTGATATGTTTGGACAATCTTTACGATTCCCGATGTTTTTACTTGCTTTAATTGTGCACAAAATCGGTTATTCATTCCAACAGACTGTCACAAAGGCTGGTCAAACAGCTTTAACTAACGATCCAAAGCAACGTCCTATTTTTAACATGGTAGATGGCATTGTTACTACTGCATTATCAACAGCTGTTGCTTATGTGATTACAAATATCTTGGTTAAACAATACGGTGGTTTTACAGGTGAGATGTTTGATGTTCTTGTCTTTTGGGTAATTAGCATTTCAGCGGTTTTAGGTGTGATTGCTATTATTGGAATTTGGCAAAAAGATCGCAAAGAATACTTTGGCTTAGGTGAAAAAACTCAAAAAACAGATTTAAAAGATTATTGGAAGGTTCTTAAAGGGAATAAACCACTTCAAGTATTATCGTTATCTGCTGCTTTAGTAAAATTTGTGACACAATTATTTAGTGATGCTGTTATGACAGTAATGCTCTTTGCTATTTTATTTGGCAATTATGATTTAGCAGGAAACTTTAGTTTACTTGTGATTATTCCTGGAATGATTATTAATTTTGCTTTTTCTGCCTTTGCTCGTCGTAAAGGACTTAGAACAGCCTATGTTTTAGCCCTAAAAATCGGCATTATTGGTTTGTTATCTTTTGCAGCCGTTCTATTCTTTGGTGAACCTGGAAAATTAAGTTTAACACATGTGAATTTGTATACGATTCTATTCTGTATTACTTATATCGTTGGGCGTTATGTATCAAGTGTCCCTTCAGGACTAGTTTTAACAATGGGGGCTGATATCTCAGATTACGAAACTTCTGTTTCTGGGCGTTACGTTTCTGGTATGATTGGGACTATTTTTTCACTAACAGATTCTATTGCCTCTTCTTTTGCACCTATGGTTATTGGTTGGGGTGTAGCTGCAATCGGCTTTACAAAAGAATACCCTACTGTTGGAACACCACTGACACCTGAATTAAAGTGGGTTACTATCTTATTGATTGCTGTTATTCCAGCGGCTTTCCTTTGCATTTCTCTTTTCCTAATGCATTACTACAAGTTAGATGTTAAAGAAATGACTCGTATTCAAGAAAAAATACATGTTATGAAAGCCGCAAAAGATGAAGAACGTGTTAGAGACATTGCTAAGAATGTTCCACTTTCTGATATGGAATATGTGGATTTATCTAAATATCCGTTAGATTAAGGAAAAATAATTTTTTACAAATACTCGTTTATTATAAGGAGGGGTTGAAATGAAGGTTGTTGCTTTTGGAGAAATTATGTTAAGGTTATCACCTCCACAGCATCAAACGCTCACTCAGGCTACACAGTTAGACTGCCAATTTGGAGGTTCAGAACTTAATGTTCTTTCAACCTTAGGACAGTTGGGGCACAAAGTTTCTATAGTATCTGCTATACCAGATAATGACTTAGGTCACATGGCAGAGTCTTTCTTGTTTGCACATCAAATAGATCAAGAACATTTAGTTAAAACAGGAAATAGGCTTGGAATTTATTACTATCAAAAAGGTTTTTCTTTAAGAAGTAGTCGTGTTTTGTATGATCGTAAGTATTCATCATTTTATGAATCTCAATTATCAGATTACGATTTAGATGCTATTATAGAAGATATGGATTGGCTTCATATTAGCGGTATAACAGTAGCATTAAATCCTAGAATTTACGATATTGCACTTGCTTTAATGGCTAAAGCGAAAGACCAAAACATTCCTATTTCATTTGACTTGAATTACCGTGAGAGTCTTTGGAAATCATTTCAAGATGCACGGGAGCAGTTATCAAAACTAGTTTCTTTAGCAGACGTATGTATTGGAATTGAGCCTGTTTCGATAGTAAGTGAACGTGGAACTGACTTAAAAGATGATTTAGGCTTATCAAGACCTTATAAAGATCGCGATGCATTGTTAATGGTTTTAAAAGCAATGGTTGATCAGTATGATTTGAAGTATATTGCTTTTACAGAACGCGAAATCGGTGCGACTAATGAGTATCTTTTAAAAGCCTATTTATATGATGGACAAGATGAGAAATTATATGAAACAGACCGTGAGTCAATACAGGTGTTGGATCGTGTAGGAACTGGTGATGCATTTACAGCAGGTATTATTTATGGTCTTATTGAAAACGCTTCAGTTAAAGAAACTTTAGAACTTGGAATGGCTAGTTTTAAATTCAAGCACACTATCGAGGGTGATATTAATATAGTGACTAAAAAAGATATTACACAGTTTATGACAAAAGGTGATTTAGATATTAAACGATAGGAGAAATGATATGTTATATCCAATATTGACAAAAACACGGAGTATTTATGATTTAAACGGATTATGGAACTTTAAACTTGGTAGTCATGATCCAAAAAAACTTTTGAGCTCAAGTGAAGTTATGATGGTACCAACATCATTTAATGATGTTGTTGTAGATGAAGAAAAAAGGAATTATATTGGAGATTTCTGGTACGAGCGCTTTATAGAATTACCTCCAATTGGAGAAAATCAAGAGGCAGTCTTGCGTTTTGGATCAGTCACACACCACGCTAAAATTTATGTGAACGGAGAATTTTTAGGAGAACATAGTGGGGGATTTACTCCATTTGAAGTTATCATTCCAGAAAAACTTCTGTCAGAAGACAGAATAAAAGTTTCTATTTGTGCCAATAACGAACTTAATTATAAGACGCTTCCGGTCGGTAACTATAGCGAGGAAGTGAGAGAAGATGGAAGCGTTAAGAAGAAGGTTCAAGAGAATTTTGATTTCTTCAATTATGCAGGAATTCATCGACCAATCAAACTCATTGTTCGACCTAAGATTCACATTTCAGATCTAGTGATTACAAGTCAGTTATCTGATGATTTAAAGTCAGCGATTGTTAATGTTGATGTAACTTCTAGTCAAGAAGTAGATGATATCAATATTACGATATTTGATGAGGAGCATAAAGAAGTAGCTATTTTAGAAAATGGCTCAACTACACTTCATAATGTTAGGCTATGGGAAGTTTTGGATGCTTACTTATATACAGTCCATGTTGAATTAATAAAAGACGAGGAAGTTGTCGATACTTATGATGAGCCATTCGGTGTCCGAAGTATCCGTGTTGCAGATGGACAGTTTTTAATTAATGAAAAACCGTTTTATTTCAAGGGCTTTGGAAAACACGAAGACACCTTTATCAATGGAAGAGGCTTGAACGAAGCGGCTAACTTATTAGATTTGAATTTATTAAAAGAAATTGGAGCTAATTCATTCAGAACCTCTCATTATCCTTATTCAGAAGAAATGATGCGTTTAGCTGATAGATTAGGTGTTGTTGTTATCGATGAAGTTCCAGCAGTTGGTTTATTCCAGAACTTCAATGCCTCTTTAGATTTATCTCCTAAAGATAATGGGACTTGGAATGTCATGAAAACGAAAGAAGCACATGAGCAAGTTATTGCAGAATTAGTTAAGAGAGACAAAAATCATCCTTCGGTGGTTATGTGGGTTGTTGCTAATGAACCAGCAAGTCACGAAGAAGGAGCACATGAGTATTTTGAACCTTTGGTCAAGTTATATAAAGATTTAGACCCTGAAAAACGTCCAGTTACTCTCGTCAATATTATGATGGCAAATCCAAAAAACGATAAAGCTATGGATCTTGTTGATGTTATCTGTCTCAACCGCTATTATGGTTGGTATGTTGAACACGGAAATTTGGTGAAAGCAGAAGAGGAATTAGGGAAAGAGTTAGAAGAGTGGCAAGCACTATACCCTGATAAACCTATTGTGATGACAGAATATGGTGCTGATACTCTTCCTGGCCTTCATTCTATGTGGCATACTCCTTATACTGAAGAGTTCCAAATTGATTTTTATGATATGAGTCACAAAGTATTTGATAGTATTCCTAATCTGGTTGGTGAGCAAGTCTGGAATTTTGCTGATTTTGAAACCAACTTAATGATTCTTCGCGTACAAGGGAATCATAAAGGTCTATTTTCTCGAAATCGACAACCTAAAAGCGTAGTAAGACACTTCAAAAAACGTTGGGAATCTATTCCTAATTATGGTTATAAGTCTAAAAAAATAGTATAATAGTCCTAAACTGATTTAGGAGGAAAGATTATGGCAGATCGGCCACTGGTTGACAAAACTGCTGAGCGTTTGATGGCATTTATTTTAGATAATGGTTACGAAGTTGGGCAAAAATTGCCTAACGAATATGATCTATCTGAAGCACTTGGAGCAGGACGCAGCACTGTTCGTGAAGCAGTCAGGAGTCTTGTGGCTCGCAATATCCTTGAAGTGAGACAAGGCTCAGGAACTTATATTAGTTCTAAGCGAGGAGT
Source organism: Streptococcus pasteurianus (assembly GCF_004843545.1). NCBI lineage: Bacteria > Bacillati > Bacillota > Bacilli > Lactobacillales > Streptococcaceae > Streptococcus > Streptococcus pasteurianus. The sequence continues at coordinate 1,051,592 of NZ_CP039457.1, read as the reverse complement.
AGTAGAAGATCCTTTTGGCTTTGCTTTTGTGAAAGATCGCATTAAGTTAACGACTGATTTATTTGAATTAAGGTATTTATTAGAGCCTAGAATCGCTGAACGCGCAGCCCAATTCGGAAAGGAAGAGGATATCCAGCGACTGGAACAAATTGCGATTGAGATCGAAGAAGCACTAGCAGCGGACGATCCGAAACATCTAGAACTGGATGTGCAATTCCACAGCTTATTAGCAGAAATGAGTGGTAATGTTGCTGTTAAAAGTTTAATCCCTGTTATTAACGAATCCATCCAAATCATTAATGAAGATTATACAAATCGTCGGATGAAACAATCAAGTATTGAAGCACATAGGAATATCTTAAAAGCGATTCAATCCAGACATCCTATAGCTGCTTACGATAGTATGTTGTCACATATTTTAACAGTTAGGCAAACAGTGTTAAACGATTGGTACGAAAAGGATATAGACATTCAAGGGTTACCAAAATCAAAATAAATTTGTTTATAGAATTAAAATAAAAAAAGGTTGAGTACCTCTCAATCTTTTTTTATTTTTTCAGTAAAAAGCTTGACAAATCATCTGATGACTTCTATAATGTAATTATGATAGCGATTACAAATACAGGAGGAATATATGTTAACTATTTTAAAAAAAAATTATTTCTTTGCTGTTATACGTGGCAAGGATGAAAAGGATGCAAAAGAAATTTCACGCCGTGCTATCGCAGGTGGGATTCGTAATATTGAAATTACATTTTCGACGCCAAATGCGGTACAAGTCATCAGTGATTTATCTGAGGAATTTGCAGATTGTGAAGATGTAGTTATAGGAGCTGGAACAGTAATGACACCAGAACTTGCTCATAAAGCAATTGCAGCAGGAGCGCAGTTTTTAGTGAGTCCATATTTTTCTCAAGATATTGCAACTATCGCTAACCAAGAAGGAAATCTTTATTTTCCTGGTTGTGCTACAGCAACAGAGATTGTGACAGCAATGAAGGCTGGATGTCCAATTATTAAAGTATTTCCAGGAGGTGTCGTAGGACCGAGTTTTATCAAAGACATTCATGGCCCTATTCCTCAAGTAGATTTAATGCCTTCTGGAGGCGTTTCAGCAGTCAATGTTGCTGAATGGAAAAAAGCTGGAGCCTGTGCAGTTGGTATAGGATCGGCTCTAGCTGCTCGAGTGGATAGTGAAGGGTATAATTCGGTGACAGAAATAGCTAAAGAATTTGTAGCAGCAATAGGAGGTCAAAATGGGATTCAATGATAAAAATTTTATGTTAACTAATGAAGCAGCTTGTAAATTGTATGAGCAGATTAAAGATCAACCTATTTTTGATTATCACTGTCACCTTGATCCAAAAGAAATCTTTGAAGATAAGGTTTATGATAATATTGTTGATTTATGGCTTGGTGGGGATCACTATAAATGGCGTCTTATGCGAGCTCAAGGCATCTCCGAGGAAGAAATCACGGGGTCAGCTAGTCGACTAGATAAATTTAAAGCTTTTGCACGCAGCCTATCTAGAGCGTACGGTAACCCTGTTTATCACTGGTCAGCTATGGAATTGAGAAATGTCTTTGGCGTAGAGGAAGTCTTAACGGAAGAAAATGCTGAATCTATCTATAATCGTGTCAATCAATATCTTATAGATAAAAAAATCAGTCCTCGTAAATTGATTAGAGATAGTAAAGTTACTTTTATCGGAACAACGGATCATCCGTTAGACACATTAGAATGGCATAAAAAGTTAGCTGCGGACAAAACTTTTGAAACAGAAGTTGCTCCAACTTTTCGTCCAGACGAAGCCTTCATCGAACATAAAAACTTTAGTAGTTTTACACAACGGTTAAGTCAGGTAACAGAAATTTCAATAGAGACATTTAAAGATCTTATCTCTGCCTTAGAACAACGAATTGCTTATTTTGCTGAAAATGGTTGCAAAGCCAGTGATATTAGTTTTACTGAGATTGTCTACGAAGAAACAACTCCTAAAATGTTAGATCATCTTTTGAAAAAAGTACAAGTAGGATATCGGCCAAATCAGTTAGAAATTAACCAATGGCAAACAGCTGTTTTTGCAGAGTTGTGCCGTTTATATAAGCAATATGGTTTTGTAACTCAGGTGCATTTTGGAGCACTTCGCAATAATCACACAGGTATTTATGAAAAATTAGGAGCGGATGTAGGAGTAGATTCCCTTGGTGATCAAGTTTCACTTGCAGTCAACATGAATCATCTTCTAGATAACCTTGCTCAAAAAAATCAGTTACCTAAAATGATTTGGTATAATTTGAATCCAAGTTATAACATCACTGTAGCCAATACTATAGCTAATTTCCAAAGTAATGAGGAGAACGTCAAATCTTATCTTCAGTTTGGAGCAGGTTGGTGGTTTGCAGACACCAAGTCAGGTATGCTGAGTCAAATGACTGCTTTATCTGAACAAGGTGTATTAGCTAATTTCGTTGGTATGTTGACAGACTCTCGTAGTTTCCTATCGTATCAACGACACGATTACTTCCGACGTATCTTAGCTTCCTTCTTGGGGCAATGGATAATAGATGGAGAAGTTCCTGAAGACTATGAAGCAATTGGTCAACTAGCAAAAGATATTGCTTACAACAATGCAGTAGAATATTTTAACTAAGAAAGGAAAAAATCAGTTTTATTTTCATTTTAGAAATGATAAAAACTGAGGTTTGAGGAATTATTATGAAAATGTCGTTTCGCTGGTATGGGAAAAATGATCCCGTATCACTTGAAGAAATAAAAGCTATTCCAGGAATGCAAGGGATAGTGACAGCTGTTTACGATGTTCCGGTTGGACAAGCTTGGCCATTAGAAAATATTTTAGAGTTGAAAAAAACAGTTGAAGATGCTGGTCTTGAAATTACTGTTATCGAATCAATTCCGGTTCATGAAGATATCAAACAAGGTAAACCTAATCGAGATAAATTGATTGAAAATTATAAGACATCTATTGAAAACGTTGGAAAAGCAGGGATTCCAGTTGTTTGTTATAATTTTATGCCAGTCTTTGACTGGACGCGTTCAGATCTTAATCACCCACTACCAGACGGTTCAACGTCATTAGCCTTTTTGAAATCGGATTTAGAAGATGTTGATCCTATAGCAGATGATTTAAATCTACCGGGCTGGGATTCATCTTATTCAAAAGAAGAGATGAAAGCTATTATTGAAAATTATCGTCATAATATTTCAGAAGAAGATTTATGGATGAATCTAGAATACTTCATCAAAGCAATTATGCCAACTGCTGAGGCTGCTGGAGTAAAAATGGCAATTCACCCTGATGATCCTCCGTATAGGATTTTTGGTCTCCCTCGAATTATCACTGGACAAGATGCTGTTGAACGGTTTTTGGATATTTATGATTCAGAAAACAACGGTATTACCATGTGTGTAGGTTCTTATGCTTCAAATCCCAAAAATGATGTTATCGCCATGACTGAATATGCCCTAAAGCGTAATCGCATTAACTTTATGCACACACGCAATGTAACTGCTGGAGACTGGGGCTTCCAAGAGACAGCTCATTTATCACAAGCAGGTGATATTGATATGAATGCCATTGTGAAGTTATTAGTTGCATATGATTGGAAGGGAGCACTTCGTCCTGATCATGGTCGACGTATTTGGGGAGATCAGACGAAAACTCCTGGGTATGGCTTGTATGATCGTGCATTAGGTGCTACCTACTTCAATGGCTTGTATGAAGCTAACATGCGTGCAGCAGGAAAAACACCTGATTTTGGAATTGTTAAAAAAACAGTTGAAGATATGTAATCGTCCCTATCTATTTGATAACGTTCAATGGTCACGTCAGAGCGTAGCTTATGAGCCATTAAAAGGGCATCTTTCCTACCTGTCTTAGTTTTTCTAAGAGATTGTGATTTGGCAAGCTTAAAGTTAGTCATCACCATTTCTCCAGTCTCACTGATACAGGCTAAATCGTGTTTATTTTTAGCAATATTAACACCAACATAGAACATAAGGTTTTGGTTCATTTCAAAACGATTAGCGACTGTTGTTCGTTCCACGGACATTTTATCTTGTGTAAGAATACAAGATAAAATGTCAAAGCGTTATCATTCTCATTACCAATTAAACAAAGAGCTGTGGTTAGAGCTTCTTTTAAATCACCAAATCGATTGGTAAACGATACTAATCCACAGTTAAGTATAAAGCAACTCTAAAGATAATTAAAGAAAGGGTTTATATTGGTGGGAGTTCCCCACTAACATAAATATAAGGTAAACTTATGTCTAAAGTTATTGAATTTAAAGATAAAGTAGTAGTGGTTACTGGAGCTGGGGGTGTACTCTGCGGTTACATGGCAAAGGAATTCGCCAAAGCAGGTGCCAAAGTTGCATTATTAGATTTGAATCAAGAAGCGGCACAAAAATTTGTTGATGAGATTGAAGTCAATGGAGGTGTCGCTAAAGCATACAAAGTTAATGTTCTAGATAAAGATAATTTAGAAGAAGTCCGTCAAGCGGTACTGGCAGACTTTGGACCAACAGATATTCTCATTAATGGTGCAGGTGGAAACAATCCTAAAGCTACTACCGATAATGAATTCCATCAAACAAATTTACCTGAAGATACAAAAACATTTTTTGATCTTGACCAATCAGGTATTGAATTTGTGTTCAACCTTAATTACTTGGGCACATTGCTTCCAACTCAAGTCTTTGCACAAGATATGGTTGGGCGTAAAGGAGCAAACATTGTCAATATTTCTTCTATGAACGCTTTTACTCCTTTGACTAAAATCCCTGCTTATTCTGGTGCTAAAGCCGCTATTTCAAACTTTACCCAGTGGTTAGCAGTACATTTTTCAAAAGTTGGTATTCGTTGTAATGCTATCGCTCCAGGTTTTCTTGTAACTAACCAGAATAGAGGTCTTCTTTTTAACAAAGACGGTTCACCTTCAGAGCGTGCGGAAAAAATTCTTAATCAAACCCCAATGAATCGCTTTGGGGAAGCAGAAGAATTGATTGGTGGTCTCTTCTTTTTGGCAGATGAAAAATCAGCAAGTTTTGTAAATGGAGTTGTCCTTCCTATTGACGGTGGTTTTTCAGCTTATTCTGGTGTTTAAATAACGCTCTAACAATTTAATAAGGAGAGTATTATGACTAAAACTATTACACTTGATTTAGATAATTTACATAAAATTCGTGATATCAATCCACTTTTAGCTTCATACAATGTGGAGTTTGCTGAAGTAACAGGTGGAACTTTTTGGAAGGCTTACTCAGACGATCAGATTTCTGGTAAAGAAGCGTTTTATGTTGAACCTTCAAATGATGGGATTGAGGCTATGTATAAGGATTTGATGCAAGAATATGATCCTATTGACTTGTCAAATGAAAAACTTCGTTATTTAACCAAAGCTCTAGGGGAAGCATGGATTAGAGTTTCAGGAACTTGGTCAACAAAAACTTACTATGATTTTGTTGATGAAACAGGAGGTAAACCTCCTCAAGGATATCTTAATGTTCTTACTAAAGAACAGTGGATTGGGGTTCTTGATTTTGTTAAAGCCGTTGGAGGCCATTTAAAAATTTCAATGGCCAATTGCCCAGGTTTACATTCAGCTGAAGAGCCTTGGCATCCGACTGAAGCTGAAAAAATCTTTGAACTAAGTCAGGCATATGGTGTTCCGATTGAAGCTGTTGAATTCGCCAATGAACCAAATATGTTAGAAGATACTGGATTTCCAAAAGGTTACACTGCTGCACATTACCGTCGTGACCAAGATTTATTTTTCCAATGGTTGGAAGAACATTATCCAAATTGTTTAAAAGTCGGTCCAAGTTCAACTGGTGGAGATGATATCACTTTCGGAAATCCAAATAATCAAAGTGGTGCTGGTGGTGTTGAGCAGGTAGCTCGTGAAACTGTTAATTGCGAAGATTTATTAGAAGGTACGAGGGTTCCATTAGACATCTTTTCTTACCATTACTATAACGGTATTTCAGAACGTCTTGCTTCGGTTATGCCAGAAGGCCATTGGTCGTCAGAAGATGCATTATCAGAAGCCTACTTGTCTGTAGCCTCAGATTTTTGTAAAACTTACCTGCCATTACGTGATCGATTTGTTCCGGGTGCAGAAATGTGGGTAACTGAGTCAGGTGATGCTGGTGGGGGAGGAAATACTTGGGCCTCTACTTACTTAGATGTTCCGCGGACCTTAAATGAAATGGGAACATTTGCAAAACTTACCGACGGTATTATTTTCCATAATACCTTAGCTTCATCAGATTATGGTTATTTAGCACGTCAAGTATTTGATCCAAGACCAAACTATTTTGCGGTATTATTATGGAACCGTTTGATGGGAACAGAAGTTTTTGATAGTCAAATTCCAATCCAAGAGGGAGCCCATGTTTTTGTTCATTCTCGCAAAGACCAAAAGGATGGAAAAGCAATTTTAATTATTAATAATTCCGAGCTGGAAGCGACTAGTTTGAAGTTAGAATCAGAAGCACATATTTACCGTTTATCTGGTAAGGATGGTCAAAAACGCGCTGATAAAATCACTCTAAATGGTGAAACACTATCCTTAAGAGAGGATGGAACCTTGCCTGAACTAGTAGGAGAAGTATTTTCAGGTAGTGAACTAATTATTAATCCAACAGAATGCGTATTTATCATAATTTAAGAAGATAAAAAAGACAAACCTCGTTTTAATATACTCCCCTAATAGTTAGTGGACAGTGAAAAACAAAAATTCACTAGACATTACTAAGAGGGGTTTTTATATGTTTAAAATCAGTATAGGGGAAACTAGAGATTGTTCAATTAGTAGTTCTTAATCATGAAAACAATCAAGTCAATAGGATCAAGTGAGTCAATCGACCATCAGTAGATAGCTAACTCGTTATTAAAAATTTTGTTCTACTGAAAGTTGTGGTTTCTTCATAATTGCATTCGCAACAAGCCCTTGACAAAACGCAAACTAATAAGTTTTAGAACAATCAAGCAGAAATGAAATAGTCTACCCTTTTACGGCATAGAAAAAGACAGTCAATTTCAAGTGTTGTTCTTCTATAACTTTCTATAAGTCGTTACATAAGGCTATTTCATTAGTTGTAAATTTCCTGATATTTTTTTCTTTTAAATACTGTATTTATGCGGATAATTTACATTTTAGCACTGTTTTTTTAGTTAAAAAATCGATTATCAATTGACAGCGCTTTCCTGAGGTGATATACTTAATTCATCAGATGATTTTAGAGTAAAAAGGAGTTATAATCATGTCTAAAAATAAAGAATATGCTTTTTGCATTGACTCAGATGGTTGTGCAATGGATACAATGACCTATAAACATCAGCTCTTTTTTGGACCATTAGCTGCTAAAGTTTTTAAAGTTCCAAATCAAGAAGATTTTTTGAAAAAATGGGATTATATCAACCTTTTTAGTAGAACAAGAGGAGTCAATCGTTTTGTTGGATTAGTCATGGGATTAGAGTATGGTGATATTGGTGGTATTGATAAATTGAAACAATGGGTTGATTCAACACCATCTCTATCTAATGCCTCTTTAGAGAAGGAGTTAAAGCAAAATCCATCAGATGATTTAGAGAAAGCATTGAAGTGGTCAAAGGAGGTAAATCAACATATTAAAGAATATCAAGGTGATGCTCTTGCGTTTGTAGGCGTTCAAGAAGGTTTAGCTATGCTTCATGAGTTAGGAAAAGTCTATGTAGTATCATCTGCCAACCGTGAGGCTGTTGAAGAAGAGTGGAGTGACCAAGCACTAATTGGTTACGTGGATAACTTATATTGTCAAGATTTTGGAAAAAAAGAGGATGTTATTGCTGCTCTAGTAGCTGAAGGATACAAGCGAGACCATCTTTTAATGGTTGGAGATTCTCCAGGTGATTTAGCTGCTGCTGAACAAAATCAGGTTGCGTTTTATCCCATATTAGTTGGTAAGGAAACAGAATCGTGGAAAAATCTTAAAGATTCTTTTTCACAAAAGTTTATAAGCGGACATGTCTCTACAGAAGAATTAGAACAGTTAAAACAATCATTTTGGGAAAATTTAGAATAGGAGAGTCTTTATGGCACATTTAGTAGATTTAACACAAAAACCCTATTGCTTAGATGCTCAAGCCATTACATGGGTCGAATCAACCATAGCTTCTATGAACTTAGATGAAAAAATTGGTCAACTTTTTGTCAATATGGGATCTAGTCGCACAGAAGAGTATTTGACGCAGGTATTGAAAGATTATAAGATTGCTGCCGTTCGTTACAATAAAGGGAAGGCTGATGAAATTTGGGAACAAAACCATATTTTACAAACTAAGTCAAAAATCCCTTTGTTAATAGCTGCTAATACAGAGGCTGGTGGAGATGGTGCTGTTACTGATGGTACCAAAATTGGAGATGAAATTAAGATTGCTGCCACCAACGATCCAAAATATGCTTACGAAATGGGACGTATAGCAGGTATTGAAGCGGCAGCAGTTGGTTGTAATGTATCATTTGCACCTATAGTTGATTTAACACGCAACTGGCGTAACCCAATTATCGCTAATCGTAACTGGGGATCCAATGTAGACCAAGTTATTACCTTGTCAAAAGAATATATGAAAGGAATCATGGAGCAGGGGATTATGCCATTTGCCAAACATTTCCCAGGAGACGGAATTGACGAACGTGATCATCATTTGTCTTTTGCTTCAAATCCAATGACTAAGGAAGAGTGGATAACTACTTTTGGTCGTATTTATGGCGAACTGGTTGATGCAGGACTTCCTGGTATTATGGCAGGACATATTCATTTGCCAAAAGTGGAAAAAGAAATGCACCCTGAACGAGATTGGGATGATATGTTGCCTGCCTCACTCAATAAGACTCTGCTAGATGAATTATTACGTGGCGAACTTGGTTACAACGGAGTTATTGTGACAGACGCCTCACACATGGTTGCTATGACAGCTTCTATGCCACGTCGTCTCATGTTACCAACAGCTGTAGAAGCAGGTTGTGATCTCTTTCTATTCTTTAACGCCCCAGAAGAAGATTTACAATGGATGAAAGAAGGATATGAAGCGGGTATTCTTACTGAAGAAAGGTTACATGATGCCCTTCGACGCACCCTTGGTTTGAAAGCACGTTTGGGACTACATTTATTTGAAGGGCGCCGTGAGGAAATTATGTTACCAAAAGAAGAAGCGCTATCCCTTATTAACACTAAGGAATCACAAGCTATTGCAGATGAAGTTGCTGATAAAGCCATTACCCTTGTTAAAGATAAACAAAAAGATATTTTGCCTGTTACCCCTGATCGCTACAAACGCATTTTGATTGTTAATGTGGAAGGGCATAAAGGAGGTTTTGGGGCCATGATTGCCGGTCAGAAAAAACGAGCTTCAAATGTAGTTAAAGACCTACTACAAGCACGGGGACATGACGTAACAGTTTGGGAATCAACTGAAGAACGAATTATGCAGTTACCTGAAAATGAACGCGCAGCGGCTATCGCTAATGTTTATGCTCAAAAGCAACCAATTTCAAATTTAACAGATCATTATGATTTAATCCTTAACTTAGTGGATGTCAATTCTGGCGGAACTGTTCAAAGAATTGTATGGCCAGCAGCTAAAGGCACACCAGATCAGCCGTTTTATGTGCATGAGATTCCAACTATTGTAGTTTCTGTACAACATGCTTTTGCCCTTGCGGACATGCCACAAGTAGGAACTTATATTAATGCTTATGACGGCAAAGATAATACGATGAAATATCTGGTTGAAAAATTAGCTGGCGAATCAACTTTCACAGGTGTTTCTCCTGTGGATGCCTTCTGTGGTCTAATTGATACTCACTTATGGCGAGAGTATTAAAGTAATAAACGCTTAATCTGATAAAAAAAGAAAGGAATAGTATATGCCAAAAACAGTCAATTTAAAACAAAAACCTTATCAACTTAATGATCAACAACTAGCTTGGGTAGAAAAGACTCTAAGCCAATTAAGTGATGAAGAAAAAATCGGACAACTCTTTGTTAACCTCTTTTTCTTTGGTGAAGATGCTTTTAGCGGCAATCAATTAACCAATAAAGAAATTTTAGAAAAATACCATATCGGTGGTGCGCGTTACATGAATGGTACTCCTGAACAGGTGCAGACTCTCTTGAATGACCTACAAAGCCACAGTAAAGTTCCTTTATTAGTAGCAGCTAACTGTGATTCTGGTGGAGATGGTGCAGTGACGGGAGGAACTTATATTTCTTCTGGAGCGCAATCAGAAGCCAGTCGCGATCCATGGGTTGCGTACCATGCTGGTCTTGTTTCAGCTAGAGAAGAAAAAGCCCTAGGGGTCAATGTTAATTTTGATCCATGTGTAGACATTCTAGAAAATTGGCGCAACACCATCGTCAACACGCGAGCATATGGTACAACAGCCCAAGATGTGATAACCTACACTTCAGCCTATCTAGACGGATTGACAGCAGAGGGAGATATCATTCAGTGTATTAAGCATTTTCCCGGTGATGGAACTGAAGAGCGCGATCAACATCTAGTCTTGGGGGTCAATGAATTAAGTCCAGAACGTTGGGAAGAAAGTTTTGGGCAAGTTTATCGTCATCATATAAATCGTGGGGTTGAAATGATTATGGCTGGCCATATCGCATTACCTCATTATCAAAAAGAACTAAACCCAGAGCTGACTGATGAGGATATTTTACCTGCTACTTTAGCACCAGAATTGATTACAGATCTCTTAAAAACTCGCCTTGATTTTAACGGATTAGTGATTACTGATGCCTCACATATGCTTGGAATGACCTCGGCTATGCGGAGAGAGGACTATGTACCAAGAGCCATCGCAGCAGGCTGTGACATGTTCTTATTCTTTAATGATATGGAAGAAGATTTTAACTTCATGCTCAAAGGTTACCAAGAAGGAGTGATTTCTAAAGAACGTTTAGATGACGCAGTACGTCGTATTTTAGGTCTAAAAGCAAAATTAAATCTCCATATCAAACAAGCTGATGGTAGTCTTCTTAAATCTCCTGAAGAACTTGCCGTTATCGGGTGTGAAGAGCACCTGGCTTGGCAAAAAGAAGCTTCGCAAAAGGCTATTACTCTTTTAAAAGATACCCAAGGAAATCTCCCAATTAGCCCAGAAACTCACAGACGCATTCGTCTATACTATTTGGAGGGGGAAAAAGGAGGTATTATGGCTACAAATGATGAAGTACTTGAAAATCTGAAACAAGCCCTAGAAGCAAGGGGCTATGAAGTAACGATTAATGATGGTAACACTCGTGTCAAAGGTGAAACTTTAACTTATCGTCACAACGTAGATTTGGCATTGACTGTTGCTCATGTCATTGGCTATGGGGCTCAAAATAACTATCGTATCCAATGGAAGACAGCCATGTCTAATGAAGTACCATGGTATGTTCACGAAGTACCAACAGTCTTTGTTTCCCTCAACTATACAACCCATCTGCATGATGTTACTATGGTTAAAACGGCTGTTAACGCTTATCATCATAATGCTAATACTATTGAATCCCTCTTAGACTGTCTAGAAGGAAAAGCAGCCTTTAAAGGTCAAGCCAATGACTTAGTTTGGGCTAATAAGTGGCAAGCAAAATTATAATTGACAAAAAACTTTCATAAATCTAACCTCCTTATTAGAAATCAATGTTAAAATTAACTTAAAAACAACAGTAGATACACCTCTGAGTCTAACAATAAACTCAGAGGTGTTTTCATATGCCATTCAAAAACTATTATCAATTGGTCGTTTGGAAGTCACTCTTCAAGCAAACCATATCAAAAGAAATCCTCACAAAATGAGGACAGGTCATTGCTATATGGAAATAGAACGACATGCATTAAAAAGCTAATTGAACCGCACTGCTTTACCAACTACACCCGTTCGTTTATGCTGAAAGCAAACAATGCTGGACGAAGAATGCAGAGCATGTCGATATCATTAAAAAGAAATAAATGACGGTTATATTGGTACTACAACAATGAAAGTTGGGGTGAAACTACCTATTATATTGACATCAATACAAATTTTAAGAATGGCTACAAGATCATAGCTCATACATGAGTGCCGACCAGATTTCAGATGATGAGATTCCAAAGGCAATGCAGGTATGGTAGTAGGCGTTTGTGCTATATAAGGATAGTAACTGGAAGATTGTGTAGGATAAATTATATAGCGTGCATTTCTTATCAGATTTGCACGCCTCACTCTTTTTTGTGAAAACACTATATAACACTTGACAACAGTATCGTTCTGTTATACACTGTTTATACAGAAAGGGGCTGTGAGATGAGAATTATTATAAACCATTCTTCAATGATACCTATTTACGAGCAAATAGTAGAACAAGTTAAAACTTTAATTCGGAATGGAAAATTAAAAGAAAATGATAATCTTCCGTCTGTTCGTTCTCTTGCAAAAGAATTAAAAATAAGTGCTTTAACTGTAAAAAAAGCATACGATAACTTGGAAAATGAGGGATTTACAGTGACAATTCATGGAAAAGGAACGTATGTTACTGCTACAAATACGGAGCTTTTATTAGAGGAGCAGAAAAAGGAATTAGAAACTGATTTAGAACGAGTTATTCAAAAAGGCAGATGTTACGGTATCAGTGATGAAGATATAAAAAAACTATTTGAGTTAATTTTGGAGGGTTAGATATGTTAAAGATTGAACATTTGAAAAAAAGTTATGAAAACTTTTCGCTTGATTACTCACTTGAAGTAAAGAAAGGTCATGTAACTGGTTTGATTGGTCAAAATGGTGCAGGAAAAAGCACTACATTTAAAGCTATTTTAGGGTTAATTTCCTTTGATAGTGGAACTATAAATATTCTTGGAAAGTCATTACAAGATTTTACTGCAAAAGATAAACAAGATTTGGGAGTAGTTCTTTCAGACTCTGGCTTTAGTGGATATTTAACAATCAATGATATTATTCCTATTATTGATAGTCTATATCAAAATTTTGATAAATCATTTTTTATAGAACAAGTTAAAAAGTTTCAGCTTCCACGAAATAAAAGAATAAAAGATTTTTCAACTGGTATGAAAGCGAAAGTAAAAGTCTTAGTTGCTGTTTCACACAATGCAAAGTTGTTAATTCTTGATGAACCAACGGCGGGATTAGATGTAATAGCTAGAGATGAATTACTAGAAATGCTAAGAGATTTTATAGAAAAGGACGAAGAACGCTCTATTTTAATTAGTTCTCATATTTCTAGTGATTTAGAAACTTTATGTGATGACCTTTATATGATACATCAAGGAAAGGTAATCATGCACGAAGATACTGATGTATTATTAAGCGATTATGCCCTGCTTAAAGTTGATGAAGAAGAATATTCTAAATTAGATAGACAATATATTTTACGTACAAAAAACGAAAGCTATGGATATAGTTGTTTAACTAATCAAAAACAGTATTATATCGAAAATTATCCTCAGATAGCGATTGAAAAAGGAAATATAGACGAAGTAATAACAATGATGATTAGAGGTGTTGAATAATGAAAGGTTTATTGATTAAAGATTTTAAGTTACTGAAAGGACAAAAAAACTTCTTTATGGCGATTGTTGCCATTTCACTGATAATGATAATAACATCTCCAGGGACTTCGTTTCCTATTGGTTTCTTAGGCTTTGTTGGTTCATTGTTCTCGTTGAGTTCAATTAGCTATGATGAATTTGATAATGGAAATGCTTTTTTATTTTCTTTACCGATAACACGAAAAGATTATGTACTTGAAAAATATATCTTCGGATTGATTTCGGGAATAACTTCTTTGCTGTTGGGAACTGTTATTAGTTTAATTGCTATTGGTATTGCAAAAACAGGCAGTTTTAATGAAATTTTTATAACAGCAGGTTCTTTATTTCCTACTATTTTATTGATTTTATCAATCATGCTTCCTTTTATCTTGAAATTTGGTGGCGAAAAAGGAAGAGTTGCTATTATAGGTGTAATGGGATTTATATTTGTCATAGGACTGCTTATTATAAAGGCTACTGAATTTATGGGAATAGATTTATATGCACTTTTAAAAAAGCTTCCTCAATTTGAGCCACTAGTATATATAATATTATTTTTATTGCTTTCAGTTGTTATTTTAGGTATCTCCTATCTTATTAGCTTAACAATACTAAAGAAAAAAGAGTTTTAGAAAAGAGAGGTGTGCTTATGGACTTGACTATTTTGGTAGTAGGATTGATATTGGGTGTCGGTATTCCTTTAAGAAACAAAGTAATCAAAGAATATCGCAAAAATAAGGGAAATAAAGAAAAATGAAGAATATATTTTAATTGGAGTGATGTAAATGGAAAAAGAAACAATGGGTACTGTAATTTCGGTCACTAAACAATGGTGGTTAAAAATAAACAATAAATCAACACGAGTTCATGCAATGGACGGTGCAACTTTTCCATTTTTGATAAAAGTTAAATATGAGGTAAATGGAAAAAGCTATACTCGTAGGAAATGGATTAGTGCAGGTAATAATGTTCCGAATAAAGAAAGTATGGTACATGTTTTTTACTGTCAAGATAATCCATCAAAATCAAGAATAGTTCTTTAAATATCAAAAAGTTACTTAAAAATAAAGATTTTATGAAGCAATCTGTATAAGAGTTTTATATGAAAAGAGGTCTTGTAAATGAAAAAATATGAATATGTAGAAATCAATTATACTGCGAAAGATGTTGTATTCCTTTGCACCGATAAACATAAGGAAATTATCAATGGCTATGCAAAAAATGGGTATCGCTATGCAGGGTTCGTGCCGACAGAAGTTGACGCAAAAGGTTGTATGCGAAAGATAGATTTAATTTTTGAAAAAGAAGATTAACGTATTTTAGGGAGTTGGTTCTAATGATAGGGCTTAAAAAACGAGATATTAAAAAAGCATTAAGGGCAGGTGCAAAGGCTGGTGGTATGTCATTAGCTGATGTTCGGAAAAATATTGAAGCAACGATTGATGAAACTATGAATAGCACCGACCCAGAGGTGCAGGCAAATTTCAAAAAGTATTTTGGGAATAAACGCCCTACGCCAGAAGAATATATTTATATCATTACGAAAAAGACGAAGATAAAAGTTTAAGAAAAGGGTCGTGGAAATGCTTCACAAAATTGTGATCTGCATTATCACGGCTCTTTTACTCTCCGTTTACTTTCAAAACTGTAAGTGTAATTGAATACTGCCCTTGCTATAATTTAATTGTATTCCAAAACAAATAAATGTGGCAGAAAGAAAGGAGCGATTTTTAATGGAACACATTTTAAATTTAGAGCAAGTAAAAAAATACTACGGAGGTAACTCTGGAAATATCACAAAGGCAGTAGACGGTATTTCTATGTATGTAGACAAGGGCGAATTTGTCGCAATCATGGGAGCTAGTGGTTCTGGAAAGACTACCCTATTAAACTGTATCTCTACGATTGATACCGTAACCAGCGGACATATTACAGTCAACAATCAAGATATTACCAAAATCAAAGATAAAGATTTTGCTGATTTTAGACGTGAAAATCTAGGGTTCATTTTTCAAGATTTTAACCTTTTAGATACCTTAACGATTGAAGAAAACATTTCTTTGTCATTGGTAATCAACAAACAGAACCCTGCTGATATTGACAAACGAATTCATGCTATCGCCGATAAATTGGGTATTCGAGATATTTTATCAAAATTTCCTTATGAAGTTTCGGGCGGACAAAAACAGCGTTGTGCTTGTGCGAGGGCTTTAATCAATAAACCGAAACTGATATTAGCTGATGAACCGACAGGAGCTTTGGACTCAAAATCTTCCAGATTGTTACTGGAAACAATGTCTGACATCAACAAGAAAATGCAGGCTACTATTTTAATGGTAACACATGACCCGTTTAGTGCGTCTTTCTGTGAACGTATTCTGTTCTTAAAAGACGGTAAGATATTCAATGAAATTTTCAGAGGGGAAAAAAGCAGAAAAGATTTCTTCAATGAAATACTGGATATATTAACCTTGCTCGGAGGTGAAGTGGGAAATGTTAGGTAAGTTAGCATTTAGAAATACAAAAAGGAGTATGAAAGATTATTTGATTTATCTGATAACCGTTACTACTTCCTTTTCTCTTATATTTGCTTTTAATTTGGTGGCAAGTTCTGATGAAATTGTAAAGTTATGTTCCAGTATGGATACATTTAAGAATTCATTATTTGCTGTAAATATCCTTATTATTTTTGTGATATGCTTTTTGATTAACTATACAACAAAATTTATGTTTGAAAAAAGAAGTAAAGAATTAGGAACATATATGCTTCTTGGCATTAAGAAAAAAGAAATTGCCCATTTAGTTGTAATTGAAAATATACTGTTGGGAATTTTAGCATTTGTATTAGCTATTCCCATTGGCTTTTTATTCAGCCAGTTTGTATCGTTAGTAATCGTAAACTTACTGGGTATTCCCAAAACTCTCTTTATTTCTTTGAACTTCGTTTCTATTGGGCTATTGATAATTTATTTTTTAGCTATTTATATTTTGGTATTACTTAATCTTTTAAGAAGAATAAGAAAAATGACAATACGTGATTTTCTTTATTTTGATAAACAAAATGAAAAGAAAATGTTCCGTGACAGTAAAAAAAGAAATGTCATTTTTGTTTTAAGTATTATTCTTGGCGTGATTTCTCTTTTTCTTTGGAATTCACGTTGTACTATGGATAATTTTAATAAGCAAGAAACACTTACCTATTTAATGGTTAGCGTAATTATGTTGATTTTAACTTCACTACTGGCTCTGAATTATTCTAGTATCAACAAGGCTTCGTATGATATTAGCGTGAACTTAAATGCACCATATGATGTACAACTCTTTGATGATAAGAAGGCATTTGATGAATATATTCAAGTAATTAAAGAAGAATATACGATTGATAATACCATCGAGTATGACATTTATAAAGAACCTAATCATCAGGTGCAAAATTTCTTTCAAGCAGAATATTATGATTTTGACCCAGTCTTGAAATTAAGTGATTATAATAGGTTACTAGAATTAAGAAAGATGCCGTTACTTTCTTTAAATGATAACGAATACTATATAGTTACAAATAGCAAGTTTGCATATAAGGTTGAAGATAACAAAGATATTGAAACCATAACAGTATCAAATAAGAATTTGAAATTAAAAGGCTATGACACTAAGTCTTATTGGAACTCTATAACTAATATTGGTCGATTTGTTGTTGTGCTTCCAGATAAATATGTTCAAGGACTTGAAGTATCAGAAAATCATTTGATTATAGATACAAAAGAAGAAACAGACGCAGAATTAGAAAATAAGATAAAAGAAGATATGCAACATCAATTAGTAAAGGTTGATGAAAATGGAGAAATAAATGACGAATCGTATAGAGTAAATGTAAGAGGTGCAGAAATAGAACAACAAAAAGCAATGGTTGCAATAGTAGCCAGTCTGTTTATGTATATTGCATTTATTTTGATTTCCGCAGTAGGAACAATTTTGGCAGTTCAATCATTGAGCGACTCTACTAAATACAAATATCGCTACTTAACCTTGCGAAGATTAGGAATAAATGACAAGTCGCTATTTAAGACAATCAGAAAACAATTATTGATATTATTCTGTGTCCCTGCTATATCAGCAATATTATGTTCTTTCGTGATGATGTCGTCATTGAATAATGTGTATCAACAAATTTTGGGAGATAAATACCTTTATCTAATGTACTTTGGCTTGAATTTAATTATCTTCTTCTTAATTTATAGTATTTATTGGATTGCAACGTATATCGGTTTCAAACGAAATATCAATGAGGAGAGTTAGATTTTTCTAGCTCTCCTGCCGTGAAATTATTATAATGGTAAATCAAGGGGGTGTTGAAATGAGAATAGCAATTATTGAAGATGATGAAATCACTCGTCTGGAGCTTTCTAAATTATTGAACACACAAGGATATGAAACAGTCTTATTGACTGATTTTGAAAATTTGACAGAGGAATTAAAGCAATATTGCGTAGAGCTGGTTTTGCTTGATATTAACCTCCCGTATGAAAATGGCTATGAGGTATGCAGGAAAATCAAACAAGTTATGCCAGTACCTATTATCTTTGTAACAAGCAGAGATACAAATGCTGACGAATTGAAAAGTATTCAAGTGGGCGGAATTGACTTTATCACAAAGCCTTATGACACACTTATTCTTCTTGAGAAGATCAAGCGTGCATTGCAGTTATCGAACCCGAACAATTTCCGTGAGCTTGTCAAAAAAGATTGTACCCTTGATTTACATTTATCTATTTTGAAGTATCAAGAGAAAAGCATTGAACTGACAAGAAATGAATTTCGTATTTTATACTACTTCTTTATGAACGAAGATAAAGTTATTAGCAAAGAAGAACTATTGGAAAAGCTGTGGAACGACAAATATTATTTGGACGAGAATGTATTACTGGTTAATATGACTCGTCTAAAAAAGAAAATGAAAGAAATCGGTATTGTTCATTTATTGGAAAATATACGAGGAAAGGGTTGGAAACTGTGAGCTTTTTTGCATTCTTAGAAGAAAAAATAACAGAGATATTGTTTCAACTTTTCTTTCTTACCTTAGTAGCATTTCTCTTGATTTTCTACGGTGTAGATACGCTATTTGTTGTATTGCTGGTAATTCTGTTCATCGGCATACAAGGGCTTTTTCAATGGTGTTTGTATCGGAAGAAACGTAAGACTTCACAACATATTATTGATTTAGTAGACGGACTGGAAGAAACCTACTATATTGCAGACATTTTACCAAAGCCAAAAGAATTTCAAAATGAAGCCTATTACTACGCACTAAAAAAAGCCTGCAAATCTATGAATGATGAAATCGGTAAAATCACAGAGGAAAAGCAGGATTATCAAGAATATGTGGAAAGTTTCACCCATGAAATTAAAATACCGATAGGGGCATTGTCTTTGACGCTTGATAATACGAAAAATTACACGTTAAAAAAAGAAACAGACAAGATGTTTCAGTTAGTGGAACAAATGCTCTATTATGCAAGAAGTGAAAACACGGAAAAGGACTATTTTGTAAAACAGTTGCAGTTAGACGAAGTGATACATAATATCATTCTGAAATTCCGCCATGCACTTATGGAAAGGAAAGTAATTATCAATATCCATGACATAGAGAATGTCGTTTATACTGATGAAAAATGGCTGACATTCATTTTATCTCAAATCGTGCAAAATGCGATTAAGTATTTTGACAAGCAGGAAAATAAACTGACGATATACAGTCAAGACAACGGAACAAATATACTGCTTGTGATTGAAGATAACGGCTGTGGAATAAAAACATCTGATTTATCCCGTGTATTTGAAAAAGGTTTTACTGGTTCAAATAGAAGCAAAGCAAATGCAACGGGTATGGGACTGTATTTATCGAAAAAATTATGCGATAGATTGGGTTTGAAATTGGATATTGCTTCTATGGAAAAAGAATATACAAGACTGACAATTACATTTCCAAAAGGAACAGTTCATAATTTTTCAGAGTAATTTGAAAAACCATGCCAACATTGATACGGTGCTTTAAGGGAGCTTGCGTTATGGAAAGCTTTAAGCACAATTCTTTACAATCAAACTCAACCTAATAATAGCACGCTACTAAAAATTAAATATGCTTCAGCTTTAAAAGCTCGTACAGACCATATGTTTTGTGCGGGCTTTTTTCATACCCGAAAAAAATCAAAAATTTTTCAAAAGAGGTCATGAAATCACACCTAGCTGTCCTTATATGGTGCGGAAAGAGGGATAAACACTTTTCAAATCATAAAGGAAAGGAGGTGAGATTGATGAAACCGTCTGACTTCCAGAAAACAGTTCAATGTCGTTTTGAAAGTTGTTTAAAGAAAGTTGTCCGTAGTGTCGTGAAAGATTATTACAAGGAATTAAACCGTCGTAAGAATACGGTAAAATAAAGAAAATCATGATATAATAGCATTGTCAATTTTCCTATTAAATATAAATCTCGATTTTCTTTTTCTGCTTTAAGCTATTAATCTTGGAAGTATTCTCAGACACTAAATGATTGGATTGAAAAAAAGCAGAAAAACGAATTTGAATTTAAAAGAGTTCCGAGATATAATTGGAATAAAAGAAAGCTATCTTCCAAGGCATATTAATGTTAACTTTCTAGCAAAATTGTTAATATCATCCTAATTTTGAGATAATATGTATTCGCGAAGGAAAGCAAAAAATTATTGGGGATGAAATGGTTTGGTAAAATTAGCCTAAATTTGGTGACCTGACAAAATTTAGGCAGGCTTACCCTTACCCCCGTTAACCCCTTGATACGAAAGGAATTTATTTTACATGGCTACTATTCAATGGTTTCCTGGGCATATGTCGAAAGCACGCCGACAAGTTCAGGAAAATCTGAAACACGTTGATTTTGTGACAATTTTAGTTGACGCTCGTTTGCCACTATCAAGCCAAAATCCAATGTTAACCAAAATCGTTGGAGATAAACCGAAATTAATGATTTTGAACAAAGCCGACCTTGCTGATAGTAATCGTACAAAAGAATGGCGTAACTATTTTGAAAAACAAGGCATCAAAACCCTAGCCGTTAATTCAAAAGAACAAGCTACTGTAAAATTGGTAACCGATGCCGCCAAATCATTAATGGCTGATAAATTAGCTAAATTACGTGAACGTGGCATTCAAAAAGAAACTTTGCGTACAATGATTATTGGTATTCCAAACGCTGGTAAATCAACATTAATGAACCGTTTGGCAGGTAAAAAAATTGCAGTCGTTGGCAATAAACCTGGGGTTACTAAAGGACAACAATGGCTTAAGTCTAATAAAGACTTGGAAATCCTAGATACTCCAGGGATTCTTTGGCCAAAATTCGAGGACGAAATAGTGGGGCTCAAACTCGCTTTAACAGGTGCTATTAAGGACCAGCTTTTGCCAATGGATGAAGTAACGATTTTTGGGCTTAATTTCTTTAAAGAATACTATCCAGAACGTCTTGTTGAACGCTTCAAAGGTATCAGCTTAGAAGAAGAAGCGCCTGAGATTATTATGGCTATGACACAAAAATTGGGCTTTCGTAATGATTATGACCGTTTTTATAGCCTTTTTGTTAAAGATGTCCGCGAAGGCAAACTTGGTCGTTACACTTTGGATGTCGTAGGAGAAGTTGAAAATGGCGACCGTTAAAGAAATCAAAGAAGCGCTAGCAGCGATTGAGAGCCTTGATGACGCATGCTGGCAAGCTTATGACTCAGATAGTCGTGCAGGGGTCCAAAAGGCGATTCAGCAGCGAAAAAAAGCTATTCAAGCGGATATTGATGAAGACTTACGCTTGGAAAATATGCTGCGCTACGAAAAAGAACTTTATCAACAAGGTTACCAAGCCATTGCTGGGATTGATGAAGTTGGTAGAGGACCATTAGCAGGACCTGTTGTCACAGCGTGCGTTATTCTTCCAAAAAATTGTAAAATTAAACACCTCAATGATTCTAAAAAAATTCCTAAGAAGCACCACGAGGAAATCTATCAAGAAATCCTTGCGCGTGCTTTAGGAATTGGAATCGGAATTGTTGACAATAATGTCATTGACCAGATTAATATCTACGAAGCTACAAAAGTCGGTATGTTGCAAGCCATTAATCAACTGAAAGGTGAGGTGACAAAACCTGATTATCTTTTAATTGATGCCATGCATTTGGAAACTTCGATTCCACAACAATCACTCCTCAAAGGTGATGCCAACTCCTTATCAATTGCAGCGGCTTCTATCGTTGCTAAAGTAACACGTGACCGCATGATGGCTGACTATGCCAATGATTATCCTGGGTATGCCTTTGAAAAAAACGTTGGCTATGGAACCAAAGAGCACTTAGAAGGTCTAAAAAAATATGGCATCACACCAATTCACCGTAAAACATTCGAACCAATAAAATCCATGCTAAAGGAGCCTTAATATGACAAGCGAAAAAGAAAAAATGTTAGCTGGGCAACTATACGATGCTGGAGATGCAGAGCTAACTGCCATGCGTCTGGAAGCACGCCGAAAAATGAAGTTGTTTAATAACGAGGACGACCGTGATAAGCAAAGAGAAATTATAAAAACTCTGTTTGGGTCAACAGGTGAAAAATTGGCAATGAATCCACGTTTTGTTTGTGATTATGGTTCAAATATTTATGTGGGTGAGAATTTCTATGCCAATTATAACTGTACCATGCTTGATATCTGCGAGATTCACATTGGCGACAACGCAATGTTTGGAACAAATTGTCAATTGTTAACACCGTTACACCCACTTGATGCCAAAGAACGTATTTCAGGTCTTGAATACGGTGCACCAATCACTATTGGAGATAATGCTTGGTTTGGCGGCGGCGTGACCATTCTACCTGGGGTTACCTTAGGAGACAACGTTGTCGTTGGTGCTGGCGCAGTCGTCACAAAATCTTTTGGCGATAACGTGGTTCTCGCTGGAAATCCTGCAAAAATCATAAAAACGCTTGATTAAT
This sequence comes from Streptococcus pasteurianus, assembly GCF_004843545.1. Classification (NCBI taxonomy): domain Bacteria; kingdom Bacillati; phylum Bacillota; class Bacilli; order Lactobacillales; family Streptococcaceae; genus Streptococcus; species Streptococcus pasteurianus. Next base: position 1,028,995 of record NZ_CP039457.1, on the reverse strand, counting down.
ACGTAAAATAGATTCACTAAGCCCTGTTTTTTCAGGGCTTTTTTTCGAATAATAAATTAGTGAGGTAGAAAACATGAATAATTTTGAATTGTTTAAATTAAAAAAAGCAGGATTAACAAATCTTAATATTTTAGCTATTTTGGATTATCAAGAAAAGCAAGAGAAATCACTATCTTTGCGTAATATGGCAGTCGTCTCAAAATGTAAAAATCCTATCCTTTTTATGGAAAAATACAAAGCACTGGACATCAAAGAATTGCGCAAAGAATTTAATTGTTTTCCTAGTGTTTCCATACTAGATGACGAATACCCATTAGAACTCAAACATTGTTATAATCCACCTGTTTTGCTGTTTTATCAAGGAAATTTAGAATTACTCAATCGCCCCAAAATGGCAGTAGTAGGAGCAAGAACAGCATCAGCAACAGGGACAAAATCCGTACAGAAAATTGTCCAAGAACTCGGGAATCATTTTGTTATCGTTAGTGGGTTGGCGCGTGGCATTGATACCAGTGCGCATTTATCATCTCTAAAAAACGGTGGTGCATCGATTGCCGTTATCGGTTGTGGACTGGACGTTTATTATCCCAAAGAAAATAAGCAGTTGCAGGAGTACATGGTTAAAAATCACCTCGTATTAAGTGAGTACGTAGCAGGAGAAGCACCGCTGAAATTCCATTTTCCAGAGCGAAATCGTATTATTGCAGGTTTATCACAAGGCGTTATCGTAGTAGAAGCTAAGCTGCGCTCAGGCAGTTTGATTACGTGCGAAAGAGCATTGGAAGAAGGACGAGACGTTTTTGCCATTCCAGGAAATATTTTAGATGGAAAATCTGATGGCTGTCATCATTTGATAAAAGAGGGCGCAAAATGCGTCACATCAGGCTTAGATATCCTTTCGGAATATCAAATATAAGCAAGTTTTTTCTATAAAGAAACAGAGATGATACAGATGTTCCCCTTGAGGATGTCCCATCTAATAAGGATAAACCTAAATAAGCGATCAATGCCTCTCTTGTCAAAAGCAAAGGAGGCATTTTTGATTAAAAGACCTGTAGTCAACTTGCCTACAGGCTTAGTCAATGAGAAGAGGACAGTCATAAGACCACCCTAGCTACTGTAACATCTCTTCAAAAATCTCCCTCATCAATACTTAGTGTTTATTCCCTACTTTTTTAGGCTTAATGAGCTTTCTAAAAAATTTTACCACATCCAATATAACTTTTTTATTGACAGTTTAAGAAAAGCGGGTTATCATGTTATAAGTTTATTACTGATAGGAAGTGAGCTTATGGCAACGACTACTACTACGAATGCCCCAACAGCTGTTAAAAAATCAAGCAAAAAAACAATAAAGAAAAAAACATCTGCCAAGAAAAATTTGGTTATTGTGGAATCTCCAGCTAAGGCAAAAACAATTGAAAAATATCTCGGACGTAATTATAAAGTTGTAGCCTCAGTAGGACATATCCGCGATTTGAAAAAATCAAGCATGTCTATTGATTTTGAAAATAATTATGAACCACAATATATTAATATTCGTGGTAAAGGTCCATTGATTAACGACCTTAAAAAAGAAGCGAAAAAGTCTAAAAAAGTTTATCTCGCAAGTGACCCGGACCGTGAAGGAGAAGCGATTTCTTGGCACTTAGCCCATATTTTAGATCTTGATGAGAATGACAAAAACCGTGTTGTTTTCAATGAAATCACCAAAGACGCTGTCAAAAATGCTTTTGTTGAACCACGCCAAATCGATATGGATTTAGTAGATGCCCAACAAGCGCGTCGTGTTCTCGACCGTATCGTGGGATATTCTATCTCACCATTGCTTTGGAAAAAAGTTAAAAAAGGTCTTTCAGCAGGACGTGTTCAATCCGTTGCATTAAAACTAATCATTGACCGCGAAAATGAAATCAAAGCCTTTAAACCAGAAGAATACTGGACAATTGACGGTTTCTTTAAAAAAGGAACGAAGAAATTCCAAGCTTCATTTTATGGCATTGATGGCAAAAAATTAAAACTCGAAACGAATGAAGATGTTCAAAAAGTTCTTGCTTTATTGACTAGTGATGAATTTACCGTAGCTAAGGTTGAAAAGAAAGAACGTCGTCGCAATGCACCACTTCCTTATACGACATCATCTCTCCAACAAGATGCTGCTAATAAAATCAACTTCCGTACACGTAAAACCATGATGGTTGCACAGCAATTGTACGAAGGTATCAGTCTTGGTAAGAGCGGAACGCAAGGTTTGATTACCTATATGCGTACTGACTCAACACGTATCAGTCCAATTGCGCAAAATGATGCCGCAAACTTTATCACAGAACGTTTCGGTGAAAAATACTCTAAACACGGTAGCCGTGTTAAAAATGCTTCAGGAGCTCAAGATGCTCACGAAGCCATTCGCCCTTCAAATGTCAATCTAACACCAGAATCAATCGCTAAGCACTTAGATAAAGACCAATTAAAACTTTACACATTGATTTGGAATCGTTTTGTTGCCAGTCAAATGACAGCAGCAGTCTTTGACACAATGAAAGTTAACTTGGAGCAAAATAGCGTACGCTTTACTGCCAATGGTAGTCAAGTAAAATTTGACGGTTACTTAGCCGTATATAACGATTCTGACAAGAATAAGATGTTGCCTGACATGGTTGAAGGTGATATTGTTAAGAAAGTGTCAACAAATCCTGAACAACACTTTACGCAACCACCAGCTCGTTATTCTGAAGCAACACTTATTAAAACATTGGAAGAAAATGGAGTTGGGCGTCCGTCAACTTATGCACCAACACTTGACGTTATCCAAAGACGTTACTATGTTCGCTTAGCTGCGAAACGTTTTGAACCTACGGAACTTGGTGAAATCGTTAATAATTTGATTGTTGAATTCTTCCCTGATATTGTTGATGTCAAATTTACCGCTGATATGGAAGGTAAACTTGATGAAGTCGAAGAAGGCAAACAGCAATGGCAAAAAGTTATCGATGAATTTTACAAACCATTTGAAAAAGAACTTGCCAAAGCCGAAACAGAAATCGAAAAAATTCAAATCAAAGATGAGCCAGCTGGCTTTGATTGTGATGTTTGTGGACACCCAATGGTTATCAAGTTAGGTCGTTATGGTAAATTCTACGCTTGTAGCAATTTCCCAGAGTGTCACAATACAAAAGCAATCACTAAAGAAATCGGCGTGACTTGTCCAGTCTGTGGCAAAGGTCAAGTAATTGAGCGTAAAACCAAACGCAATCGTATTTTCTATGGTTGTGACCGTTATCCTGAATGTGAATTTACATCATGGGATAAACCTGTCGGACGTTCTTGTCCAAAATCTGGAGACTTCTTGGTTGAGAAGAAAATCCGCGGTGGTGGTAAACAAGTCGTCTGCAGCAATGAAGAATGCGACTACGAAGAAGCAAAAATTAAATAAAACGATAGAAGCTGAAGCAGAGATGCTCAGTTTCTTTTTGATTGTATGGAAAATATGTTTTCCGTTATAATGGACTTTTAAAATAATTGCCGTTATAACGGACTTTTTTTGATAAGTCTGTTATAATAGACTTATGAGAGGTACGCTATGAATTATTTTGCATTAATTGGAGATATTATTGATTCCAAAAAAATCGATAATCGTTACCAAGCCCAAAAAACATTGGAGGCTTGCCTAAACGAGTTAAATATTGAATTTAAAGATGTCTTGGTTTCAAAATTATCTATCACTTTAGGTGATGAATTTCAAGGATTGTTAACCTTGGACGCCCCTTTATTTCAGGTAATTGACCGTATTAACTTCGCAATGCAGCCTTATCAAGTACGTTTTGGTCTTGGCTTAGGAGAAATTCTGACAGATATTAACCCAGAGCAAAGCATTGGCGCTGACGGTCCCGCTTACTGGCACGCTAGAAAAGCAATCAATTACATCCACCAAAAAAATGATTACGGCAATACGCAAATCGCTGTTTCCTTTGAAGATGACACCAAGGTAAACATTATTAATACACTGATTGCCAGTAGCGAAGCAATTAAGTCCAATTGGCGCGCTAGCCAAGAAATTATCTTGCAGGAACTTTTAAAACTTAGTATTTATGATGAGCATTTTGACCAACAAATTTTGGGAAAACAGCTCGAATTAAGCACAAGTGCGCTGTCAAAACGATTGAAAAGCAGCAATATCAAGGTTTACCTACGAACACGAAATTGTGCGTTAAATCTGTTTAAAAACGCTGGAGAGGAGTTAAACTAATGTCAATCACAGGTCTTTCTCACTATCTTAGCCAAAATCCTATATTAACCCTATTACTGATTTGTCACTTTTTGTCAGACTTTCAGTTGCAAAGCCAAACAGTTGCCGACCGTAAAAATACCGATAAAACTTACCTTTTGATTCATCTCATTTGGGTAGCTATTCCGTTAATTTTGGTAACTATTTTTGTCCCAAACATCTGGGGCATTAGCTTGCTTATTTTGCTGAGTCATTCTATTATTGACTTTGGAAAACCTCATGTGGCTAATAGTTTCAAGCTAAATCCGTTGGTAACTTTCCTTTTGGACCAAATGTTACATCTAGGAATTATACTTTTACTTGCCCCGCTTGCCAAAGGTGTAGTTTTGCCAAATATCTTAACAAGAGAAGTGCTTAATATTATTCTATTTATCGTCTTGATTACAAAACCGACTAATGTCTTTTTCAAGATTTTCTTTCAAAAATACCAGCCAGAGAGCAGTCAAAAAATGGATACCATTCCAGGTGCTGGAGCAACGATTGGACTTTTGGAACGTATTGTGATGAGTATTTGTATCATTTTCAATCAATTCGCTTCAATCGGACTTGTTTTTACTGCTAAATCAATCGCTCGTTATAATAAAATTTCCGAAAGCCCCACATTTGCAGAATACTATCTCATTGGGTCACTTTTCAGTATTTTAAGTGTTTTACTATCTGCTTGGATTTGTTTGTTTTAAATGAGGATGACTGACTATGCATTTTGGCTTTTCTTATGTTGGATTCATCTTTTTAATGCTACTAATGATACCAAATCTTATTTGGACACGAAATAAACCTAAAGATTATGAACATTATCAGTATCAAGAAAATAAATACTTATCCATACTTGAACGTATCGGAGAAGTACTTGTGACTTGTCTGATTCTCATCTTTTCTGATTTTAACTGGCAGCCCTGGACTAATTGGAATTGGTGGCTGATGGCTGCTAGTTTTTGCATGATTCTTTATGAAATGTTTTGGATTCGTTATTTTATGGGACCAAAAAGAATGCCAGATTTGTGCACCACATTTTTAAAAATTCCAGTAGCCGGAGCAAGTTTGCCAGTTTTGGCAGTTCTATGCATATCCATCTATGGTAAAAATCCATTTCTGACCTTGGCATCAATTATTTTGGGAATTGGTCACATTGGTATTCACTTACAATATCAGAATATGATTAAAAAGGATAATCAATAGTTTATTTACATATTTTTATTTATGTAAATAAACTATATAATATTATTTGAGTTTCACAAAATTTATGTTATGATAATCAAGTATCAAAATTAGAAAGATTTGGATAAGGGCTTTCTCCCTTATCTGGAAAATGAGTTTTAGGGCTTCCTAAGCTTGTTTTTGGAGGTATTAGTATATTGTCTCAATCATCATATATTAACGTTATAGGAGCTGGTTTAGCGGGCTCTGAAGCTGCATATCAGATTGCTAAACGTGGCATTCCAGTAAAACTTTATGAAATGCGTGGTAAGAAAGCAACACCACAACACAAAACAGATAAATTTGCGGAATTGGTCTGCTCAAATTCGCTGCGCGGTGATAGCTTAACAAACGCTGTCGGTCTGCTTAAAGAAGAAATGCGTCGTCTAGACTCTGTTATCATGAAGGCAGCAGAAAGCACGCGCGTCCCCGCTGGTGGTGCTTTAGCGGTTGATCGTGACGGTTTCTCACAAATGGTGACAGATGAAGTGACAAATCACCCACTTATCGAAGTCATTCGTGAAGAAATCACAGAAATTCCAACTGATGCCATTACTGTTATCGCTAGTGGTCCTTTAACATCAGATGCACTTGCTGAAAAAATTCATGAATTGAACGGTGGCGACGGTTTTTATTTCTATGATGCCGCAGCGCCAATCGTTGATAAAAATTCTATCGATATGGACAAGGTTTATTTGAAATCACGTTACGATAAAGGAGAAGCTGCCTATCTTAACTGTCCAATGACCAAAGAGGAATTTATGGCGTTCCATGAAGCGCTTGTCAATGCCGAAGAAGCTCCGCTTAATAGCTTTGAAAAAGAAAAATATTTTGAAGGTTGTATGCCGATTGAAGTTATGGCAAAACGCGGCATTAAAACAATGCTCTATGGTCCAATGAAGCCTGTTGGCTTAGAATACCCAGATGACTACAAAGGACCTCGTGACGGTGAATTCAAGACACCATATGCCGTTGTTCAATTACGTCAAGATAATGCTGCTGGTAGTCTCTTTAACATCGTTGGTTTCCAAACACACCTTAAATGGGGTGAGCAAAAACGTGTTTTCCGCATGATTCCAGGTCTTGAAAATGCCGAATTTGTCCGTTATGGCGTAATGCACCGTAACTCTTACATGGATTCTCCAAATCTTTTGACTGAAACATTTGCCACACGCCAAAATTCAGACCTTTTCTTTGCTGGTCAAATGACAGGGGTTGAGGGATATGTGGAATCAGCCGCTTCAGGGCTAGTTGCTGGTATCAACGCTGTACGTCGTTTTAAAGGAGAAGAAGTGGTTATCTTCCCGCAAACGACTGCTATCGGCTCTCTTCCACATTACATTACACATGCCGAAAGCAAACATTTCCAACCAATGAATGTTAACTTCGGTATTGTTAAAGAGCTTGACGGACCACGTATCCGTGATAAAAAAGAACGTTATGAAAAAGTTGCTGAACGTGCTTTAAACGATTTGCAAGATTATCTTAACGTTTAGTATTCCAATACTATATTAAAAGAGGTGACAAAATGTTTCCAATTCAATTAGGACTAAAAGCTAGTTGCGACTTGGAGCAAATGGAAAGTCGCCTAAAATATCACCCAGATGTCTTTGAATTTTCATATCTTTGAAAATGGTATTTCAAAACTACTTTCATTTGGCAAGTCTGAATTCGACCAGTTGTTAGCTCAAAAAGGCTATCCACTTACTTATGATGTTTCTCATGCTTTCATTTATCTGCATGGGGATAATAAAGCTTTACAACGCTCACTAGAAACTTTGAAAAGAGACTATTATTCACTATCATTTAGTTGACTCTTTAGGTAAAAGACATGATAGTTTGACACTAGGTCAAGGAAAAATCTATTGGGCAGAATCTCTGCCGTTATTCAACGAACATGCCACAAGTATTTTAAAAGATTTAAACAAACCCATTAAACAACTTGAAAGCCACGCATACCTTACAAAAATAGCACAAGCAATCAATGGGTAAGTAAGTAGTAACTGTTAAGCCTAAAACGTTTGTTTTGGGCTTTTTTGTTGCCAGAAAGCAACCTTACATTTTTGTAAGATTTGACGTTCAAATTGTAAGGAAGTAACTACCTAATTTTCGATAAAATAAACTTGTCAATAAGAGAGGAGCAGTCATATGAGTCAAGAAATCAAAAAACATATCAATTTATGGAGTAATCTTCTAATTTGGTTAGTCATGGTTATTTTAGGTTCCATTACTTATATGGTCTGGTACACCCTCCGTATCACAAAATAATAGGAGGAGGTTTTTAAAATGATAGTTTTTTATAGTCTTATTACAATTCTTCTTATCGTAGTAGTGGGAGTAATAAGTCTCGCTCTTTGGTATTGGAGTGGAAGAAAGCCTTTAAAACACCCTTAGTACTAAAATACTAAATTTAAATTAATTGCTTTTTAGCAAAAACATTCCAATTAGAGTTTTTATTTAATCGAAAAAAGGTATAATGAAACAAAGGAGAAATTATGTTACTGGAGATTAATCACTTAGAAAAAGTTTTTCGCACACGTTTTTCAAAAGAGGTAACACGTGCTTTACAAGATGTTGATTTCAAAGTAGATGAAAATGAATTTATCGCTATCATGGGAGAATCTGGTTCTGGGAAAACAACCCTGCTTAATATCTTAGCAACTCTGGAAAAGCCAACAAAAGGTTCTGTTATTCTAAATGGGAAAGAAATCACAAAAATCAAAGAAAGCCAATTAGCAGAATTTCGTTTAAACAATCTCGGATTTGTCTTTCAAGATTTCAATTTATTAGATACGCTTTCTGTCAAGGATAACATTTTCTTACCATTGGTACTTGGTCGTGTTAACTACCAAGAAATGGAAAATAGACTAGCAACACTCGCTCCAAAACTTCATATTGAAAATTTGTTAGCAAAACGCCCATTTGAATTGTCTGGCGGTCAAAAACAACGTGTTGCTATCGCTCGTAGCCTTATCACAAATCCGCAGTTACTTTTAGCTGATGAACCAACAGCAGCACTAGATTATCGCAATTCTGAAGATATTCTAAACCTTTTTGAGGATATTAATAATGACGGTCAAACATTGCTTATGGTAACACACTCAGCAAACGCCGCTAGTCATGCTAAACGTGTCCTTTTCATCAAAGATGGTCGCATTTTCCACCAAATTTATCGTGGTAACAAAACCAATCAAGAATTCAACAAGGATATTTCACTTGCAATGAGCGCACTTCTTGGAGGTGAGTAATATGTTCTATGCTAAATTAGCTTGGTCAAACCTCAAAAAATCTGTCAATATTTTTGGACCATTTTTACTCACAAGCACCATTTTATTTCTTCTAAATTGTTCAACTTTGCTGATTTTATTTAGCCCTGTTGGAAAAAGTATGTCATATGGTGCCGTAACACTCGGCTTATCCATTGTTGTCCTTTTTATCTTCTCGATTATCATGGAGATTTATAGTTATAATTTCCTTTTAAAACAAAGAAGTAGGGAATTCGGGCTTTATAACATCCTTGGGATGAACAGGTTTCAAATCAGTCTTGTATCGACTATTGAACTGATTGTTATTTTTGTGGGTGTGATTATCCTAGGAAGCCTTTTATCAGCTGTCTTTTCACAATTGTTTTATTTGATTTTTATTAATCTTTTACACTATAATCAGTTGGTAATGACTTTATCACCAGCAGCGTTTATTAGCACAGCGTTTGCATTCGCTGCAATCTTCTTTTTCCTAGAACTTATCAGCCTCTTTAATATCCGTCGTTCATCGCCACTAGCTTTATTTAGGAGGCAAGAACAGGGTGAAAAAGAGCCACGTGGCAATATTCTCTTTGCATTGTTAAGCATCATTTGCTTAAGCTCAGGTTATTATCTTTCAATTTCTTCAACGAGAATAGCTGCGCTTGTCGTCCTATATCGTTTCTTTATCGCGGTTGTTCTTGTTATCATTGGAACCTACCTTTTTTACATCAGTTTTATGACTTGGTACCTAAAACGCCGTCGTAAAAACAAAAAATATTTTTACCAACCTGAACATTTCGTAACCACAGCACAAATGATTTTCCGAATGAAACAAAATGCTGTCGGACTTGCTAATATTACGCTACTAGCCGTTATGGCTTTTGTAACGATTGCCACAACAACGTCTTTGTATGTCAATACTCAAAAACAAGCTGACGATATGTTCCCAAAAGACACTCAAATTACAATCTATTCAACGCCTGATACAGATGCGGAAGCTTTTTTCAAAACAGCAGTTATCGATAAATTAGATAAACCAGAAAGTGACTACATCACCTACTATACTGGCTTCTCAGATATTCCAGTATCAACCGATAAAGAAATCACAATAACAGACCAAGATGTAGAAACTCCTGATTTGGCAAAAATGGGGTATATATATATCATAACCCAAGATGATTTTAAAGATTTGGGTAATAGCCTACCAACTTTAAAGAAAAATCAAACTGCTTTCTATGTTCAAAAAGGAAATAGCCAACTGGAAAAATTAACTCTTTTTGGAAAAGAATTTGACAATGTCGAAAATCTAAGAAGTGTTATATTCCCTGATATTGCTAATACTTATAATCCAGCGTTGTTAATCGTTAGTGATAAAAATGTTTTAAATGAACTTCAAGAGCTCTTTACTCAACATAATCTCCAATTCCGAAGTAATTTCACTGGTTATGCTGACCTTTCTAAAGCCGAAATCGCTAAAATTACAAATAATGACGGTTACATTTCAGACGAAACAGGTCGATATCTTGATTCAGATGGCAACGCAGCAACAGGAATTGTCGATACCAAATCATCTTTCCTTGAGGGCATGTATGGCTTTACAGGTGGCTTTCTCTTTACAGGATTCTTACTTGGTATTAGTTTCTTGCTTGGTGCAGCCTTAATCATTTACTATAAACAACGTTCTGAAGGGATTGAAGATAAAAAATCGTATAAAATTTTGCAAGAGGTGGGAATGGGCAAAAAAGAGGTGAAACGAGCAATTAATTCTCAAATTCTACTCGTATTCTTTATGCCACTCGGTTTTGCAGTTTTACACTTCGCCGTAGCGCTTGTCATGCTAAAACAAATGTTGCTCTTGTTTGGAGTAACAAGCTCAAGTATGATTTATACCGTCAGTGGTATTACAATACTAAGCATCACCATAATCTATTTCTTCATCTATAAATTCACAAGTAGAACTTACTATAAAATTATTGAACGTTAACTCCTATCTTCGAACAGTCATTTGAAAGAGTCTGAAAATTTTTACTAAAAAATGGTCGTGATGACCATTTTTTGTTACAATAAGACTATGAAACAAGGAAAGATTTATATTGTCGAGGACGATGAAACTATCGTTAAACTTTTAAAACAACATCTTAGTCAAACTTATGATGTCTTTAGTGTCACTAATTTTCGAGCTATCAAGCAGGAAGTCGAAGAAATCAAACCTGACCTTATCTTGATTGATATCACGTTGCCATATTTTAATGGTTTTTATTGGACAACAGAAATTCGTAAAAGCATGACATTGCCGATTATTTTTATCTCATCTAGTGATGATGAAATGGATACTGTCATGGCACTTAATATGGGAGGAGATGATTTTGTGTCAAAGCCATTTTCTCTAACGATTTTAGATGCCAAAATTTCAGCTTTTTTAAGGCGTGCTTACCAGTTTACCTCGGATAATTACCAATTAGAACATTTTTCTCTATCACGTGACGGGATTTTGTCAAACGGTGACGACCATATCACCCTATCTCCAACAGAAAATAAGATTTTAGCAATTCTCTTTGAACATCAAAATCAAGTCGTTCCCAAAGAGGAATTACTCGAGAAGCTTTGGGAAAATGAAAGTTTCATTGACCAAAACACCCTTAGTGTTAACATAACACGACTCCGCAAGAAAACACAACCATTAGGTTTCGATCGTATTCACACCGTGAGAGGAGTTGGCTACCTTCTAAAATGATTCGACAATTTTTTAAAGAATATTCCGTCTGGTATTTAACTTATATCCTTTTAAGTATATTATTCATTGTTATTTTTGCCTTATATCGCCTGCCATTAGCTTACTTTAAAGTTAGTATTTTAATTAATTTCACGATTTTAATCTTTATCAGCATTTGGCAATACCTTAAATTTAAGCAGAAATTATCTATTTTACATCATTTTATTTATGTAAAAGAATTGGATGAATTAGAATTGCCATCAGAACTTGCTTATAAAGATATTATCATCAAACTAAAAGAAACTAGCGCTAATGAATTACTAGCTGAAAAGACGCAAACTGAAAATTTGCAAAATCTTGTCAAAATGTGGTCACATCAAATGAAAGTTCCCATATCAGCCCTTTCATTAATGGCACAGACTGACCAACTCGACTCAAACGAAGTACAGCAACAATTGACACGACTTCAAAACTATCTTGATACGTTGTTGACTTATTTAAAATTCAGTCAAAACAAAGACGATTTTCGCTTTGAAAAACTATCTGTCAAGGATGTTACAACAAAGATTATCAAAAAATATCGTATTCCGTGTTTGCTAAAAAATCTTTCTGTTGAGGTTATTGGTGATTGGGAGCTGAGTTCTGACCGAAAATGGCTAAGCTTTGCTATTTCACAAATTATTGATAACGCCGTTAAGTATTCCAAAACAGACGGAACAATTATCATTAGTATAAGCGATGGAAATATCGTTATATCTGATGATGGTATTGGAATACTAGAAGAAGATTTACCACGTCTTTTTGACGAAGGTTTTACTGGATTTAACGGTCATGAACACCAAAAAGCAACTGGTCTAGGGCTGTACATGACCAAACAAGTTTTAGACACCCTTAACCTAAACATCACTATCGATAGTCAAATCGATAAAGGAACACAAGTCGAAATTTCATCACATAAAAATTAACAGAAGTAGGGGCTAAGCCCTTGCTTTTTTAGGTTTATTTTTTTATAATATTGTTAGTTTATAAACTAACAAGGAGGGAGCTTATGTTTTCTGGAGAAAAGTTAAAAAATATTAGAGAAGAAAAAGGTTACTCACAGGCAGAAGTAGCTAAATTACTTAATATTTCTAGAGTTTCCTACTTTAATTGGGAAAATGGCAAAACAAAGCCAAATCAAAAAAATCTTAACCTCTTGAGTCGGTTGCTCGATGTCGAGGAAACTTATTTTGTATCTGAATATCACATTGTTGATACCTATTTCAAACTCAATCAAGACAATCGTCACAAACTCGAAAATTATGCTGACGATTTACTCAAAGAGCAAGAAAAAATAGTTCAGTTGCCTAAATATTATGCTTACAAGGTTTTTGAAAAATTATCTGCAGGTACTGGATATTCTTATTTTGGTGACGGTAATTATGATACTGTTTTTTATGATGAACAACTTGACCATGACTTTGCTTCATGGGTCTTTGGGGATTCAATGGAACCAACTTATTTAAATGGTGAGGTTGTCTTGATTAAGCAAACAGGTTTTGATTATGACGGTGCTATCTATGCTGTTGATTGGGATGGGCAAACTTATATTAAGAAAGTTTATCGAGAAGAGGACGGACTTCGTTTAGTCTCACTCAACAAACACTACGCCGATAAATTCGCGCCTTATGATGAAAATCCTCAAATCATTGGTAAGATTGTCGGCAATTTCATGCCACTTGAAGTTTAGTTTTACATAAATAATATTATGTAAAACACATTTAGAACATTCATTATTTATTTGTCAGCAAGGAGATGATAAAAAACCTGAACTTATTAATAGTTCAGGTTAATTTTTAAAGCTTATCTAAAGCGTTTTTTTGTTCGTCGTTGACGATATGGGTGTATAAGTCGGTAACTTGTGTGCTGGCATGTCCTAATTGGTGGCTAACTAGGACTTGTGATTTAGTAGCATCGTAAAGACGTGTTGCAAGTGTGTGGCGCAGTTTATGGGGTGTTACACGAACTTTGAAATCTTGAGAATATTTAGCAACTAACTTTTCAACGCTTGAAGCATCAATACGGTTAGGAACACCGCGATATTCTGTTAAAAAGAGAGCTTGGTCTTGTTTTTCCGCCTTATAGCGAGGCGCTCTGATTTGTAAATAAGCTTCTAAATAAGGCTTAGCAAAGTTAGCAACATTGACAGAATCACGTTTTCCACCTTTACGAGTGACTTCGATAACCATCATATTAAGGTTTAAGTCTTTCAAATCAAGATTAACAGCTTCTGAAAGACGGACACCAGAGGCAAGCAGAAGAGCAATAAGCGCTAAATCACGCTCCTTATTCTTTTGGAAGGAGGAGAGGGCGCGGTGAGAGAGCTTATTTTGATACTCTGTATCGATATAGTCGATAAATGCCATGGTCTCGTCACCTAGGAAAAGTTTGCCTTTTATATTTTCAGCTCGAGCTGCCAGCGTTTCTTTTTTCTTCTTAGTAGCGATTTTTTTCATGACATTTCGATAGAAGTAGGGCTCACCATTTTCATCTTCGACCTCTTCTGTTAGGTATTTAAACAGGCTTGAAAGTGCTGATAACGTCCGATTAATCGTTGTTTGTGAGACACCTTGTTTTGTTGAATAAGTGTTCAAAGAAGGACGTTCACGCAGATAAAGGATGAATGATTCCATGTCTTTTTTAGAAAGATGTTCCAGGGTTGTTAACTCAACATCAGCAATTTTAGTAACATCTGAAATTCCAGAATCCAAAAGCCATTCGAAAAATCGGCGATATTCTTTTAAGTATTCATATAAAGTTGTGAAGCTATAAGGAACTGAAAGTTTTGATTGGTAATAGTCCAAGACGTACCAAGGCATTATTTCTTTAAGTTCATCAATTTTTTCAAGTAATTTTTCACGTTTCATCTAAAATTCTCCTGAGATGTCTTTACAATAGGAGTATATCACAGACTGATTTAATTTTCAAGAAAATTACAGTTTTTCGGAAAGATGTTATGAGAAATTTACTGAATCAAATCAAAGGATGTCTTGAAAACTTTATTTTTAGTAAATTAACAAAAACAAACTAAAAACGAAGCTAGACTTTTGTCTCAGCTTCGTTTGTTTTATCTAACATTATTTACGGCGTTTTTTCTTCGCTTTTTTCATTTTATTTGCCATGCGTTTCATTGATTGCTTCATCGCAAATTCGCCGACTTTCCCTTTTAGACCGCCGCCCATCATTTGGCTAAGATCCATATCTCCGCCACCAAGTGCTGAAAGGTCTGGCATACCATTACCGCCCATCATGCCTTCAAGTGACGACATATCCATACCGTTTGGCATATTTTTAGGGAGATTATTTGGGTTGATTCCCATTTTCTTCATTGCTTTTTCCATGTCACCAGACATAACACCTTGCATCATTTGTTTTGCTTGGTTGAAATCTTTAATGAATTTATTGACTTCAACGAAACTATTTCCTGAACCTGCAGCAATACGGCGACGGCGGCTTGGGTTGAGCAAATCAGGATTTTCACGTTCTTCTGGTGTCATTGATGACACGATAGCACGTTTACGAGCGACAGCTTTTTCATCAACTTTAAAGTTTTTTAGCGCTGGGTTGTTTGCCATACCAGGAATCATTTTAAGCAAATCTTCCATAGGTCCCATGTTTTGAACTTGGTCTAATTGGTCGATGAAATCGTTGAAATCAAAGGTATTTTCACGCATTTTTTCTGCGAGTTCCAATGATTTTTTCTCGTCATATTCTTGGCTGGCTTTTTCAATCAATGTCAGCAAATCACCCATGCCAAGAATACGGCTAGACATGCGGTCTGGGTGGAAAGTTTCGATGTCCGTAATTTTTTCACCAGTACCAGTGAATTTGATTGGTTTACTAGTGATTTCGCGGATTGAAAGCGCAGCACCACCACGTGTATCACCATCAATCTTAGTTAAAACAACCCCTGTGATGTCCAATTGCTTGTTGAATTCGTCAGCGACGTTGGCAGCTTCTTGACCAATCATACTATCAACAACCAAAAGAATTTCATTTGGATTTGCTAAAGCTTTAACATCACGGAGTTCTTCCATGAGTTTTTCGTCAATTTGCAAACGACCAGCCGTATCAATGATAACGTAATCGTTGTGATTTTCTTTGGCTTGTGCCAAACCATTTGTCACGATTTCAACAGCTGAGTGGTCAGTTCCCATGTCAAAAACTGGCACATTGATTTGACTACCAAGTGTTTTTAATTGGTCGATAGCCGCTGGGCGGTAAATATCGGCAGCAATCATCAACGGACGTGCATTTTCATCTTTAATCAGCTTGTTAGCTAATTTCCCTGCAAATGTTGTTTTACCAGCACCTTGGAGACCGACCATCATAATAATTGTTGGAATTTTAGGTGATTTTTCAAGTTCAGCTGTTTCAGAACCAAGAATTTCAGTCAATTCTTCGTTAACAATCTTAACGATTTGTTGTGTTGGGTCAAGTGTATCAATGATTTCATGACCAACTGCACGTTCACGCACGCGCTTGATGAAAGTCTTAACAACTGGCAAAGCAACGTCAGCTTCAAGCAATGCCAGACGAATTTCTTTTGTGACTTCTTGGACGTCTTTTTCAGACAACTTCTTCTTTCCGCGAATATTTTTAAACACCCCTTGCAGGCGTTCTGTCAAACTTTCAAAAGCCATAATATCTTTTCTCCTACCTAAGTATCTCTATAATTTTACAAATGTTCTTCTGTTTAGTGAGTAATACGCGGATTAATCACGATTATCAATACTACTCAAAACGGAAATTCTCTCTTTCAAAAATTCATCATCAGGATATTTTTCTAAAATATCGTCAAAAATTTGGCTCCGAACAATATAGTCCGAATACATGTGCAACTTCATCTCGTAAGCTTCTAAAATTTTTTCTGTTCGTTTAATGTTATCATAGACTGCTTGACGGCTCACACCGAATTCTTCAGCGATTTCTGCCAAACTATAATCATCCGCATAATATAGTTCAATATAATTCATCTGCTTATCCGTTAACAAAGCAGCATAGAACTCAAAAAGAGCATTCATACGATTGGTTTTTTCAATTTCCATAGCCCTTATTTTACCATAATTTAGCTGAATTTAATAGTCAGAAATGGTTAATATATGTGGTAAATCTTTTAGAAAATCTAGATTATAGTAAAAAATGAATCATGCTGACAAAAAACAACAACCTTGTAGAGGCTGTTGTTTAATAAAGGTAATAATAAAAAATCATAGTCACTCAAGTCTTCAATGTTATCTTTTCACTAAAATTGAATGACTGTCTTTCCACGTGAATGACCATTAGCGACTTTATCGAGTGCACTATTGATAGCATCTAAAGAATATACTGTATCAATTGAAGGTCTAAGTTTGCGTTCTGCTAAAATATTTGATATCTCTTGAAGTTGTCTACCATTCGCTTCAACAAAAATAAAATGATAAATAACACCATATTTAGTCGCAAGTTTATCAAATGAATGACCTGCTAATCCAAACAATAATTGTTTCCATTTTGAAAATTCCATGCGCTTCGCAAAAGCTCTATTAGGCATTCCTTTCAACGAAACTATCTGTCCGCCTTTTTTTAAGATGGTCATTTGTTTTTCTGTCTCTTTTCCACCTAAAGTATCTAAAACATAGTCAACATTCGAAAGCAATTTACTATAATCGTCTGTTTGATAATTAATAAAACGATCAGCCCCAAGATCTAGCACACGCTGCTCATTAGCTGCATTACCACTCGTAATAACAGTTAACCCCCTAGCTTTAGCCAAGGGAATCGCCATGGCACCAAGCCCTCCAGTACCACCTGAAATAAAAATTGTTTTACCTCTTTTAACCTGCATTAACTCAAATGCTTGAAAAACTGTCAATGCTGTGAGAGGAACAGCTGCCGCTTCAATATCGCTTAAATAATCTGGAACTTTAGCTAAGGCTGAGTAGTCAACAGCTACATATTCAGCAAAAGCTCCAATACTATCCAATGGCAATCTAGCATAAACACGTTCACCTTCTTCAAAACCTGATACTTGTTCACCAATTGCTTCTACTATCCCAACAACTTCATTACCAGGAATCAAAGGAATTTTATAGGGAACGATTAGTTTTACTTCACCACGAGAGATCATATTATCGAGTGGATTAACACCAGCTGCGGTAACTTTAAGTAACACTTGTCTGGCATTAATTTCAGGTTTTTCAACCTGAACAAGATCAAGTGTAATATTATTTTTGTCATATGTTGTTAATTGCATTGCTTTCATAAATTTTTTCCTTTTGGAATTATTATTTTTAATTTGCTTCGCGATATAGATTATCAATGACATTACTTAGCGTTTGGCTAGACAAATCATTTTCTAATTGAGAATTAATTGAGAAAAAAATAGGCTTTACTGCTTTCTCAATATGCTTACCTACTGGACATTCTAAATTAGCATTTTGATGCATTTGAAACAAATGAATATGAGCTATTTCTTGTGTCGCCTGATAAATCTCTAACAATGTCAAATCCTTAGGAGCTTTTACCAACTGGTAACCTGATTTACCTTGATGTGAAGTAATAATATCAGCGCTCTTCAGAAGAGCGATTACTTTCCTGATATAACTCGAGTTAGTTCCAACACTTTTAGCTAACTCTTGTGATGTCAAATTTTTGCCACTTTCACTAATCATCACTAAAAGATGAAGCGCAACCGAAAATTTTGTATCCATTTCCTGCCCTCTTTCTTGTATTTGTATCTGATACAAGTATATATTACCTTTTTACTTTTCTCAAATAATCTGCTTTTTATCTTAAAATAGTTGTCCTAGATTAATAAGAAATATTGGAAAAAATAAAACAGACACCCAATAAGGTTCTGTTTTATGACTTGTTATTTCAAATCTTTCGTGACTTCCTCTAGGATATACATTTGGAGAATGGTTTGTTCCTTAATTATTCTCCAAATAAAATTCAAAACGGTCGCCGACGTATTGGCTGTGAACGTATTCAAATGGTCGTCCGTCTGTGAAATAGGATACCTGTGTCAATGCCAGCACCGCATGATTTTTAGGCACTTTGAGATAATTCGCCACGCGCTCACTTGCATTTTTAGCATAAATCGTTTGCTGACTCTTGCCAATTTCATAACCATTATCCGTTAATGTTTGGAAGAAATGCTCTGTGATGTCCTCTTGATTGAAAGACTGAATGAGCTTTTCTGGAATTGATGCCACTTCAAAAACCAAAGGAATGTTATCCGCAAAACGCACGCGCTCCATACGCACCACGGTATCTGTCGCTTTTAGTTGTAACTGCTGGATTTCCGTTTCATTAGCAGTTTTTCGCTGATAAGAAATCAATTGTGACGACGGCGTTTTACCCTGCGAACGCACAATTTCGGTGAAACTGGTTGTCCCACGCATTTTTTCTTGCACACGGTGGCTAGCCACATAAGTCCCGCTACCCACACGGCGCTCCAAAATGCCCTCTTCGACCAAAAGCGTAATCGCCTGACGAAGTGTCATCCGACTCACCTCGTAATCATCCGCCAAATCACGCTCACTCGGCAAACGCTGACCAATTTCCCAAACGCCCTCATCAATCTCTTTCTTAATCGCATCATGAATTCTAATATACGCTGGAACCATAACCTACTCCCATTCTGTTCTAAATAACCTTGCTTTATTTTAACATATTTTTACCGAAGTTTTTAGTGGAGTTTCTTTGTATTAATATTACCATATTTTGAGTATAATATATTCCAATACATCGATGGTTTGAACTCTTTTCGCCACGGACCATTTTTAGTTTTAATCGTATAATAACTTGATTTCATTAAAATACACACACGTTTTGCTCGGCTTACGCATACAAAGCACAAACGATTAGCCTCTGCTAATAATCTGGCGTCGTTTTTAACATAATAACTTGGAAAATGATCTTCTTCCATTCCCATCATTACTATTGCCTCAAATTCTAATCCTTTTGAACTATGTCTTGTAGAAATAACAATTTGATTCTCGGGCTTCCCGATTTTAGAAAACTTATCTATTCCATATTCCTTATATTCACTACCAGACATTTCTTTCATCAGATTATCAATATTATCTTTTTCATCCTGGAAATACGTATTTTGTTCAAGATACTTATCAAAACATAGCTCTTTCCTTACATATTCAAACCATTTCGTCAGTGATTTTTCATAATCTTTGCTTTCCACAAGAACCTTATACAGTCGCTCTCTGATAATTAGTTTTTCTTCATCTGTCAAATACATTGCGCCATTTACTGTTATCAACGATATCCAAAAGTCACCTATATCCGAAAAAACAATATCTTTATCTCCTTCAATCCACGAAGCACAGCTTTCTACCCATTTAACAAAATCGCTCCGATTAAATTGATGCTTTACGATATAGTATGGGATATTCTCTTTCTGGCATCTTAATGCAATACTATTGCATTCCGAATTATTCCCAACAAGAACTGCTATCTCCTCATAGGGAATGCCGTTTTTTACAAGTCCTGGAACGATCCTTTTAACAAAATATTCAATCTGGTCATCCAACTCTTCATTTACTTCAATAAATTTATAAACAGCATCTTCATTTTCTCGTGTTTTCGCAACATAACCACGCTGTTGATTTAACACAAGTTCTGAACCGTCAATAATGTCTTGATTGCTTCTATAGTTGTTCAATAAAGTTATTTTCTGAACATCAGGTCTATCAGCTAATTCAATTAAATAATCAGGTACTGCTCCCTGAAATCCATATATAGATTGATCTGGATCACCAACTGCAAAGAATTTTATTTTTGTATTGTCTATAAGTGTGAGAACCATTTCATGAAGCGGTCGCCCCAAATCCTGATATTCATCAATTAAAAGCCACGGATATTTCGCAGATATACACTCTCTAACATAAGGTTTTTCCTGTAATAGCTTTGTAGACTCAATAATAATTGTTTCATAGTCAATAACACCGGCCTGGTTTAATAGTTTTTCATATTCATTAGCTATTATCTCTGCAGTTTCGTCTCTATCAACACAAATATTACTTACTCCAGAAATACTAAGCATTCTTGTACAATTCATTCTCTCAATTTTAAAATACTTATCATTGCACCCAACATTTTTCTTTGCTATCTCAAATAGTTTTGCTCTTTGTTTTTCAGAAGCAATTTTTATCGGCGTCGGAATATTTAATGAATATACATCACAAAATTTACCCAGTATCTCTGTGAGACAAAATGAATGTACCGTTCCAAGAAATATATTATTTCCCCCTACCAAACCTAATTCTTTTAATCTCTCTGTAAATTCTCTTGCAGCCTCTCTACTATAAGTAAGACATGCCAAACCACGCGGTTCTGCAATTACGCCATTTAGCAAATGCATGGCTTTTAAAGTCAAAACTGTTGTTTTTCCACTTCCTGGCCCAGCTAATACAACTGTATTACTTTGACTATCAAAGGCAGCCTTCTGGTATTCATCTTTTTCAATTCTACTTAGTTTTTCAATATAAGTCGTCGTACTCATTCATCTACTTTCGCATAAATATATTCAATGGCATTTTTTACATAATCTGGGCAGTTATCAGTAACACATTTCCCCGAGAAAATCTGTGCAAATCTTCCTTTACCAACACTCTGATCTTCAATTCTTCGTAAGCAGAACTCATAATCTTGATTCTCCAATCTGTTTTTAAAGTTATTCTGCTTTCGACTACTCTCGACTAACTGATCAAATGTATCAGTAAAAGCCCTTTCACCAGCTTCAGTAGACGTGCATTCCATCATATCTACCTCAAACGTGTATTTACCAATAAAATATCCTCGTTCTGAAAAATATAAAGCTAAATCAACATTTTCCGGCACACTATCATCCAACGCTTCGAATGTTTTAATAGCGTTTTCCCTTCCAAGGGATCCGCAGGTATCATTATCCTTTACATCTTTCTCCATCACATGATAATTTCTATTTGAATCATCTCTATCGTCAACATTTTCAATATAGAAGTCACCATCCGTTATAACTGCATACGGTATACTAAGAGAATTAAGCATCTTCATATATGGTTTAAAATTCGTACAATTAATATTACAAACTACTATCCCCTTCTCATCCAACGATTTACCTAATAATTCAGCAAGTTTTGGAATAATGTATTCCTCTGCTATACCTTCGACGAGTATCACACCTTTTCCTAAAAATATTTCACCACGTTTAACATCGAGATATCGTTCAACATCCAAAAATTCCCCTTCCAACATAGGCATGCTTGCTGTAGAATGAGCAACTGTGTTCCCTGCTTCTTGATGCAAGTGTACCAATGACTTAATTGGTGCTACAGAAGTAATATGTGTTGAATGTGTAGTAAGAAGAATAGGAAATCCGTTTCGATTAATAACATCTTTATAGATTAACCTCTGATAAACTGGATGAAGATGTGCTTCAGGTTCCTCGATAGCCAGCAAAGTAACTGCATTGTTTCCATGTCCATTGTCTGCCATAAATGTATACAATGAAGCATAGTTCTCTTCATTTAAATCAGTTCTTAAAACATAATTTCCACCTGCATTGGAAATATAGCATTCATCTATTATTTCGCTATTTTCCTTTGTTAATAGTTCCCTATATTCTGAACCAGAAACAAAAGTTGGAACTGTTTTATCTTTTAGCATCTGAAGAACCAACGAAATATATAAAATATTATCTAGCCCCAAGCTTGAATCCGATACAGAGCGATTTGCCATCAACATTTTCAGCGATCCTAATACCCTTGTTGGATCCACCTCCATTGCCTGTAACGAAATATCATAGTCATGATTCCCAAGGATTTCTGAAAAACGTTCATTGATATGCATTGTCATATCATTGATTTCATCTAAATCCAAAACGCAATCACCGCATTCTTTATATTCACTTGCTATATTTTCAAGAACTTCTTTACTGATTTTATAATCATCAAGCATCTTTTTTACCGGAGATTTTTTGCTGTTTCTCAAATCTGCCTCTACATCTCTTAGTGCCTTAATTACTTTTATATTAAGATACTTTCTTTCTCTCGAACCAAATTTTCTAGACATATCATCTCGCATATATACTTCATATTGATATTCTTTTTTTCCAAACTCATCTATATGTGGGAAAAACTTATAGCTTAATAAAAGCACTTCATTTCCTTCAGCATCCAAGACAGTCGCATCAGATAACATTGTCATTATTGCAACGTTTCTTCTGTAATTGCTAATATAAATCTGTATTAAAATTTCTTGATTATTCTCCATAGGATTCTTAAGAGAATCATTAAAATCACTTTCAGATAGCATTCTATCTTCATCTGAAAGTGAAGGATCTAAAATCAGCTGCAATGCCTTGATAAAATTTGTTTTGCCAACATTGTTCTCACCAACGATTACCGACTTGTGTTGCAAATTAACATCTAAGCCCTTAAAGTTCCTTTAATTCTTTATAACTACTCTAGATATATATAAACTGTCCATTAATACCCTTCTTTTTTATTATAAATTTGTATCTAACTAAAACCAGAGGTATGTTCATTCTTAAAAATTATAAAAAGCACTAATTTAAAATAATTCTTTACCTATTCTTCTACTTCAAATTCGGTAAGCCATATAATTATTTAAATTATCAGTAATATCTGATTTTTTATCTACCTTTAACCTGATGTTGATTCGTCTCCCATTCAATTCTCCTATTCTATTTTCTCAATCGCCTCTTTCAACGCTTTCTGCAATTCTTCGTCAACAGCAAACAAATACAATCCATTTACTCCTCGTGTTAACAAGACATTTAATTCGTTTTTTAACAATGTTTCACCGAATTTCATTCTAGTTCCATCGGCTAATGTTCTGTTGCGGATTGCTTTTTCGTTGCAGCTAGCGCTTGGATCAAAAATAATTTTCCCATCACGATATTTTACAGATGGTCCAATAATAACTGCGGCATAATTCAAGTCAAACCCTTGAATAGTATAAGTTGACCCAATTTCATCGATAGTTTGCTTCTGTTCTGCCCATGAAAGATTTTTAGTTGCTTTATCTTTAGGAAGTTGTAAATTCCAAGGCATTGAAAAATCACCAATTGTCACATTCCAATATTGGTTATCTTCTGGTTTACCCTTTTGTTTAAATTTCCAATCATAAGTTGCCAACATTCGTGAGATACCATTCTCTTGATGTTGGTCTTTCTCTTTGATGGCATCGTACATTTCTTGCGGAGAATCAAATACTCTAAAATCATATTTATCATCCTTTCTGAATGGATAAATAACTTGTTCATCTACTAAGCTTCGAATCCAATCAATTGTAGACTGTTGAGCGTTAATTCGCATTTGATCACGTAACGATATCACACATTGAGCATCTAATTTCATTTCTGCTAAATCAGCACTTTCCCAAATTTGTTCAGTTGTAAGAATTTGATTTTCATCAAAAACAGCTACAACAACTTTAGCATTGGCTAATAAATCTTTTAAATGATTTTTTCCTCGATAAGACTGTTTTCCTTGAGTTAGCAACAAATGTGCTTCATCAACAATAACGACATCAGCTTTTAAATTATTTTTCGATTGATAATTAATAAAACTTGTCGGTTTCATAACAACATCAATGCCGTTTTTGTTTTTTAACCCTAATTTCTTCGCCATTTGTTGATAGACCGTCAATTGTTGCTCATGATTCACTAAAAGATGAATAGACATTTTATCTTTAGATACAGGGAATTCATTAGAATTAAATAAATCATATAACAAACTACTCATCAAAACAGTTTTCCCAGAACCAGCTTCTCCTTCAACTAAAATTAATTGTCCATCAAGGTTTTGAGTTAAACTAGATAATATTTGAAGTATAATTTTACTTTTAGCTTCTTTTTGTTCTTTCGTCAATTTATGAAATGGAGATGCTTTAAATAAAGCAGAATCTCGGATAACAGACTCAATTGGGAAAAGTACATTGTTTAATGAATGTAACTTACGCCAGATTTTGGAAAAGACTGAATCCATAATTTCAGAGGTGTAATAATCATTTTGAGGATTTCCACGCCTATTATTGACATTCTTTACTGATTCCGAACTTAGGAGATAATGCAACAACCTATTTTCAATATCTAGTGTAAGTGATTTATTGAAATATTTGTGACCTATGATATACATCTCAGTAGTGGAAGAGTCACTCAATTTTTTAAAATCTTCACGACCATTACGAATATCATCGTTTAAATGCTGTTTAGTCCGACGATTAATGTCAGTTGTCTCACCAACATAAACATTATAATTATGTTTCTTGTCGGAAATTTTATCATCAATGATATAAACTGTTGGATAATCTAAAATTAATTGTTCATCCTTCTCAGAAAAATCCAGCTCTTTGATAGCTTTAACCGAGAAAGAATTATAATTTACTTTTCCAATAATTGGTGAATATTTGTCTTGAAGTGGCATAAATCTCAATCCTTTTCTGAAAACGTTTCGTTATTTCTATTATATCATTTAAATTCAAAAAAATAATATCTTGGCGTAGTAAAAAAAGCACCCTATCCAGCGGTTTATTTAGCTAGATAAGGTGAATTATCATTTTATTTTTTATTAGTCTTCCAACCCAACCAACTGATGCTGGCGTTTGTTGGCTTGATTGACGATGATGTGTTTTTACAAAAAATGATTCAGTAGCATTTGATAGATTAATGCCCCTGCTGTTCCTCCAACAATTGGTCCAAGCACTGGAATCCATGCATATCCCCAATCTGAATCCCCTTTATTTGGGATAGGTAATAGTGCATGAACAATGCGAGGTCCAAAATCACGTGCTGGGTTAATAGCATATCCCGTGGTTGGTCCTAAAGAAAAACCTACTGCAAAGATTACAAGCCCCACAATAATTGGTCCAAATCCTGCTGCAACATTATTAGGACCAATAGCCATGATAGTAATTACTAAAACTGCTGTTCCAAGTGCTTCTCCAAAAAAGTTTGAAGGGGTATGGCGTATCGCAGGTGCCGTAGAAAACATCCCTAAAATTGCACCAGAGTCTTTGGTTTCTTTAAAATGTGGGTAATAATGTAACCAAAGTATAACAGCAGCAAACATAGCACCTAATAATTGTGCAACAATATAAAGCAGTACTTTACTCCATGCTAAAGATTCTGTGGCAGCCATTGCAATTGTCACTGCGGGATTCAAATGAGCTGGACTGAACAATCCTGCCACATAAACAGCAACTGTACAAGCAATTCCCCAGCCAAAAACAATTGAACTCCAACCAGTTCCTTCTTCCTTAGTATTTTTTAAAACATTACCAGCTACAACACCATCTCCTAGTAAGACAAGGATAAAGGTTCCCAAAAATTCACCAATAAATTCTTTCATAACTATTTCTCCTACTTACTTATTTCCAGTTCTTGTAGTTGTTTTGAAATTTCCTCAAGTTCTACCCCAGCTTGCAGCAAAGCCGCCGCAGTATAAGCCCCTTCAACTATTGGAACATTATTAATAACAATTTCTTTTTCTGAAAAATCTCTTGCTATTTCTAAATTCATTTTTGCAGAACCTAAATCATAAAAAGCCAGAAGTACATTTGCTTTATTAGCCTCCACTGCTTCTTGGACACGTTCAAAACTTGTCCCTATTTCTCCTTTTTCAGTTCCACCAACATATGTTATTGAAATCTCAAAAGCAACTTCTGATATTAAGTCAACAATTCCTTGTGCAATATTTTTAGAATGGGAAACAATAACGATACCAGTACTAGACATCTTTATTCCTCCGCTTCTATTAGTGCTTTAAATAATAATCCTGATGAAAATGCTCCAGGATCAATATGACCAATCGAACGTTCACCAACATATGAAGCACGTCCTTTTGTAGCTTTTAAAGGAGAAGTAGCTTGAACATACTCATTAATTCGGTCGATTGTTAATGAATTAGTTTCCAAGGCTTTTAATACAGGTTCCCAAACATCAACCATTGTTTTTTCGCCAATTTCTGCCTTACCTCGCTTTTTTATCATTTCCAAACCTGCTTTAACATCATCAGAAAGGCTTCCTCTATCTTGTTCAGATTTTGAAATTCCCATAAAAGCAGAACCATATAAAGGACCTGACGCCCCACCTACTTTACTCAATAACTGCATTGCTACCGCTTTAAATAACTCAGAGGTAGATTCATACTCTTTTTCTCCGATTTCATCTACAACTGCAGCCATTCCACGCGACATATTTCCACCATGGTCACCATCTCCAATAGGGGTATCCAATTCTGAAAGATAATCTTTATTATCTTGAATCTTCTGGTTGAATAATACCATCCATTTTTTTGCTGTTTCTACTTGCATAATTCTACCTCTCTTACCAAGCAATTGTATTTACTGGTGCTTCCAACGCATTTAGCCATTCATCATCTTCTAACTTAATCAATGTTAATGATATGCCAGCCATATCAATAGACGTCATTAAATTACCAAGTTTTTTGAATGTTACGTTAATCCCTTTTTCATCTAATAACTTACGAACATCATTAGCAAAAATATATTGTTCCATAAGTGGTGTTGCACCCATACCATTTACTAACATTCCAAAATCTCCTTCAGTATCATCAAAATTTTCCAATAATTTATTAACTAATTCTTTTGCTAAATCATATGATTGTTGCATTTTTTCACGACGATAACCTGGCTCCCCGTGAATACCGATACCAAATTCTATTTCGTTTTCGTCCAAAACAAAACCTGGTTTACCAACTTCAGGAACCGTTGCACCACTAAGGGCTAATCCAACGGTATGAATATTAGGCACTAATTTATCAGCCAATTCCTTTATTTCAGATAGTGATTTTCCATTCTCAGCTGCGTTTCCTAAAATCTTATGAACGAAAATTGTACCAGCCACACCTCGTTTGCCTTGTGTATATAAGCTATCCTCAACAGCTATATCATCATCAACAACAACACTTTCTACTGCAATTCCTTCCATTTCAGCCAAATCTTTCGCCATTTCAAAATTCATAACATCACCAGAATAATTTTTTATAACCATAAATACTCCAGCGCCTTCATCAGATTGTTTAATTGCCTCCAATATCTGGTCTGGTGTAGGTGAAGTAAACACAGCACCACATATTGCTGCCGATAACATGCCCTCACCTACAAATCCTGCATGAGCTGGTTCATGACCACTGCCTCCACCTGATATAATCGCAACTTTTCCAGTCTTTTCAGAGGTACGCTGAATAACATCAAAACCTTTTACGCGTTTAACTAAGTCTGAATGTACAAACTCTAAACCATTTAGCATTTCATCCACTACTTTTGTTGGTTCATTAATAATTTTCTTCATGTTTCGTCTCCTTTTGATTTATTTTCAACTTCATTATAGAAGATGTATAAACTAAAAGGAACGGACAGTTTTTAAGCTTTGTCCGTTTTTTTAATTGTGAATTATGATAAACTTATATCATAATCAAGTAAGGAGCCAATATTATGGCTACATCTCTTATCACTCGAAAAAGGATTGCTCAGGCTTTTATTCAAATTTTACAGGAAAAAGAATTTGAAAAAATATCTGTTAGTAATATTATGGAAAGGGCAGGCATACGCCGACAGACATTCTATAATTATTTCTTGGATAAATACGATTTAGTGGAATGGATTTTCAAAAACGATTTAAGTGAACAAGTTACTGATAACTTAGAATTTATATCAGGGTTACAATTATTAAAAGAATTGTCGTATTTTTTTGAAACTAATCGCTATTTTTACCAACAACTTTTTAATATGAATGTTCAAAATGATATTAATCAATATTTCATTGAATATTGTCGGCAAATCATTTTAAAAATTATTAACGAATATACAGATACTTCCAAATTATCTATAAAGGATGATGACCTTTTTATTTCCTATCACAGTCACGCACTCGCTGACACCTTTAAAGATTTTATACTTAATAAAAATTCTGAACCGATTGATTCCCAGAGATTAATTCGACTTATACAGGTATCTGTTGAAAATTATTAGGAGAATACAATGAGTCAAATATACAATCAAATAGAAAATGCTCTTCAAGAAAGTATAGATGCTTTGGTACGCATTTATCCTTTTTTATCACAAGTTCCCAATTTACCTGCGATTTATAACAATAAACAAGATTCAAATATTATTCCCATAATTTCTGGCGGGGGTAGTGGTCACGAACCAGCTCACTTTGGGTATGTAGGTGAGGGCATGTTAACTGCGGCAATCAGCGGACCTATTTTTGAACCGCCAAAAGCGAAGCAGATTTTTGAACTAATTAAGTTTGTTGATAAAGGAAAAGGCGTTTTTCTTATTATAAAAAACTTTGAGAAAGACTTAAAAGAATTTTCAGAGGCGATTACATTAGCGAGACAGATAGGAATAAAAATCAAATATATTGTTTCTCACGATGATATCTCGATAGAAAAATTAAACTTCAGAACTCGACATAGAGGAGTTGCAGGTACTATCCTACTACATAAAATTTTAGGTTACTATGCCCTAAACGGTGCTAGTTTAGATGAGCTTGAACAAGTGGCACTAAAACTTTCTACATCAATGGCAACACTTGGTGTAGCAACGAAACCAGCTAATTTACCTAATCACGAAAATGACATGTTTAAACTTGCACCTGATACTATCTCCTATGGTATTGGTATTCATGGTGAGGAAGGTTATCGGACAGAGAAATTTATTTCATCCGAACTTTTAGCCAACGAACTTATAAATAAACTTAGGATGAATTTAAAGTGGAAACCTAAAGATCCCTATATTCTTTTAATCAATAATTTAGGAGCAACAACTCGTTTAGAAGAACTTATTTTTTCAAACGATGTTTTACAGCTACTTGATATCGATAGACTAAATATTAAATTTATCAAGCTTGGAAGATTAATTACCTCTTTAAATATGGCAGGTATTTCTATTACTCTTTGTAAATTAGCCAATCCAGACTGGGAAGAAGCCCTTAATTCTTCCACTAATGCACCTAGCTGGTAAATTTAAACTCCTTTAACCCTAAATGAACATAAAAAGCACTAGCAATAGTGCTGACCCAAAAAGTTGGACAATCAATTATGATAAGGATTTAGTTCTGTATTGTACAAAGCTAAGCCCCTTTCTACCATTTGTCAATAGTTATGCTAATTATATTAACAAAAGACAGCCTGATTTTATCCCAAAAACATCCCTTGCTTTGGAATAACAACTTGACCTTTTTCCAAAACAAGTCGCCGTCTATGCATATTTTTTATCTTCTGATGTCATTATGTTAACTCTCTTTAAATATAAAAAGTATGATTTATATAACTTAATATACTAAAAAATTAATGAGTAACTGACAAAATCAAGCTTTTTAGTAGCTTTGGCAACAAATAGAAAATTGCAATGTAAAAAAGCTAATCAAATCCGGTCGGCTTTCGAGGACAACTAGCACAAGAAGGTATTGATTCTAATTATCAGGATTATATCTAATCTATATCTTTTAATTCAATTTTTCGTTTTATAAACTTTATCTTTTATAAACACATATATTTCTATTCCTAGCATAAAAAAGTCGAAATAAGAAATCCAATCATAAGTATTCTATGAAAGATTAGAAAATACAATAGAACCAAAAATGCAACTTTCTTGAAAAACTCTCTGCTATAATTTTGTTTTTTACTAAGTTATCTTCTTTTACCAATTCACCTAAACTAATATTAAATGTTTCATTTATATTAATTAAATTTTGAATATCTGGGCATCCTCTATTAGTCTCCAGTTTTGCAACTACATTTCTTGAAACGTTAATTCTTTCTGTAAATTGTTCTTGAGTTAATTTTTTAGCATTCCTAATATTTTTGAAATATTCATTTGATCTCCCTCCTTATTTTAGATAGTACAATATATTGGCTATTTATCATTTCCTTAAAAAGTATTTAATTTATTGTAAATCTAGATAGCAATAATCTTGTTAAATATGCTAAAGAAGGTATTGTTGCAAAAAATCTATTCTATCGTATAAATCATAATTACGTACCTCCTCTTATAACATGCAATATTACTGAAGGTTAGTGATTTTTGGTGTCAAATTGGTGTTAAGCAAAAAATAAAACCGCTGAAACAATTGATTTCATGCGGTTTTATTTATAATATTCTCTATTCCCACTCGAGCACCAGACCTTAATTTCTCGTGATAAACCGCACTGTTAATACGCTTTTCGTCCACATAATCCACATATTTCAGGCTTTCCAGAACGTCTTTAAGAATTTTGTAGCCGTTTTGTAGCCACGGCTACAGTTCAAACCTCCGCTGGCCGATTTACCTCAAAGCCACTCAGAACTACTGCAAATAAATGATACACGGAGGTTTGCAATATGGAAAAATACATCTACGATAACAGCAACGGTCTTTGGTATGAACTGTATGGAGATTATTATCTGCCGTGTCTGGTCATTCCAGAGGAAGAAGTACACCCTATCGGTATCTGGGACAGGAAGCACCAGCAATACCTCAGAGAGTACCGTCCTATGCTCTACAATGACCTCGTTCTCAGCGGCATGCTGTATAGCTATCTCACTGACATTGATACTCAGGCTCGCAATAAGCTCGACTTACTTGTAACGCAGCTGGCATGGGTCAAGGCTATGAACAACATCCGCAACCGCGCAGAGGAGATCATCAACGCAGAATTGATTTTCGCATAATTTAGCATCAGCCAGGCAAGGGGTAGCTGCTCGGCTGATATTCCATTCTACTCTTCAGCTACGCCTTATACCACTTCATCACAAACCATTCTAACAACAAAATTAGCATCATGACTGCATTTGGAAATAATATACTCTTTTGTTCCATCAGTAATCCCGTTTATTTCATGAAGGTGTCGCATAATCAAGTTTTTAATAAATACGCTATCAGAATCAATAAGATTTACCAACTGATGGTTTACGATGCCGCAATTCTCCGGATTACAAGACATGGTAAGAAGAATGCGTGTGGCATACCATCTGATATCTGTATATTCAGAATGGAGCCACTGTAAAATATTCTGAAGGATAACTGCCTCTATTTTGGATGGCAAAATAACATCATCTGAATTCTCTAAATATTCAACGATCAAATCAGTTACTGTGATTGTTGTTGCAACATCGCCCTGAATATACAGCATCAACTCGAGTATATCAGCATACACATCTTTGCCCATGGCGATATACAATAATTGCAATCCGATTTTCAAGGAAATGCCATCGATATTAGATGAAATAATCGAATTGTCGGCAACTTCAATAGCCTTCTGCTGCTCAAACAGTTTCTCATATATACATTGATTTCTTGTATAGTCTTCAGGATATTTTACTGCAATGCAAATGAGAAGTGCTATGGCATCAAGCTTTGTTCAAGCGGAGTTTTTTCTTTTTGTGTTTCATCACAGAAATAGTACAAAGACTTAATATTATGTTTTTTGACAGTACCGATTTCCGCTTGTACCCCTGGCTTAATTCCGTCGGCATTATCAATTAAGAAGATGCAAATGTCGCTATCTTCCAATGCCCATGCGTAATGGGATCCTGCAGACAGTGTAGAAGCACCGTTACTCTCAAAAACGTATACATCAGCTAATTGTGTGCTCTCAATAGCACTTTTTAAGTCAGCTCGTACTTTATCATATTTCTTCACACCATAAATTGAGCTAATAAATACTTTGATTTTTTGCTCTGGGATATCGGCAGAGGAGTAGAGTGTCCCTCTGCTCTGGTATATTCCCATGCAACTCCCCCACCAGGAGTGCTTATGCTTGTTAATCTTATGCCCTTATATTTTCTCCAATCAAATTAGTTTTCACCCAAATACTATTTTATTTTTCAGTTGGTAAATAGTATATCTTTCCATCCTTAGAAATCAGCTGAACATCCTCTGCATACAAATCCGAAGTATCATATTCATGTATGTTGCTAGCAGACTGTTTTTCTATCATTCTTGCAGTGTCTTTTTCAATAGTTCTAAACTTCAGATTATCGTTAAACAAACCCGGGAGGAAATGTATCACTCCATCAAAACCAGCTCTCTTGCGGCGCACCTCTGATATATCAATGCCCAAACGTTCAGTCGTAGTCTGATGCCATCCAGTCAAACGTTTCTGCGTTTCCGCAACCTGATTTGTGTATGTAGGCAACAATGCTACGCAGTGTTCTCTGGATACAGCACCCAAGTGTAATGTGTATCTTAGCTCAGATATCTTGTTGATCATATCCAGCAGTGATTTCTGGTACATATACCAGTTCTGAACTTCTGTTAATTCTTTTTCATAAGCGTCATAATCAAGATTATTCTTATCTGTGTAACCCACAAGAGCAAGATTAGCCTGTCCAAGAAGCTGCGTACACTCTTCCTCAAGACTATCAAGTTGTGAAATCTTCGAAAGCCTCAGCTCAGTATTCTCAAGAATTTCAATCTGGAAATCCGCAATCTTCTTCACATGGGCAACCAGCGAGAACACCCTACTACGATATTCGTTGTCTTGAAAATCTGCTATCTTGGAAATTCCATCACTGATTTCGCCCAACTCGGCGTTAATCTGGGTCATATAATACTGCCCAACAACCATTGATGCCACACCCATAGCTGCAGCAGCGGTGTTCGCTACAACAGCCGTACCTTTTTGAGCTTCAACAGCCACCAAATTTGCATGTCCTCGAATACCATCCGCACCGTGATAAATTCCTCGAACAGCGCCTCCCATAGCTTTCGAATCAGTCAATTTCGCACCGACTGGAATAATCGCTCTATAAAGAACCTCTCCATTGCCCTGAGCTGCCTGAACCGCATTATTCACAACATTACCCACTTGAGCTAATCCTGGAATCAGATTATTTACATGAGTCAGAACCCTACTGTCACTGATTTCAACCAGCTTGTTCTCATCGGGGATGGTTGCAGCAGGCAATATCTCCATTTGAATAACAAGTTCTTGCAATTCGTTTTCTGACGGAACCAACTGAACTTCCGTTTTTTCTTCAATATGCCTAACCCCCTCGTTTACAACATCAGATGCATTTTTCTTTGATTTTTTAGAAATTACCATACTGGTAACAAGTACTACCACAATGATAATTCCTATAATTGCATATTCCATATTGGTCACACCTCCATTTTGATTCTATAAGAGAATTTACAAATTTTGCGTCTGATACCAAGCTCAAACCTCTACCGTTGCTTACTGTCTTTATTTTTCTTACCACTACCAACAGTAATTTTCACAAGCCATTCCCCCATTAAACCTCCGACCATTTCCAATAGGCTCTGTTGCAATAGCAACTGCCACACCAAGCGCACTTGCGGTCTGCATCCATTCCGTAGATACCGCTTTTCTTGTTACTGTACCTGCAAGAATTGACGGTGTAACTAAATTTGCTTTTGTCATAAGACTTTCACGATCCTCCTGCTTGTATTTTTCAGGATAGTCCACAAAAACATCTAATATGTTTTTCAACATTTCAGTCTCATCCGGGTATTTTATTATTTCTGCATAAAGATGTTCCTGCATTCTTTGAATTTCGTCCATCCCTACATACCTCCTGCATAAATAGTATTGTATAACAATAATTTTGTCAATGATTTTTAAATTTTCACAAGTAAACATTTTATACATATAATTTTCGACTTAACGCTATCTTTCATCAGTCTTTATCGGTGCTTTTTCTCTATTCTTGGCAAAATATCCCCACAAGTTATGCCGAGCAATCACCTCCTCATACCCACTCAACTTTTTACGAAGTTCTTTATTCTCCTGTTCCAGCTGACTACTACGAACTTGTCCACGAGTAGACTTATACTCCGCCAATCCCTTCGTATCCTTCAGCTCTAAAACCGTTTTCCTAGTCTCTTTCATCAGCTTTTTCAGCTTCCCTTCCTGCTTTTCCTGCACCACCTATTTCTGTGCCGCTGTCACCAACGTCTGATAATCCTCTTTCTCAATCGCTACCTTAAAGGTCAGTGGCAGGGACTTTGCTTCAATCTGCTCCACCGTCTTAATAGACACCTGTTGCTGCTGAACACGCTCAATGGTCTGTTCCAACTCGGCAAGCTATGCGGTGTTTATGACGATGTACTATACCGACATCCGTGAAGGGGAGCTTCTGGCTCTCACGCCCGGCAGACATTGACTTCACCCAAAGCACGCTGAGCATAAGCAAAAGCTATCAGCAAATGAACAGCAAGGATGTCATCACGCCGCCCAAAACGCCCAAGAGCAACCGAGTTGTCACTATACCAGAGGTTTTGAAAAACAGCGTACTTATATAAGCCGCTGCTATGGGCTTCAGCCGGATGACCGACTGTTCCCCTATACCAAGAGCTTTCTCTACCATGAGATGGAATACGGTGTGCAACAATCCGTGTAAAACGAATCCGTGTGCATGATATTTGTCACAGCCACGCCAGCCTGCTGGTGGATATGAGCTTATCGCCCCTGCTGATTGCAGAACGCTTAAGGCACGAACGTGTGCAGACCACCATGGACACCTACAGCCACCTATATCCCAACAAGCAGGTAGAGGTAGCCAAACAACTGGACAGCTTGGCTATTTAACCCGATGGCTACAAAAATCCGGCCTAATGTAGCCAATTTGTAGCCAGTAAAAAACAAGAATCCCGGAAAAACCTTTACTATCAAGGATTTCCGGGACTCGGATACACTTAAATTATTATTCCCACTCAACTGTTGCTGGTGGTTTACTTGTGATGTCATAGACGATGCGGTTGACGTGGTCAACTTCATTTACGATACGGACTGAGATTTTTTGAAGCACATCCCATGGGATACGTGCAAAGTCTGCTGTCATTCCGTCGATTGATGTGATAGCACGAATTGCGATTGTATAGTCGTAAGTGCGTCCATCACCCATAACACCAACTGAACGAACACCTGTGTTAACAGTGAAATATTGCCAGATGTCGCGGTCAAGACCTGCTTTAGCAATTTCTTCACGAAGGATAGCGTCAGATTCACGAACAGTTTCAAGACGTTCAGCTGTGATTTCACCCATAACACGGATAGCAAGTCCTGGTCCTGGGAATGGTTGGCGCCAAACGATTTCATCTGGCATACCAAGAGCTGTACCAAGCGCACGAACTTCATCTTTGAACAGTGTGTTGAGTGGCTCAATCAATTCAAATTGCATATCTTCTGGGAGACCACCAACGTTGTGGTGTGATTTGATTGTTTGGGCAGTATCTGTACCAGACTCAATAACGTCTGTGTAAAGAGTACCTTGTGCTAAGAAGTCAACACCTTTAAGTTTGCTTGCTTCGTCATCAAATACACTGACAAATTCATTACCAATGATTTTACGTTTTTTCTCTGGGTCTTCAACACCAGCAAGAAGGTCTAAGAAACGTTTTGAAGCATCAACACGAATGATGTTCAATCCGAATTTACCACCAAGCATATTCATAACTTGGTCCCCTTCTCCTTTACGAAGAAGACCGTGGTCAACGAAGATACATGTCAATTGGTCACCGATAGCACGTTGAAGAAGAACACCAACAACTGATGAATCAACACCACCTGAAAGCCCTAGAAGAACTTTACGGTTTCCAACTTTTTTGCGGATCTCAGAAATTTGCAACTCAATGAAGTTGTCCATTGACCAATCACCTTTAGCTCCGCAAATCTTGAAAGCAAAGTTACGTAAAATATCATTACCATATACTGAGTGACGAACTTCTGGGTGGAATTGGATACCATAAATGTTTTTCTCAGTATTTTCAATGGCTGCGTAAGGGCAATCAGCAGAATCGCCAACAAGGTGGAAACCTGCTGGAATTTCGGTAACTGCATCACCGTGGCTCATTAAAACGGTTTGTTTCTCTGGTGTGTCAGCAAATAATTTTGAATTTGCTTTTAAGCGAAGTGTTGATTGACCATATTCGCTGTTACCAGTTTGACCTGCTGGAACAACTTTACCACCAAGTTTATCAGTCAACAATTGCATACCATAGCAGATACCAAGAATTGGAATACCCAATTCAAAAATTTCTTCATCAATACCAAAGGCATTGTCAGCATAAACTGAATTTGGACCACCTGAAAGTACGATACCAATTGGGTTAATCTCGCGCACTTCTTCTGCTGTGATTTTGTGGCTTCTCAATTCTGAGAACACACCAAATTCACGGATACGACGTGCAATCAATTGGTTGTACTGGCTACCATAATCAAGAACAATGATTTTTTGAACATTATTCAAACTAGAATTGTCAGTCATTATTACCCTTTCTATTAAAGTCAGCACTAAGCTAACAGTATTCTCTTTAATTGTAGCATATTTTCATACATTTAGCAGTAGATTTTCACTATCTTTTAGCATACAATCATATTTTTCAATAGGATAATAAGAAAATGACTATTATCATTGGATAACTCTTGTTTCAGTAAGGTGTTTATACCAGTAAGCACTTTTCTTTGGATAACGCTTTTGTGTCTCAAAGTCAACATAGAATAGACCATAACGTTTCTCATATCCATTAGACCAAGAAAATACATCCATCAATGACCAGATAAAGTATCCTTTAACATTTGCACCTGCTTCAATAGCATCTGCAATAACTTCTAAATGTTTTTTGACATAATCAATGCGAGCATCATCGTAAACGGTATTGTCTACAAATTCATCTTTATAGCCTAAACCATTTTCTGTAATGTAAATCTTCTTATAGTTTGGGTAATCTTTTTTCACGCGCATGATTTGATCATATAATCCTTGTGGATAAATAATCCAGTCCCAATCTGTCTTAGGAATATTTACTGGCGCTTCTCTACGACCAATGCCTTTAATC
This sequence comes from Streptococcus pasteurianus, assembly GCF_004843545.1. Classification (NCBI taxonomy): domain Bacteria; kingdom Bacillati; phylum Bacillota; class Bacilli; order Lactobacillales; family Streptococcaceae; genus Streptococcus; species Streptococcus pasteurianus. The sequence continues at coordinate 991,703 of NZ_CP039457.1, read as the reverse complement.
TGATACTTAGAACTTCCCTTCTCACCTTTTCCATTATGAATGATTTCAGTATCACCGTCACAAGCTCGCATCCAGTCACTCATATAATAATTAATCCCTAAAAAATCATTTAAGTCTTTTGCTGCTTCAAGTTCAGCAAAATCTTCTTCACGAAGATCTAATTCTCCACCATTTACTTTTAGAATGTGATTAACACCCTTCATCGTTTCCTCAGAGTAGCCACCTAAATAAGTTGCATCCAAAATAAATTTATTATGGAGTATATCTTCTAACTCGGCAGCACGGACATCTTCAGGATTTTCTGGGTTATACGGGTATTTAGTTGGCAAAGCATGAACAACACCAATTTCTCCTGAGTACCCTTTATCCTTATATAATTTAACAACACGTGCATGAGCAACCATCATATTATGATGAGACTGAAAAACTTTTGCCAAATTATACTGGATACCTGGAGGAAATTTCCCCACTAAGTACTGACCATCTCCGATTGGACCAATTTCATTAAACGTCGTCCAGTAATTAACCTCAGAGAATTCTTCAAAACAAAAATCAGCATAATTAACATAATGATCTATATTTTCACGATTAAGAAAATCACCATTAGAGTGTAAAGCTAAGGGCGTATCAAAATGATGAAGTGTTACAAAAGGTTCCACATGGTGCTTATGGCACTCTTCAAAAAGTTTATGGTAAAAAGCCACACCTTTAGAATTAACTTCGCCATAGCCTTTAGGAAAAATTCGTGACCAGGCAATTGAAATACGAATGCCATTCACACCAAACTGCTCTGCCAATTCCAAATCCACAGGATACTGATGATAGAAATCACTAGCTGGATCAGCTGTATACCAGTAATTATCTTTCAAATATTGGTCCCAAGCAACAGGACCTTTTCCATCTACATGAGTCGCACCTTCAGCCTGATAAGCAGCTGTAGCACCACCAAAAATAAAATCTTTAGGTAATGTTTTTGTCATATTCTTTCCTTTCAATATCAATAGCATTTGAGATGAATAATAGTCAAAGGAGGTGAACTATCACTCATCTCAAATATTGCTAACTAATTAGTTAAACTGTTCTTGCACAAAGGCTAAAGCAGCTTGTCCATCACGGGTTAATTTAATATACTGAGCACCTTCAGTTTTAGCAAGCCTAATCCCAAGATTATCAGTCTCCACTTTCATATCTTCATAGTTAGATGCCACCTGTGGTGCAAGAATAACTAAATCAAACTCTGGTAATATTTCACGATGAGCACCATATCCACCTGCGGCTGCTTTAACAGGTACGCCATATTCAGCAGCTGCCTTATTAAGAGCATTTGCTAAAAGTCCGCTAGTCCCCCCACCTGCGCAAAGGACAAGAACGTTGGTTTCTTTGACAATATTGTTGTGAACAGTTGTTTCTTCACCGCCTACTCCTGCTTTTTCAAGAATAGCATCTGCTTTAGAAGTATTAAAGTTTGCAACTACCTTTTCTTTTAGAGAATCATTAGACTTCCCCGTACGTTCTTCTTCTAGAATCTGTTGGTCATAAACTTTGACAAATGGATAATAGATTATAACATCAATCACAATCAAGAGAGCCGCCAAAATAAATGAAAGAAGTTGAAGATTAGTACCAAGAACGATTCCCAAAGGTCCAGGAGTAGTCCATGGTAAGTTAGTCGTGAAACTATTCATACCAAGTGTATCAACAAAGAATTTGAAAATCCAAACATTAACAATCGGTGCTAAAATAAATGGCACAAAGAAGACAGGGTTCAAAACAATTGGAGCTCCGAATAAAATTGGCTCATTTACCCCAAAGAAGGTTGGCACGACTGAAGCACGTCCAATAGCCTTATTACGTTTTGATTGACATAGCCACATGAACATGAATGGAACGACAAGAGTTGCTCCTGTCCCCCCCATTGTAACGATAAACATTTGTGTTCCTGAAGTTAAAACTTTATCAGCGTGTTCCCCAGCTTTCATAAGAGCTAAATTCGTATCAATATTAGCGTAGGTAATAGCTGCAATAGCCGGTTCAACAATAGATGGACCATGAATACCAACAAACCAGAAGAAAGCATAGGCACCAAATATAAAAGTAATACCAACATAACCATCTGCTGCAGAAAAAAGTGGTGCAAAAAACTGACCTATCGCTTCTGCCACACCTGTACCTACAAAATGGCGCACTAAAATATCCAAAGCATAAAGAAAAACTACTGATAAAGTAAACGGAATAACATCTTTAAAAACTTGTGAAATGTTAGGTGGTACTTCGTCAGGCATGCGAATGGTAACGTTATTTTTCACACAAACCTTATAGATAGTCACAGTAACAAAAGCTGCTAAAAAGGCTGTCAGAAGTCCTTTAGTTCCTAAAAATCCAGTTGCAAAACCATCCGCTGTAGGGTCTGCTGCCAACATCAATAGACCTACAATAGAAGCCAGTAATGTTGACATGTAATTAATTTGGTTTGTTGCTGCCATGTCACGATTAATAGAATCAGTCAATGATTTAGCCGTAGTTCCAGCAACTAACATTGCTAAGAGTCCCATTGAATAATTATATGGTTTCATCAAGAGAGTCTCAACGCCCGAAGGCCAATAAAAACCAAAGGCATTTGGTACATAGGCAATTAAGATAAAAATACTAGAAAATAAGATAACAGGCATTCCAGCAATGAAACCATCTCGAATGGCCCTTAAATAAATATTACGTGATAACTTTTCAAAAAAAGGCTTGCCTTTTTCGATAAACTCAATTAGCTTATTCATATTTTACTCCTCTTTTATATAACTCAATAAGATGTTGCATTAAGTCTTTTAGTAACAAGGTTGTCATCAAGTGATCTTGTCCGTGCATCATTGTTACACTATAAGCAATATCTTCACCCGATGCTTCTTTAGTCAATAAATTTGTTTGTGCTTTATGTGCCTCAGTAATACAATCCTCTGCTTCTTTTACGAGCTCGTCTGCCCTATCAAATTCTCCTCTCTCTGCTGCCTTCAAAGCTTCCAACAACTTTGTCCTAGCATCACCAGCATAGGCTACAATTTCAAAACCAAGTAATGTTACTTCTTCTCTATTCATGATAAAATTCTCCTTAATCATTATTATAATAATCGCTGTATATGTAAAACTAAAAACACTTTCTCACACTTATAACTGTCTACCTCCATCTCTCGGGTGACAATATCGTAAATATCACTACCAATTCGATAGGCTAAAGGGTAAGTTAATCGTACTTGCTTCTCTATCTCCAACCATGATTTGTTTTCGTTTTCACTTCGATTTAAAGAATCTAAAAAATAATTCAAATGAATCATAAAACGATCATAAAAACTACTGTTTTCACTTGTTCGTTTGATATTGTTCTTTTCCAGAACACCATCAACTAAATGTAAAATATTTTTCTTTACTTCTAAATTTTTCTCTTTTTGTAATATCATCACTCCTTCAGCATTCATAAAGTGATAAGCAATCCTGCTAACTTCTTCGTCAGGAAGCGACTCGAGTAAGTTCTTACGATAAATATCAAGTGCTTCTTGCCCTATTTGATAGGGAATAGGATATTTGGAAGAAACATCTGGAAGACTACTAGACTTATATTTTCCAGCTACAAGGGCTTGATAGGAGCAATAAATATGATCTGTCAATGTCACATAAATATATTCCTGTACCGGATAGTGATATTTCTTAGACAGACAATCTACAACATCATAGGTAACCGTGATGAAGTCTAATGGTATATTTTTTAATAAAGAAATAAAGTTCTCTTTTGATTCCTCTGTTCGAAGATGAAAAATCTTTTCAATCTTTTCTTCATTGACGGTATCACCTTTATTCTTGTTAAATCCAATACCACTTCCAATCAAAACAACTTCTTCTCCATTCACATCTTGTGCTAAAGTAACATTGTTATTCATAGAAGATATTATTTGGTACATAATCCCTCCTGATTAGCTAAGCAAAAAGGCGTAATCATAATATAAATTAAGGAATACAAGTCTAATGATTGTCTCTCCAAATTCATTTATGATCACGCCTAATCCCGCTTAGTAACGCTTGCTTTATTTAATTATGCGTTTATTATAGCACACCCTTTTTTATTTGTAAACCCTTTCTTGTTTATTTTTTTGTTTTTTTGTTTAAAAATCAACAATAAAATCTTAAAGTACAATTAGTCATATGAAAATAATCATAAGTGTTTTGTTAAATAACCCTTCCTAACTAACAAAATTAAAGAAAAAATTTTGATCAATACATTAAACAGAAATACTCTCCTAAAATGATAATAAGACACCAAGGGGCAGTTATTCCATTTTAACCATCTATTTACTGGATTCAGCAAGAATGGGACTTACCAAAGAAGATATCCCTTGTCCTTGCAGAGGGAAGGATAAAAAAAGCAAGCGGCTGGAAAACCACTTGCTTAGGAGTTATATGAAAAGTTTTTAGGATAGTTATATTATATGACTTTCTAGGATAGGAAACATCCGTCTTGAGACCTATTTTAAAAAAGTGATAAATGAATCTTAAAAAGTTGACTGATGTTAGCAAAAAGTTTTACAATAAATATCATTAAGTAAGATTGGAGATGAGATTTCTGTTTAACAATTACAAACTTGTGCAACGTTTGATTCACATCATTTCAGCTATTGTTTTTATCGCTTCTTGTCTCTTTGTGATTTGGCTTTATCAGCATGGCTATCTAACCAATCAGGCTAAATTACAAACGCTTGTGGGGCAAGATAAATTTTTAGGAGCACTTTTCTTCATTCTTCTACAAATGATGCAGGTTGTTGTGCCAATTGTCCCTATTAGTTTGACCATGGTTTTAGCTGTTATGACTTTTCACCCAGTTATTGGTATTTTAACGAGTTGCATTGGTATTATTCTTGGTTCGACTATTTTATTTTTACTGACACGTTGGTATGGAAAACGATTTTGCCTGCTTTTCGTCAAAGAAGCTACTTTCAATAAATATGAAAAACTCGTTGCCACCCATAGATCATTTACTATCTTTTTTATTTTATGTATGATATCACCCTTTGCACCTGCTGATTTACTTGTGATGTTAGCCGCGCTTAGCAACATGTCCTTTAAAACTTTTTCAAAAATCATTATCCTTTGTAAACCAATTTCCATTATCGGACACGTGTTAATTCTCACTTATGGTGGTGAATGGGCGCTACATTTTCTTTAAAACTTGAAAAATTTGAGATTTGTTTCTCAGATTTTTTAGTTTCTCTCAAAGTCTAATTGAATCAAGAATTCTTCATCATTCCTAAACTCCTCTTCACATCATTTTAGAAAATATTATACCAGAATTCTTTGCTTGTTTTGATAGGAAGAGATATTTTTTATTACGCAAACGCTTGCGTTATTTTATCTTTTTGGTAAAATGAAAGAAAAAAGTCTTTCTCCTAGGAGCCTTATTATGACAAATGAAACTCTGATGCAATATTTTGAATGGTATTTACCAAATGACGGGAAACACTGGCAACGATTAGCAGCTGATGCTCCCGAACTAGCTCAAAAAGGCATTTCTAAAATCTGGTTACCTCCTGCTTTTAAGGCTACACACGCTGGCGATGTTGGCTATGGTGTTTATGACCTTTTCGACCTCGGAGAATTTGACCAAAAAGGAACGATTCGAACCAAATATGGAACTAAAGCCGATTATCTCGCTGCCATTGCTAGCTTAAAAGAAAATGGTATTGAGCCCTTAGCGGATGTGATTTTGAATCACAAGGCAGCAGCTGACCACACCGAAATCTTTACTGTTGTCGAAGTGGTGCCAGAGGACCGCACAGAGGTTCTTAGTGAGCCTTTTGAAATCGAAGGTTGGACAAATTTTACCTTTGCAGGTCGGCATAAAACCTATAATGATTTTGAGTGGCATTGGTATCATTTTACAGGAACAGATTATAATGTCAAAACTGGAAAAACTGGAATTTTTCAAATTCAAGGCGACAATAAAGGTTGGGCAAATCAAGGTTTAGTTGACGGTGAAAATGGGAATTATGACTATCTGATGTATGCTGATTTGGATTTCAAACACCCTCAAGTCATTAAAAACATTTACGATTGGGCAGACTGGTTTGTTCAAACAACTGGTATCGCTGGTTTTCGATTAGACGCTATCAAACACATTGATTCTTTCTTCATGGGCAATTTTATCCGTGATATGAAATTAAAATACGGCGACGATTTCTACGTCTTTGGTGAATTTTGGAATGGTGATGAACAGTCTAACAACGATTACTTGGAAAATACCGATTATCGTTTTGATTTGGTAGATGTCCGCCTTCATCAAAATCTCTTTGAAGCTAGCCAAGAAATGGAAGATTATGATTTGCGGACAATTTTTGACCAAACCTTGGTCAAGAATCACCCAGATTCTGCTGTTACTTTTGTCGATAACCATGACACACAACGTGGGCAGGCTTTGGAATCAACCATTGCAGAATGGTTTAAGCCTGCTGCTTACGCTTTGATTCTACTTCGTCAGACTGGATTGCCTTGTATTTTCTATGGTGATTACTACGGCATTTCTGACGAATTTGCGCAAGAAAATTTCCAAAACGAGATTGACCAATTGTTGCAACTTCGTCAAACAGCTGTCTATGGACAGGAAGAGGATTACTTTGATGACCCAAATTGCATTGCGTGGACTTGTCTTGGGGATGATGAACACCCCACAGCACTAGCTATACTCATCAGTAATGCTAACGCTACTTCAAAACGCTTATTTGTTGGCGAGAAATGGGCTAACCACATTTTTACAGACGCCTTAGAAAATAATCAGACCGAGGTCACGATTGATGCGCAAGGCTATGGCGTTTTTCCTGTTAATGAAAAATCTGTCAGCGCATGGGGACCAAATCACTAATGAATACAAAGAAACTCCCTTAGAATAGCGATTTCTAAGGGAGTTTCTTTTCTAATTTAAACTGAGAATCGAAAAATTCTTACATCTGTTTACATAATTATATTTACGTAAACAACGATGACAACTTTCACATCTTTTCTACCCTGCTTGGGCTGTTTGCATTTGGTAATAAACGCCTTGTTTTGCCATTAAATCGTCATGCGTACCATGTTCAACAATGTCACCATCTACCATGACTAAAATAAAATCAGCTGATTGAATTGTTGACAAGCGGTGTGCAATGATAAAACTTGTCCTTCCTTGCATTAATTTTTCAAAAGCTTCTTGAATCAACACTTCTGTCCGAGTATCGATAGATGAAGTTGCTTCATCGAGAATTAGGATTTTTGGTAGTTTGACAAAAATTCGAGCAATCGTTAACAGCTGACGTTGTCCTTGCGACAATGACGCTCCTGCATCAGCCAGATAAGTATCGTAACCATTTGGCAACTGACGAATAAAGAAATCAGCATTGGCTGCTTTTGCGGCAGCAATGACTTCTTCGCGTGTAGCATCAGGATTTCCATATGCAATATTATCGTGAATCGTTCCAACTTTCAGCCACGTTTCTTGCAATACCATACCGATTTGTTGGCGCAATTCTGATACAGAATAATCTGCCATAGAAACGCCATCCAAATAAATAGCTCCGCTATTGACTTCATAAAAACGCATTAAAAGATTGATTAAAGTTGATTTTCCTGCCCCCGTTGGTCCAACGATAGCCACTTTTGAAGCCGCTGGGATTGATAAATTAAGGTGGTTAATCAAGGTATTTTGGCTAGTATAACCAAACGACACATCTTTGAATTCAATTTGTCCTTGGATACTATCCGCGTTAAGCTGAGCTTTTACTGGAAGAGGCTCATTTTCTTCGTCTAAAATAGCGTAGAGACGTTCTGCACAGGCAATGGCGCTCTGCAATTCTGACAAAACGGATGAAATGTCATTAAATGGCTTGGTGTATTGATTGACATAATTCAAGAAAGTTGTCAATTGCCCAACTGTAAAAGCGCCTGACATAATCCGAAGTGCCCCTACTCCTGCCAAGAGAGCATAAATCAAGCTATTAATGAAACGCGTTGACGGATTAACCGCTGAAGAATAGAAAATAGCTCCTTGTGAGTAATCAGCATAAGTATCATTAATCGTCGTGAAAGTGTCAATAGCCATATCTTGCGCATTGAAGGTGTGGAGTAAACTTTCTTGACGAATCATTTCTTCAATATACTGCGTTTGTTGCCCGCGTGATTTTGTTTGATTTTGATAAAGATGATAACTCTTTTGAGCAATAAAACGTGCTAAGAAAAGTGATAATGGTGTCAAAATTAGCACCAAACCAAGCATTAACAAATCAATATCAGCCATTGTCACAATGGTAATGATAATCGTTAGAATACCAATGAAAAATTGATTGAACACCATTAACAGACCATTGCTCAATTGTTCGGCATCAGTTGTCACACGACTAACCAAATCACCTGAACTTTTCTTGTCAAGATAAGAAATCGGCATCTGGTTTAATTTTTCCATGACTTTTTGACGCAATGTGTAAATGTAACCAAACGTTAGACGGTTATAAATCAATGGATTCACCCATTGCACCAAGGTATTCAAAGCGACAACAACAATCATTTTCGCTACAATTGGCACAATTAAACTAATTGATTTCGGAGATAAGACAACGTCCACCGCATTCCCAATCAAAATAGGCAAATAAACGGTCAGAGCGACTTGCGCAATCGTTCCAAGTGTGGCACCAAGAACAAGTCCTTTTTGTGATAAAAGATCTTGGAACAAACGGCGGCTAGTATGATTTTGATTTTTTGCCTTCATCTTACGCCTCCTTTTCTTCTTGGTGTTGTGAGTAATGAATAGCGCGGTAAACATCATTTTGCTTGAGTAACTCATCATGGCTGGCAAAACCAAGTTGATGTCCTCTATCTAGCAGCAAAATCTTATCAGCTGCTTTCAAGCTATTAGTGCGTTGTGAAATCAAAACAAGAGTCACTTCTTTTAATTCCTCATGAATGGCTGATAGCAACTTCGCTTCTGTTAAATAATCAAGCGCTGATGTCGAATCATCCAAGATTAAGAACGGCGCTTTTCTAACAAGCGCACGCGCAATTGTCAAACGTTGACGTTGTCCGCCAGAGAAATTACGACCAAATGCCTCAACCTTGGCATCCAATTGTCCCTCTTTTTCTGACACAAAATCGCTAGCTTGAGCAATATCCAAAGCTCTCCAGAGCTCATTATCACTCACCTCATCACGAATTCCCAAAATCAAATTTGAACGAATTGTTCCTTGAAATAACTCTGCCTTTTGTGGCACCACATTGACCCAAGAACGCCATTCCCCAAGTGTTTTAGGAGAGTGCTGATTTTGAAAAATAGCTAAGCTTCCCTCTTGCGGTGTGTAGAGATGAGTGAGAAGTTCGACTAAAGTTGATTTCCCAGAGCCTGTTCCACCAATCACACCTAAAAAGTCACCAGCGTTCACACTAAAATCAATATGTGACAGCGACGGCTCGGCAGCGGTTGGATAGGTGAACGTCATGTCTTTGACCGCCAAAGCAAATGCTGACTCACTTTGTATCAGCTCAGTTGCCAAATTTTCAGAATCCTTTTCAAATACTTCTGTGATACGTTTAGCGCTGATAAAAGATTGGTTCAATGATGTGACAAGCATGGTCATCTTGAGCAATTCCGTCAAAATTTGCAAGAGGTAATTCACCAAAGCAATCAACATTCCTTGTGACAAAAGCCCACGACCGATTTCAAGATTTCCTTGCCAAATCACCAAAATCAATGTGCCATTAACCACCAGATAAGTCAACGGCGTTACGAGACTTGATAGGTGACCAGCTTTAATTTGCAAGTCAGTATAATCTTGGTTGGCTGCCGCAAATTCTTGTTCTTCTGCTACAACCTGACCAAAGGCACGAATCACACGCACACCTTCTAATTGCTGGCGTGTCATATTGACAATTCTATCGGTAGCCTGACGAATCTTTGCGTAAATCGGATTGAGCAAGTGCGACATGGTAAAGACAATCGCAAACAAAATCACCACCATTAACAAGAAGTCAATCGTCATTTTAGGACTAATGGTAAATGCCATGATAATCGCACCAAAAACAATAATCGGTGCTCGTAAAAACAGACGTAAAAATTGGTTGATACCTGTTTGAATTTGGTAAGTATCGCTTGTCAAACGCGTTACTAAACTAGATGTTGTCAGCTGGTCACGATCCTCTTTACTCAAGCCCATGATTTTTTTAAATAAATCCTTTGTCAACTGACGTGTGTAGCCAACGGCAGCCTTGGAAGAAAAATATTGTGCTGTAATAGCTACAAACATCCCAACAATTGCCAGTAAAAATAACAGCCCTACCATCATATAAAGGTGATTTTTATCATGATGAGGGATAATGGTATCAACAATTCTAGCAATAATAATCGGAACTAAAAGCTCGAAAGATGCTTCAAACAATTTGAAAAGGGGACCTAAGATTGTCTCCTTGAGGTACCCTTTAAAATAATGACTTAATGCTTTCATTCTTCTCTTTTCTAATAGAGCATTAGCTCTCATGTCATTTTAAAATAAACTCATCAATTCAATCAAATACAGATTAAAGTGAACTTCACGAGAATAATAAATATTCCCACCATTTTTATACAATTTTCCACCTGAGATAAGGGCAAGGGGATGGTAATAAAAATAAGTTTCTCCCGTTGTATTTCCAAGACTTGGAGCGACAACATTACGAGAATAAGCTGTTGCCAAAGCAATCGTATTTTCGCCACCATTTTTTGCCACGTAATCAATATAAGCAGTTCCGAAATTGTAAGCTTGCACGGCCGTCCAGACATCTACTCCTGCTTCATCTGCCAAGGTAAGATTTTCTGAAAGTACCGTCACGCCTTGACGAATACTGGTCTGGCTATCCGTAATGGAATTAGCAACACCGTCTGAACTTTCGCTTGATTGCATAACATCACCGTCATCTCCCTTGGTCTCCGTGTAAATCATCGCCAAGACCAAATCAACATTGGCGGTGGTATCGTTGTCGTCTAAAATCTCCTTGACCATATCTTTATACTGTAAAACATTTTGTACGTTTTTGTGAACCACATACGTTTGGTAACCACAAAAAATGACAAAGCCCAGTATGATTAGACGCCCTAAGAACTTAAACATTATTTATTTTGAATATCCTCTATATTTTTAATCAAGATAGAATAGGTTCCATTTGGATTTTGGATAAATTCTACCGATTCAGCGTCGTCATAGACATTATTAGGTACAATCAGTTGAATACCATTGGATAGGGATAACTTCTGATTTTCCAATTTTTTCGTCTGACGTGAATGGTCAATATCTGCTACTTGAATTGGTTCTGGAATACTTTCTTTTAACTCATCAACAAAAGTTAAACGAGCAGTCAAATTACTATCAAAAAGTTGGTCTGCCAATTTTTCTGGTGATAATTCTTGCTCTTCTTCCAGATTTTTATGGATAGCAGCTTTCATTTTGGATTGGAAAGCAAAATCATCTTGTTGGAAACTTTCAGCAATTTTCTGCGCTGTTTGTTCAACCATTCTTATCGATTTTTTCACCGATTGCTCTGGTTGGACTTGCAAGAGATTTTCTGAAAAATAATTAGCAAAGCTACCATTATGCTTGACACGCTTCTCAATCAAATAATAATGATGATTAGAGCAATTAATCACCAAAGCTTCATCTGGTGTTTGCGCAGCTGACGGCAGATTATTTTGTGTCACCTTAATCGGACTTTCACTATCACTAGAAATATGGGTGAAATTTTCCTTCAAAGCAATACGAAGAAAGGCAAAATGTTCAACACCGTCTTTGTCAAATTGGATAAAAACCAAATCATTTGTTTTTTGATTTTCCGAGATGACAAATTCTTCTTTCCAAAGTTGGGCAATCTTAACAGATGACTCCATCAAATCATCACTTAAATAGCTAAGAAAGACATTATCTTCTGCAAACATTCCACGTTTAGCTTCATCTGAGAAAACTTTGCTTAGTTTTTTACGAAAATACTCATCAATACGTGGCGTGATTGTCAACAATTGGTCTGACAAGATCAGCTCAGTATCGTTGGGTGTAAATTGATGAATAACAATGCGTTTAATATATAAATCAATCATGATTAGTTTTGTGGTTGAATACCCAAATAATATTCAACTGTTCGTTAATAAAGCGGGAAGGCATCTGTCAATGCTTTAACCTCGCGACGAACCTCCTCTAAAATAGTTTCGTTTTGATAATTTTCAAGTGCCTTAACAATCAATTCAGCAATAGCACGCGATTCTTTTTCACCCATGCCACGGCTCGTAATCGCTGGTGAACCGATACGAATACCTGATGTTTTAAACGGTGATAAAGTTTCAAATGGAATTGAATTTTTATTGAGCGTGATGTTAACAGACTCAAGGACATTTTGCGCCACTTTCCCATTTTCAACGACTTTTGTCACGTCAACAAGAAAGACATGATTGTCTGTGCCGCCTGAAATCACACGGAAATTTGGGTGTTGATTAAAGACATCAGCCATAGCGGCAGCATTTTTAATCACATTTTCGCCATATTCTTTGAAAGCAGGGTCCAACGCTTCTTTGAGCGCGACAGCTTTACCTGCAATGACATGCATCAATGGTCCACCTTGCAATCCAGGGAAAACAGCAGAATTGATTTTTTTAGCGAGAGCTTCGTCATTTGTTAAAATCAATCCACCACGAGGACCGCGAAGCGTCTTATGTGTCGTTGTGGTTGTAATATGCGCATAAGGAACTGGGCTTGGATGATGACCTGATGCCACAAGACCTGCAATGTGCGCCATATCCACCATAAGATAAGCACCGACACTATCTGCTATGGCACGAAAACGTTGAAAATCAATAATACGTGAGTAAGCTGATGCTCCCGCTACAATCAATTTTGGTTTCACTTCTTCTGCTAGCTCGGCTAATTTATCATAATCAATGCGTTCTGTCACAGGATCAACCGTGTAAGAAATAAAGTGGTATGTTTTCCCTGAAAAACTAACAGGAGCACCGTGTGTCAAATGTCCACCAGCAGCCAAATCCATTCCAAGGACTGTATCGCCAGGTTGAATCAAAGCCATATAAGCTGCGGCATTAGCTTGACTTCCTGAATGAGGTTGGACATTCGCAAATTTAGCTCCGAATAATTCTTTTGCACGGTCAATCGCTAAATTTTCAACGATATCCACACAATCTGTTCCGCCATAATAACGTTTGCCAGGGTATCCTTCAGCGTATTTATTGGTTAACAATGTGCCTTGAGCTGCCATGACAGCTTTTGAAACAACATTTTCAGAGGCAATGAGTTCTATGTTATTTTGTTGACGAACTTCTTCAGCATGCACTGCTTCCCAGAGTTCTTTGTCAAATGTTTCGTAGTTTTCCTTGTCAAAAATCATATCCTTATCTCCTTTTTGATAAGATCATGTCACATTCCTTAAAAGTTTGGCAGCTCCAAGATGATGTAAAAGCTGCATCAGTATGAGAAGAATTTTCCAAAAATCACTCTTTCGTAAATGTTAAATCAGGCACAACTGTTAATAAGTCGTTTTTGGTAATCGCACCTTGACGTAAAATACGAGCAGTTTTTCCAGATAAATCCAAAATTGTCGAGTCAACCCCTGTTAAGGCAGCATCGTCAGCAAAACCAGTCACAGTACCACCGAACTGTTTTTGAATTTCCTTGAAAACTTTCCCACTTTCTTGTCCAGAAATGTTAGCTGACGGACCAATTAAGGGGCCAGCTTTCTTAATCAATTTCAAGGTTTGTGGGTGATTGGGAATTCTAAAACCAATTGTTGATAAGCCAGAATTGATCCAAGCTGGCACGCGGTCATTAGCTTGTAAAATAATGGTTAACGGACCAGGTAAAAAAGCATCATAAAGCTTTTTGAGATAACTTGGTTGCTGTTTTGAAAAAGCTAAAATTGTCTCAAAATCAGCTACGTTGAGATTCATCGCCTTGTCTTTAGGACGACGTTTGAGTTGGTAAACATGCTCAACGGCATTCTCATTCATCGCTTGAGCAAAAAGCCCATAAACGGTTTCTGTCGGTAAAATCACCGCTCCACCATTTTGCAAAATTGTTTCTAAATCAGTCATTATCCATCACGACCATTCTATCTTTACCGAACATATCTTTAATGACACGAACGCGTTTAGCAGGAAAATGCTTGCTCAACAAAGCACGCAAACCTTCTCCTTGTTTATAACCAATTTCAAAATAAAGTTTTCCGTTTTCGGTCAAATGCTCACTAGCATTCTCAATAATCTGACGATAAATGGCAAAGCCGTTTTCATCTGCAAAAAGTGCTAAATGCGGTTCTGAAGCGAGCACATTAATGCCAACTTCATCTTCATCGTCATAAGCAATATAGGGCGGATTTGAAATAATCATATCAAATCTTTCTGTAATTTGGCTAAAAACATCAGATTGAATCAAGGTCAGCTCTACTTGATTTTTGAGGGCATTCTCTTTCGCTAATTGTAGGGCGTCTGCTGAAATGTCAGAGGCGGTTACTTGCCAATTTGGTCGCGCAGCCTTGAGCGAAATGGCAATCGCACCGCTTCCTGTACCAATATCTAAAACTCGCAAGTCAGCTCTGCTATTTTCCTTTAAAACCAAATCAACCAGCTCCTCAGTTTCAGGTCGTGGAATCAAAACACGCTCGTCAACTGAAAGCTCTAAATCGCGAAAATAGGCTTTCCCTGTGATGTACTGAGGTGATCGATGTGCTGTCAACTGAACCATGATTTGCTCGAGTAACATTTGGTCTTTTTCAGTGATAGCTTGGTTCTGATGTAAGATGAAGTCGAGCAAGGTCCAACCTTTTAATTCACGGAAAACGTAAGTGAGATTTTCTGGGTCCTCGCCGATTGCTTGTAATTGTTTTTCTAGTTGGCTGATTGTTTCAGCGTAATTCATTATTGATTTAACTCTTCTAATTTCTTAGTTTGGTCAAAAAGAATAAGAGCATCGATAACTTCGTCTAGTTTTCCTGACAAAATCGTATCTAATTTTTGCAATGTTAAACCAATGCGGTGGTCTGTGACACGGTTTTGTGGGAAATTATAAGTACGGATACGTTCTGAACGGTCACCTGTACCGATTGTTGATTTACGTTCAGCATCTTGTTCATTTTGAGCAATTTGGGCAAAGTGGTCAGCAACACGCGCACGAATAATTTTCATGGCTTTGTCACGGTTTTTCTGTTGCGTACGTTCTTCTTGCATTTCGACTTTAATACCAGTTGGAATGTGAACCATACGAACAGCTGTCGCAACTTTGTTGACGTTTTGTCCACCAGCACCTGAGGCGTGGTAAATATCCACACGCAAGTCTTTTGGATCGATTTCGTATTCGACTTCTTCAACCTCTGGCATGACAAGGACGGTTGCTGTCGAGGTATGAACACGACCTTGACTTTCTGTGACAGGGACACGTTGAACACGGTGAGCACCTGATTCGTATTTCAACTTAGAGTAAACAGATTGACCAGATACCATGACAACAACCTCTTTGATACCACCAACACCGTTGTAAGAAGCTTCCATGACATCGAATTTCCATCCTTGGTTTTCAGCATATTTTTGATACATTTGAAGAAGGTCGCTAGCAAAGAGCGCAGCTTCGTCACCACCAGCAGCACCACGGATTTCCAAGATGATGTTTTTGTCATCGTTTGGATCTTTTGGTAAAAGAAGAATTTTAAGTTTTTCTTCGTATTCTTCTTTAGATGCTTTTGAGTCTTTGAGTTCCTCTTTCGCCATTTCTTCAAGTTCAGGATCGCCACCAGCGTCTTTAATCATTTCTTCAGCATCTTCGATGTTTTGAAGAATTTGTTTGTATTCGCGGTAAACAGTTACGGTTTCACGTGTGCTCGCTTCTTCCTTAGACAAAGCCATAAATCGTTTGGTATCACTAACGACATCAGGGTCAGATAGCAATTCGCCTAATTCTTCGTAACGGTCCTCAACCGCTTGTAGCTGATCATAAATATTCATTTGTTTTCGATTAACCTCTCTTTTGCAAATTCATTTTCTTATTTTTCTTTGGAAATCATTGGGTTAAAATAATGTTTACGGCAAACGGGGATATAGGTTTCGTTTCCGCCGATTTGAATTTGATTTCCTTCGTAAATAGGCTTGCCATTTTCAGTTCGCAAAACCATGGTTGCTTTTTTAGAACAAAATTGACAAATGGTTTTAATTTCATCAATTTTATCTGCTAATAACAGTAGATATTTGGAGCCTTCGAACAATTCATTTTGAAAATCATTTTTTAACCCAAAAGCCATCACAGGGACGTCCAAATCATCAACAACACGCGCCAAATCATAGACATGCTTTTTCGTTAAAAATTGACATTCATCAATTAAAACACAGTACGGTTTTTCTGGTAATTCTTGAATAAAAGCAAAAATATCCATTTCTTCCGTAATAGCAATCGCCTTGCGACGCATGCCAATACGACTTGAAACAACACCATAACCTTCACGCGTATCAAGTGCCGAAGTCATAATAACAACTGGTTTGCCTTGTTCTTCATAGTTATGAGCAACTTTCAAAATCTCAATGGTCTTTCCAGAATTCATGGTTCCATATTTATAATAGAGTTGAGCCAAAAGTGACAATCCTACCTTCTACTAATATTCTTCTATTCTACCATAAAATTGCCTAGGGTTAAATAAGTGAAGCTAGCATTTAGCATAATAGACCTTACAAACCCTTAAATAGACGAAGTAAATCGCTATAATGGACGAAAAAACTTGTTTACAGCAAAAAAGCTAAAAAGTATTGTTTTCTAGCTCATCATTCATTACTATTAATAAAATACACAAAAGTTGATTTTTTAGGTTCAAAGTGGCAGAAATGATATTGACTAAATACCATACATAGTTATTATTGAACTAACTAGCGAGGGTTAAGATTATTATGAAAGTTGTTTTTCGAAAACCAAGTTTAAAAAAGAGTTTGAAGGCTCGGACAACGGTGAAATGGAAAAGGAAAACCAAAAAAAGCAGCCTATAATAAATTTTACCATAAAATCACATTTGCTCTTTCTGATATTCTGAAACTCTTTAAATAATATTTACCTTTGAAAATGCTTCTTCTCTTTCCTGAAAGTTACTGAATTTATTCGCCAAATATGCTACAATGTTTGTGTTAGATAAATTATAAAAGGAGATTCTTATGCCATTCGTAAAAATCGATTTATTCGAAGGTCGTACTGAAGAACAAAAAATTGAGCTTGCTCGCGAAGTAACTGAGGTTGTTTCACGTGTTGCTAAAGCTCCAAAAGAAGCTATCCACGTTTTCATCAATGATATGCCAGAAGGAACTTACTACCCACATGGCGAAATGAAAAAGAAAAACTAACTTTGTTAATTTTAAAACACTTACTGCTTTCCTAGTCATGTCGATTAGGAAAGTTTTTTTGTACTTTTGAGCTTGATTTTCGTGATAGAAAGCGTTATCCTAATTTCATAAACTGATTTTGGAGGTGACATTTTGCAACTTACTCATAGCGTAAAGATGATGGGAACGATTATTGATATTGTCGTTGATTCTGACACTCCCCAACAGCACATCAAGGAAACCTGTCATCTTCTAACCGTTTATAAGAATCGCTTTAGCGCCAATGATAATGATTCTGAGCTAATGATTATTAATCATAATGCTGGTATCGCTCCTGTCACTGTTCATCCAGATTTGTTTGAGCTTATCGAACTTGGTAAGACGCATAGTCTTTTACAACCTAGCAATCTTGATATTGCTATTGGTCCTTTGGTGCAAAGCTGGCGCATTGGTTTCGAAGATACCAAGGTTCCTGACAAGGAAAACATTCAGAAAGCTATTGCACTCGCAAACCCAGAACACATCATTTTAAATGCAGCTGAAAAAAGTGTATTTCTTAATCACAAGGGCATGAAAATTGACCTTGGTGCGTTAGCCAAGGGTTACATTGCAGATAAAATCATGGATTATTTGAAAACTGAAAATGTTAGTTCTGCCATGATTAACCTTGGTGGCAATGTCCTTGTTTATGGCGATAATCCCAAGCGTGAAAATGGTGTTTGGCATATTGGTATCCAACATCCCCAAAAACAACGTGGCAACAATCTTGGTATTTTAACAATCAAAAATAAATCCGTCGTGACTTCAGGTATTTACGAACGACACCTACAAGTTGGTGATAAGGATTATCATCATATTTTTGACCGACATACAGGTTATCCTATCGAAACTGATATGGCGAGTTTAACAATTGTTTCAGACCTATCTGTTGATTGTGAAATATGGACGACACGTCTATTTGGTCTGCCAATTAAGCAAGCTTTTGAGACCATTCAAAGCACCCCAAATATCGAAGGAATTATCATTACCAAAGATAATCGTTTTGCAATCACCAGCGGTCTTAAACAAGATTTTCAATTACTCTATTCATAAGATACAAAAAAACATTTCCAAGGGAATTCCTTAGAAATGCTTTTTTAGTTTATTTTGTTTCTTCTGTTTTTGTTTTACCGTTTAAAATCAAGTTAAGAACAACAGCAAACAAAGTTGCGATAACAATACCATTTGTCAAAAACATTTGAAGTGTGCTTGGTAGACTATTAAAAAGATTTGTTCCGTCAAAACCAACACCACAAGCAATTGACACCGCTGCAATGATAAAGTTGTGTTCGTTATGTTGGAAGTCAACTTGATTGAGCATTTGCATCCCTTGAAGAGCCACCATACCAAAAAGAACAATCATAGCACCACCAAGAACTGGGCTAGGAATCATTTGCGCCATAGCACCGAATTTGGGAAGAAGTCCAAGAATAATAAGGAACAAGGCTGTGTAGTAGATTGAACGGCGTGTTTTAATACCAGAAATACGAACCAAACCAACGTTTTGTGAAAATCCCGTATATGGGAATGTATTGAAAATACCACCGAGTAAAACAGCTGCACCTTCTGCACGGTAACCATTGCGGAGGCGTTTACTGTCAAGTTTTTCGCCAGTCAAATCAGACAAGGCAAGATAAACACCAGTTGATTCAACCATTGAAACGGTCGCAATGATACACATCATCACAATCGATGTGATTTCAAATTTTGGTGCACCGAAGTAGAATGGTTGTGGAATGTGAACAAGCGGTGCTTCAGTAACAACTGACGTGTCAACCAAGCCCATGAAAGCTGCAATAATTGTCCCACCAATCAAGCCAATCAAAATCGCAATAGATTTGATAAAGCCTTTTGCAAAAACATTAACCGCAAGCACGATAGCAATTGTTATCAAGGCTAAAATCATTGATTGAGCCGTTGGAGAATCAGCATTGTTTCCCATATTTCCAATTGCAACAGGAATCAATGTTAAACCAATTGTTGTGATAACTGAACCTGTCACAACCGGTGGAAAGAAATCGGCAATTTTTGAAAAAATACCAGAAATCAAAATAACGTAAATTCCTGACACAATCAAAGCACCAAACATGTACCCTGAACCTTGTTTAGCGCCAATGATTGAAAGCGGAGCAACTGATTGGAAAGCACATCCAAGAACAACTGGAAGCCCAATACCAAAGTGTTTGCGCAATTGAAGTTGTAAGAATGTTGCAACCCCACACATGAAAATGTCTGTTGAGATAAGATAAGTCAACTGTTCAGCTGAATAATTAAGTGCGCCAGCAATCATGATTGGCACTAAAATTGACCCAGCATACATAGCAAGCAAGTGTTGTAAACCAAGAATCGCTGCTTGTGAATGTTTTTGTTCGTTCATTTCCATTTTACGCATCTGCCTCCATAAAGACAACTTGTCCATCTTTAAATTCTTTGATACGTGCTAATGATGTTACAGGAACACCAGTTTCTTCCAATAATTGGCGACCGGTTTGGAAGGATTTTTCAATGACAATCCCAATACCAGCAACTTTCGCTCCTGCTTGACCAATGATTTCCAAAAGTCCTTTAGCAGCTTGTCCGTTTGCTAAGAAATCATCAACGATGAGAACAGTATCATCTTCTGACAAGAATTTACTTGCGATTGATACAGTGCTAGTCACACGTTTTGTAAATGAATAAACTTCTGCAGTTAAAATACCTTCAGTCATCGTGATATTTTTCGCTTTTTTAGCAAAAATCATCGGAACGTTCATCGCTTGCGCTGCGTAGAGAGCTGGGGCAATACCTGATGCTTCGATAGTAACAACCTTAGTAATACCAGCATCTTTGTAGGCATCAGCAAAGACTTTGCCGATTTCCTGCATTAATTCATAGTCAACTTGGTGAGTTAGGAAACTATCTACTTTTAAGATGTCCTCACCTAAAACATTCCCATCATTTAAGATGCGATTTTCCAATAATTTCATGGATTCTCCTTCTGAAAATTTTTAAAAGCGAATTGGCTAAAAATAATAACTTATGATGAAACGTGACTAAGCATAAGGGCACATATAAAAGCAAACAAGAGGTGTTTACACATATGGTAAACACCTCTTGTTACTCGGTCATATTTTCACAACTATATGCAAAAACATCTCAACTATCATTGAGCAAAGACTTATTGTTAGACATTACGGTGCCTTGTAGAAACGCTACGCCCATTCGTAGCATAAATAAGTTTTATTAAATTTTAACCATCACTAACTAATGACACGTCTATTGTATCATTTTCAACGGTTATATGGCAAGATGACATTAGTCCTATATTAAAAGAAGTAATTTTCTGAAAATACAGTCATTAACATGTTATTAAGTGAAAAAAACGTTAACACTATAAGAAGCTAATAATCCTAAAGGTGATTGAATGAGCGCTGTTACCATCAAGACACTATAAACTGTTAGGATATTTAACATTATACGATAAGGATGAAGGTAAGGTAGTATTGGGACATTAATCTCACTCAAGAAATAATAAAGCAGTCGATAAGACAAAGTCCACAATATGCTCAGCACAATAAATATCACCAAAGGTTGAGCGTGATCAGGCTAAGCACCAATCCATAAAGTCACAAATAGAATGAATAACTAAATCAATAACCACAAACCGTTAACCCAAAAGACTCTACTGTCAATCATTTCAATTGATTTAAATAAATTATGATGATTATGCTGCCCAATTTTCAAACGATGACCTCACAATTTTAAGTCTTTATGCGACAGACAGTCCACATATTGAACCAGACAAATTATTAAGAATTTTGAAAAAAACAAGTTGACAATCTTCCATTGACTGATATTGAATTAGCTCTAGCAAAACAATCACAAGCATTGTTATGTGTCACCTTTGCATAATTTCAATCTGACCTCACGAATGAAAGAGTGACAATATGTAATTGCTTGCAAAGCATTCAAATACACTGATAATGGCTCTGTTGGGATAATGACCGATGATTGCCAAGTGCTTTGGCTTCTTGCAGCGGTTCGATGCTATTTACACTAACCAAGACCACTATACAACTCTGAACATTGCTCCTAACTACATTCGTGGCATTTGCCAAGAAATTATGATTTTGACGCTTTCCACCTTGTCAGAGCCCAACAAGGAACTGCTGTTCGTTCTAAGGAAAAGGTGCTAGCCGAGGCAGATGTCGACTTAAACAAAGTATTTTCAGAGTTTTATCATTAAAATGCAAAGAAAGCCTCTCCAAAAGAGCGGCTTTTATATCTATTTCAAACTTAAATCGAATCACCATTCCAAATGGAATTTTTAACGATGACGTAATCAACACGTGTTAAGCTGTGCAAATCACGTCCACCTGCATAAGAAATAGCACTTTGAAGATCCTCTTGCATTTCAACAAGGGTATCTTTCAAATGTCCTTTGACTGGCAATAAGATTTTCTTTCCTTCGACATTTTTATGTTCACCTTTTTGGTATTCAGAAGCTGAACCGTAATATTCTTTATACTGCTCACCATCTACTTCAACCAATTTTCCTGGGCTTTCCAAATGCCCTGCAAATAATGAACCAATCATAACCATTGTTGCACCAAAGCGAATCGATTTGGCAATATCACCGTGCGTACGAATTCCCCCATCAGCAATAATCGGCTTACGAGCAGCTTTTGCACACCAACGAAGCGCAGCTAATTGCCACCCACCTGTTCCAAAACCAGTTTTTACTTTAGTAATACAAACTTTCCCTGGACCAATACCAACTTTCGTGGCATCAGCGCCAGCATTTTCTAACTCACGAACAGCCTCTGGCGTTCCAACATTACCAGCAATGACAAAGGTTTTAGGTAATTCTTTTTTGATGTGTTGAATCATATTAATCACACTATCAGAATGTCCATGGGCAATGTCAATTGTGATAAATTCAGGCGCATCATCTTTTAAACTTGTGACGAAATCGTACTCATAGTCTTTAACACCTACTGAAATAGACGCAATTAACCCTTGCTCGTGCATACGCTCAACAAATGGTTTACGAGCCTCTTCATCAAAACGGTGCATAATGTAAAAATAACCATTCTTAGCCAAATCTTCTGCAATGTTTTCATCAATAATGGTCTGCATATTGGCAGGAATAACAGGCAATTTAAAAGTATAATCGCCAAGTGTCACCTGCGTGTCAGCTTCCGAACGACTACTGATGATACATTTATTGGGAATCAGTTGGATATCTTCGTAATCAAAGACAGGCATTTCGTTATACATATCAGTTTCTCCATAGCTTCTGCTACCGTAATTCCAACCTATCAAAACTGGCTTAATTAAAAAGAAAGTTACTTTTTGATAGTAGAGTTTGCCTAGTAGCTAGAAACTCTTTCATTAAAAAATGACCTTCCTATAACTCTCCTACGCTTGAAAATAGCAGAGCATCGCTAGGTAAAAACTTACCTTTCCGTTATTATTCTATAACACCGTTCGTTTTATGTCAATTATTTTATTTCATATTTTTAAAACGTTCGCTTTTGTCGTATGTTTTTTATGTTTAAAACGTGACAAAACGATTTAAGCTTTGTTTCAGTTTTCTTTCAGTTGAAATTAAGACGGGTTGTCTATACTCGTTTTTGTATCAAAATTTCAAAGGAGAGTTTTATATGAACTTTATTAAGCGAGCTTGGCTTGCGACAAAAGCAAAGAAAGGACGTACGGCACTACTAATTTTAGTAACTAGTGCTATTTTAATTTTCGTTTTAGCTGGATTGACCATTAAAAATGCTGCCGATTCAGCTGTCGAATCAGCAAAAAGTGAAGCTGGCGCAACAGTCACCTTATCTGTTAATCGGGAAGCGATGATGAAAGCTTTCAATCCTGACAGCGACAGCAGTTCTGATGATTCTAGTGACGATAGTTCAGCAACTACTTCTGTTGACCTTGCGACAGCCGAGTCTATCGCTGAAAAAGACGGCGTAGCCTCCTATCTCTTTACCACAACAACGACAGCAACAGCTGGTGATGACATTTCTGCTATTTCGACATCATCTTCATCTTCCTCAGATGATTCATCTGATAGCAATCAACCTTCTAGTCGTGGCGATATGGAAATGACATCTGGTGACTTTACCATTACAGGTGTCAACAGCACTGATTACGTGAGTGACTTTACATCTGGCACAAGTGAAATCACTGACGGTGTTGGTATCACGTCTGATACTGCGGATAATTCTGCAGTGATTTCTTCAGATTTAGCTGACGCTAATGACCTTAGTGTCGGAGATACCTTTACCGTAACAACAACCGTAGATGATACTGAAACAAGTTATACATTGACTGTCGTTGGTATCTATGAGAATTCATCAACAGCTACTACAGCTCAAATGATGTCTAATGCTTCAAATCCTCAAAACAATATCTACACCAATCTAACAACAGCAGATACAATGAAAGGTGAAACAGACACACTTGATTCAGCTGTTTATACTCTCTCAAATCCAGAAGATATGGACAACTTTGTTGACGAAGTAGAATCTGAAATCGATACTGATTCTTACTCTGTCACTTCAAGTGATGAAATCTACGAACAAATGCTTTCACCACTTAACAATATTTCATCAATCGCTCAAAACATCGTTATCTTAGTAGCGATCGCTGGCGCTGTTATATTGACACTTATTGTTATCCTTAGCATTCGTGAACGTCGTTATGAAATCGGTGTTCTGATGAGCCTCGGTGAAAATCGCATTAAGATTATCGGTCAATTCTTTATGGAACTCTTCATGGTAACGGTGGTATCACTTATTATTGCTTCATTTGCTGGTAATTTTGTGGGAAATGTGCTCGGTAATCAGCTCTTGTCATCATCAACTTCTACCGAACAAACGACCCAAAATTCAGGACTAAATGGCGGTGGTCCTGGTCAAGATACTAATTCTTCTGACAGCAACAATAGTGATTCTGGTCAAAAATCTGGTGCCCCTGGTGACGGCGGAGGTCGTGGCGACATGGGTAATATGGTATCAATGGCAACCTCTTCAACTCAAGCAATCGACGACCTTGATATCAAATTAACAGGAACTGATGTCGCAAAACTTGGTGGAATCGCACTTCTGATTTCATTTGTTTCAACAATTCTTGCAAGTATTGGCATTATCCGCATGAAACCTAAGGATATCTTATCATCTAACTAGAAAGGACTAAGAAATGACTTTACGAACACATAATATCGGTTATTGGTACACCAACAATCCTGACGATTATCTTTTTAAAGACATTAATCTAACCTTTGAAAAAGGGAAAATTTACTCTATTCTTGGTCAGTCAGGAAGCGGAAAAACAACTTTCCTTTCTCTACTAGCTGGCTTAGATAGTCCCAAAGCTGGAGAAATTTATTTGGAAGATAATGATATCAATAAATCTGGTTTGACCAATTACCGTAAAAACTCTGTTTCAACGATTTTCCAAGCTTATAATTTAATGACCTACATGACTGCTCGTCAAAATGTTCAAACGGCGCTAGAAATCTCTAACAAACCCGTGGACAATGCCAAAATCGAAGAACTTTTTGAACTCGTTGGTATTCCCAAAGAAATGATTGACAAGCCAGTTCTTCAACTCTCTGGTGGGCAACAACAGCGTGTTGCTATCGTTCGTGCTTTAGCAACGGAACATGATTTAATTATCGCTGACGAACCGACAGGAAACTTGGACGAAGAAACAACACAAGACATTGTCAATATCTTCAAAGATATTGCACATAAGCAAAATAAAACCGTTATTATCGTCACTCACGAAACAGCTGTCGCTCAAGAAACAGACGTCACGTTTGAACTCAAGAAAAAACAATTTACAAAGGTTTAAAAATAAAAGAATGCACTCAACTTCATTGCTGAGTGCATTTTCATTATAAAATTTATCAATCTGATAAATCTTGTCCATTTGTAGCGATAACTTTCTTGTACCAGAAGAATGAATCTTTGCGGTAGCGTTTGAGACTGCCCACTTCTTCATCTGTACGGTCAACGTAGATAAAGCCATAACGTTTACGGATACCTTCGTGTGTTGAGATGAGGTCGATTGCTGACCATGGATTGTAACCAAGCATATCAACACCATCAGAAATAGCCAATTGAATTTGTGCAATGTGTTGGCGAAGATATTCGATACGGTAGTTGTCATGAATTTTGCCGTCTTCTGTCAAAGTATCGTATGCTCCAAGACCATTTTCAGTAACTAAAAGCGGCAAACGATAGCGGCTGTACATTTCACGGACGGTTGCACGGAAACCAATAGGGTCAATTTCCCAACCAAATTCTGTTTTCACAAGATTTGGATTGTCAACGCTCTTCGCAAAGCCTGGGAAAGTTTGATTTGATTGTTGGTCACCATTAGCTCCTGCGACTTCACTACCGTCAGAAGCTTCAACAGTCGCTGTATTGTAATAGTTAAAGCCAATAAAATCAGGTTTAGCTGCTTTCATGATAGCACGGTCCTCATCAGTAACCGTTGGCAAAGCATCATTTTCTTCCAAATATGCCCAAGCTAGGTTATTGTATTCACCGAAAACATAAGCATCTAAATAAAGCCAATTACGAAGCGCATTGAAGTTTTGAGCAGCAATAACATCTTCTGGTTTTGATGACGCTGGGTAAACCAAAGAAATATTTGGTGCTGGACCAATTTTAGCATCGGGAAGCATTTCATGGCAAAGTTGCATTGCTTTAGCTTGCGCAACCAATTGGTGATGATTTTGTTGGTAAATCTCTTTAGTGAGATTAGTTGTTCCTTCTGGCACATGAAGCGTACCGATAACTGGACCAACCAATGTTAGCATGTTTTGTTCATTGATTGTTAGCCAATATTTAACACGGTCACCGAAGTTTTCAAACAAGACACGCGCATATTCAGCGAACCAATCAACAGAATCATGTGTTGACCAAGAACCGCGTTCATCAAGCGCTGCTGGCATATCAAAGTGGAACATTGTGACGATTGGTTCAATGTCATATTTCAAACATTCATCAATCAAATTATTGTAGAATTCAATCCCTTTTGGATTAACCTCGCCTGTTCCATTCGGCAAAACACGTGTCCAAGAAATAGAGAAGCGATATGATTTGAAGCCCATTTCTGCCATTAGGGCAATATCTTCTTTGTAATGATGATAGTGGTCAACTGAAACTGACAAATCAGCTGTGCCTGCAGGAATTTCTTTCACGTCTTGGCATGACGGACCTTTGCCGTCCTCTAAAGCAGCTCCTTCAACTTGATAAGCTGACGTTGAAGCTCCCCACAAAAAGTGCTCTGGAAATGGGTTTAAATTTTTGTGTAACATAAAAATCTCCTCACTAATGGTTTTTCAACAATATTATATCGTTAAAATCAAACAAAAACTAATGATATAAAACGCATTCCTTGTACTATACCATTGTATAAAAAATTTTATATTATATTCTATTTTGATATTTCAAACTAAGAGTTAAAATCAATGATATGAAAACCACACCAATCAGAAAGAAAATTGCATTACGACTACCGGTAACCGCACCATTAGCTACAGAAGACATTTCGCCTAAGGTAAAAATTTGTGAAACAACTGTTGTCGAAATTGCACCGGAAAATTGTTGAAATGTATTGAGGATGCTATTTCCATCGACAAATTCTTCATCGCTTAATTTAGACAAAGTTGTTGAAATGATATTACTTGCTGCAATACCAACTCCCATCATAATCAAAATATCCAAAAATAACAGTTGGATAACCGAAGCCTTGATAAACATTATTACCATCATTAGAAGGCCCAAGAATGTTATCAAAACTCCTGTAATAATAGGTTTAAAAGCACCGATTCTATCCATAATAAATCCAGAAATTGGGGATAAAATAGCAACTAGTATAGCGCCAGGAAACATGAACAATCCCGCTTGAGTAGAAGTTTGCCCTAAAACTATTTGAAGATGATTGGGCAGAATAAAAGACAATCCTAGGGAAACCATTTGAAATCCTAATACACCGTACATCAAAAAAACGAAAGTTTTATTCTTAAAAACATGCAAATTAAGTAGGAGCCCTTTTTGATTAGATACATAAAATAGAATGAATGCTATCATACATAGAATAAGCAAAAATATTGATAATTGCTCAATTGCAAGTAGTAAAGAACCTAAACCAACTCCTAGAAAAACAAAAGCCAGAATATTGAATTGACCATTTTGTGTAACCTTTATATGTGGAATTGAACCGATACCAACCAATGTGGAGATCAAAAGAATTGGTATTAAAAATAGAAATATGGACTTCCAACCAAATGCAGTTAACATTATTCCTCCGTAAGTTGGACCAATCGCTGGTGCAAAAGAGGTAGTCATCGTTGCAATTCCAGTAATAAAGCCACGACGTTCAATAGGAACATGGTGTAAAATAATATGAAATAGCAAAGGTAATGCTACACCTGTCCCAATTCCTTGTAAAATACGCCCAAGTAAGAGCATCCACAAATTCGAAGCAAGGGCATCAAATATCAAGCCTGTTATAAAGAAAAGATTTGCGCTAAGAAAAATCTGATGCTCTGAAAAGTGACGAATCAAGTATGCTGACAACGGAACAATAATAGCTACCGCCAACAGATTTCCAGTAGTTACCCATTGGATAACTGTTGCATTAACACCAAACTCTCTCATTAATACTGGAAAAGTTACATTCATTGAAGTTTCCACAAGTACTCCAGCAAATCCCAGTATTGCTGTGGTTATAATTGCTGGCAAAACATTCCATTTACGTTTATTCTTCATAGATATCAATCGTTTTTACTCTTATTAACCCTTTCTATATTTTCCAAAATACGTTCTAATTGTTTTTCGAATAACTCAATTTCTTGTGGCTCGAACCCTTGATAAAAATTTTTACCAACCTCTTGGCTAACTTCATAGCCAAGAGCAACTTGTTCACGACCAAAATCCGTTAAAGAAAACAATTTTTTTCGTCCATCTGTTGGGTGCGCGACACTCCTAATCAAAGACATAGTTTCGAGCTTTTTTAGCATACTCGTTAAAGTGTTGTTAGCAAGTCCAGAATACTTGGAAATCTCACTAGCTGTTAAATCATCACCGAAATCACGTAATGTAGTCAAAATTTTCCCTTGCTCTCCAGAGTAAACAGCTTCTGTCTTACTCAGCAGCTTATTGAAATACCTTCCATTCAATAACGTAATATGTGTCATCAAATATGAGCCTCTAGCAAATTTATCCATTTATTCTTATATTTATATTAGCGGGTAGCTCCCGTCAGTATAAACCCTTTCTTTCATTATTTTTTAGATTTGTTTTATACTTAGTTCAGCGCTATAGATTAGTATCATTTTTCAATCGCTTAGATTTTTTATTTCTATATAGAACTTTAGTTGGATTTTACTATATAGAAATAAAATGTCAAGTATTTTTTCTTATACATAGTAAAAAGGATTTGGAAATTATTTCCAAATCCTTTTTACATCATATAAAACTTAGTCCCTTATTAAATTAATCCCAATTTTTCAAAGGCATTATAAAGTCCGTCTTCCTCAACGTCATCGGTTATCATGTCTGCCATAGCAAGAATTTCTGGACCACCATTTCCCATTGAAACACCAATTTCACAATATTCTAACATTGGAATATCAACCTTGGCATCACCAAAAGCAATGGTATCCTTTTTATCAGCTTGCAAGTGTTCTAAAAGAACATCGATTGCGTGTGCTTTGGTAATATCTTTAACACCGAGGTCTCCAAATAACGCCGTTTCACCACGACCACCCCATGTTCCAGCTTTTAAACTTGGAAAAGCTTTGGCTGAATCCAAATGGTCTTGGTAAGAATTAAGAATAAAGCTGACCTTATTCAAATCATCACGATACAATTCGCCACCATAAATCAAGCCATGAAGGGCATCTTCTGCTTCCATATGCTCAACTTCTGCCGCTGTTTTTCCTTTAGAAAACGCATATTGTCGCATTACTGGACGGGCAACTTCTTTAAAATTTTCCGAAGCAAAAAGACCATTATTTGATTCTAAGTAAAATTCCAACCCACGTTCGTGTAGCCAGTCAACAATGGCTTTGGCATCCTCTTTTGAAATCAACTGGTGCATGATAACCTTACCGTCATATTCAACGTAAGAACCATTGCCACCAATCATGCCATCAAGACCAATTTCCCACAGTTCAGGCTGCATTTCCGCACGACTACGCCCCGTGCAAACAAAGACATAATGTCCATTTTGACGCGCTTGTTGAATTGCTTTAACAGCCGACGCTGGCACGCGATTATGATAATCCACTAATGTTCCATCAACATCTAAAAAAATAATCTTACTCATCGTTTTCCTCCAACCTATCTTTGTTATCTATTATAAACAGTTTGTTAGCAAGAAGATAGTATGATGTTAGCGTTTTCTGATATTATCCTCTGAATTATCAAAACAATGCATGTGCAAGTCTCTCATAGCAGTTTACAAACAGTTTAGTTGTGCTTTTCTGACAAAATCGTTATGATTGATAACATGAAAGACATTAAAGCATTACTGGCTCATCTTCCCTACCGAGCTAGTTTTTATGATAACAATTTAAAGCTCATTTATAGCAACCATCGCTCTGACGGATCATTTTTCACAGAAAACGAAAGCGAGAAACTTCCTGAATGGATTTGGCAAAGTCTACATCAATCTCCAGAAAAAAGCCTACATTTGCAAATACCGACAGATAGTTTTGAAGCCATCTTAATGCAAACTTATCAGCTGATTTTAGACAATTCTAGTAAATCACTTGGTGTCATAACTTACATTCAAGATTTAAGGCCACTTCTGTCTAGTTATCTAAAAGAAACTAGTCAAGCCATCGTTGCTTGGTCTGATACCACATCAGGACCTTCTATTGGTAATGATTTATAGGAATGATAAAAAG
The DNA here is from genome assembly GCF_004843545.1 of Streptococcus pasteurianus. Taxonomy (NCBI): domain Bacteria; kingdom Bacillati; phylum Bacillota; class Bacilli; order Lactobacillales; family Streptococcaceae; genus Streptococcus; species Streptococcus pasteurianus. The sequence continues at coordinate 961,380 of NZ_CP039457.1, read as the reverse complement.
AGCCATATGGCTCTCTTTTTTAATCTCGGTAAACGGGTTGTGGTCCAAAAGATTGGGAAACAGGCATTATTTCAATGCGATTGATATTGACATGAGAAGGTTGGCTTGTCACCCAAGAAACGGTGTTGGCAATATCTTCTGGTTTAATAGCATGTGCGCCATCGTAGAGTTTTTCAGCGCGTTCATCGTCGCCTTTGAAACGAACATTTGAAAATTCTGTTCCCTCGCAAAGACCTGGTTCAATATTAGTGACACGAATTTTAGTGCCTGCAAGGTCCGCACGCAAGTTCAATGAAAATTGTTTCACGAAAGCTTTTGAAGCACCGTAAACATTAGCCCCAGGATAAGGAACCGTACCAGCAGTTGACCCAAGATTGATAATCATACCAGTATTACGTTTAACCATATCTGGCAAAATTTGGCGGGTTAAATAAGTCAAACCAACGATATTCGTATTAATCATTGTCAGCCAATCTGAAAAATCTGCCTCGTATGCTTTATCCAAGCCAAGTGCTAAACCGGCATTATTAACCAAAATATCAATTTCTCGCCATTCTTTAGGCAAAGAAGCTAAAGCTTCATCGATAGCTTGTGTTTGTGAGACATCCATTTGAAGAGGGTAAACATTCTGTTCACCTAGTGCTGCTTGTAAGCTCTGCAATTTTTCCAAACGGCGGGCACTAGCAATCACACGATAACCGTCAGATACTAATTTCTCAACGATAGCTTTACCAAATCCAGCAGAAGCTCCCGTAACTAAAGCAATTTTTGACATATTTCCTCTTTTCTTATTAAGACAAGAAAGCCAGTCGGAAAAACCAACTGAGCTTTGTTAATTTTATTAATTATCGTTGCCATCAATAGCCTGAGCAGCTGTGATGATGGCTAATTTGTAAATATCCTCAGCACTTGAGCCACGTGACAAATCATTCACAGGCTTGTTAAGTCCTTGAAGAATTGGTCCAATAGCTTCAAACATCCCTAAGCGTTGAGCGATTTTATAACCAATGTTTCCTGATTGAAGGTCTGGGAAGATAAAGACATTTGCTTGTCCTGCAATATCACTATCTGGTGCTTTTACAGCTGCTGTCCCTGGAACAAATGCCGCATCAAATTGCAATTCACCATCCAAAAGAATGTCAGGGCGTGTTTCTTGGGCAATTTTAGTTGCTGTTTGTACCTTTTCAACTTGTGGCGCCTTAGCACTTCCTTTCGTTGAAAAGCTCAGCATTGCAATCTTTGGCTCAATATCAAAAATTTTAGCCGTATCCGCAGTATTCACAGCAATTTCAGCCAATTCTTGAGCAGTAGGGTCAATATTAATCGCACAGTCAGCGAACACAAGACGTTGTTCAGTTGTTTCACGGTTCATCAAGAATACCCCTGAAGTACGTGAAATACCAGGTTTCGTTTTGATGATTTGAAGCGCTGGGCGAACCGTATCAGCGGTTGAATGAATGGCACCAGAAACCATTCCGTCAGCCAAGCCAAGTTTGACAAGCATCACACCAAAATAATTGACATCTTGTAACAAACGCTCGGCCTCTTCTGGTGTCACTTTTCCCTTACGAATTTCAAGAAATGCTTCTTTCATTTCATCAAATTTATCGTATTCTGCTGGATTGATAAAGACATAATCTTGATCAGCGAAGCCAAATTTCGCAAGCAAAGCTCGAACTTCTTTAGCGTCTCCTAAAATAATTGGCTCAATTAACCCCTCAAATTTCAAACGAGCGGCTGCTCGAAGTACACGTTCATCATTTCCTTCAGGAAAAACAATTTTGAGGTTTTTACCAACAATTTTTTCCCGTAAGCTACCAAATAAAGATCGAATTCCCATATTTTTAACCTTCTATCTAATTTTGTTGTAGTTCCATGATAACGCTATCAAAATCATCTGTCAAGTTTGTAGTCTGAATTATCTCTTCATTTGTGTATGGGTTTACAAAGCGAAGATAATGGCAATGCAAAGCTTGACGTGTAATGCCATAATCCATACTTCCACCATACATATCATCTCCCAACAATGGAAAACCAATATGCGAAAAATGCACACGAATCTGGTGGGTGCGTCCCGTATGGAGACGAATATCTACCAAAGCTACCTCACCAAAACGCGCCACAACTTCGTAGCTCGTATGAGCATATTTGCCAGACGGATGCACACAACGTGTGATGATACTATCATCTGAACGAGCAATCGGTGCAATAATCTCACCTTTATCTGCTAATTCACCTTTGCCAGAAACCAAAGCATAATACCGTTTTTCAATGGTTTTATTTTGCAGTTGCTTATCTAATCTAGCATGTGCATAGCCATGTTTAGCAAACAGCATCAATCCGCTCGTATCCTTATCCAAACGTGTCACAATATGCACCTGTTTATTCGGATAATTTTGCTCTAAATAATAATATTTCACAAAATTAGCAATCGTATTGGAATGCAAAACACTTGGAATACTGGCATAACCATACGATTTATTTATAATTAAAAAATGCTCATCTTCATAAGCAATATTAAGATCATGTTTAACAGGAACTAACGTCTCGTGCTCTTCTTCATCAGGAATTTCAATGGTAACAACGTCACCAACGTTCAATAAATAAATGGCATTTTGTTCAACACCATTTACCCATATATTCCCACCTTTGAACTTCACTTTAGCTAATAATCCTTTGGAAACATCGTGACCTTTTAAAAATGTTTTTACTTTTGTTTGTCGATCAGCAACAAAATCAAATCTCACGACTCCAACTCTCCTATAAAGGCATCTGTTACGCGTTCCCAGAAGCTTGTATGGAACGGCGTCGCCACAAAGCTAATTTTTTTATTGTCAATGCAATATTCAATTTTAGACACATTTTTGTAATGCATCGTTTTATTATCGATTGAAATCGTGTAAACACCTTGACGCTTAGGAATAATTTCAATCTTATCTTTTTTGGGAACAATCACTGAAGACCCCAACGTGCGATAGACACGATTATTCAAACTAGAAATTTCTGCCAGCTGCAAGGCTTCCATTGTCGGATGCAAAATCGCACCACCTAATGATTTATTATAGGCTGTACTTCCTGTTGGTGTCGATACCGAAAGACCGTCACCACGGAAACGTTCTAGTTGTACGTTATCAATAACCACGTCCGCAACCATCGTTTTTTCAATACGTTTAATGGCTACTTCATTCAACGCACGCGCTTTAACCACACGCCCATCGTCCAAGGTAACTTTTGCCCTCAAAATAGGATAAGAAACCTTATGTCCCTTATCAGCATGCAAATTTTCGATTAATTTTTCAACTTCAAAATCACGATAATCCGTATAGAAGCCAAGGTGTCCTGTATGGATTCCGACAAAGCGTACTTTATCAAGATTTTTTTCATACATGTGAAACGCTGATAACAACATACCATCACCACCGATAGAAATGACAATATCAGGGTCTTTCTTAGATAAATAAAATCGCTTGTCCTCCTTGAAGGTCGCAAAAAGTTTTGAAGCAACTCGCCTACTTTGGTATTTTCCGTTTGCCACGATAGCTACTCGTGTCACTTTATCTGTAATATTCGTCTGTGTCATCGCTATTTCCTACACCATCACTTAATTTTCGACTTGCGGGATCAAATAAAAGCTGTGCTTCTCTAATATCCTCACGAATCTTTCTCATTTCTTCATCCAATTCAAGCGCAATTTTTGCTGTCGTTTCAAGGCGTTTCTTGATTTCATCTGGAAATTCACCCTTGTACTTATAATTCAATGAATGCTCAATTGTCGCCCAGAAATTCATGGCTAATGTTCGAATTTGAATCTCAGCCAAGACCGTTTTTTGACCATCTATCGTATCTACTGGATACTCTACAATAACATGATAAGAACGATAGCCACTTGCTTTCATATTATTGATATAATCTCGTTCTTGAACAATTGTCATGTCGTGACGACCACGCAAAAGAGCTAGAACTTCATCAACATCATCTACGAATTGAACCATAACACGAACACCTGCAATATCTTGCAAATCCTGTGCAATATTTTCAGGTTTAATCCCCCGAAGTTCCATTTTTTCCTTGATACTTTCAACTGATTTTACACGACCAGTTACAAATTCAATTGGAGAATGGCGATTTTGCTTACGAAACTGCTTACGAATACCACGTAGTTTAATCTTCAACTCCCCAACTGTCTGTATGTAAGGATCTAAAAATTTTTCCCAGTCCATCACATTTCCTTCCTAATGGACCTGTCACGAAAGACATGACCAATCCTTGTCAAAAAATTGACTTTTGTATAGAATTAATATAATAAACTAATTATACCATAAATCTAATGGTGAAAAAAAGGAAATTTATTTATGACACACCTTGAAATTGAGTACAAAACCTTACTCACTAAAGACGAATTTAATCGTCTCAATAATCAGTTTTCACACGTAGCACCAGTCACACAGACAAACTACTACTTCGACTCAGAAAACTTTGATATGAAGGCTAATCGTATGTCGTTACGTATTAGAACCTTGCCCAACCGTGCAGAAATAACACTAAAAATTCCAAAAGAAGTTGGCAACTTAGAATATAACTATAATTTGAGTGTTGCAGATGCTAAAGAAATCATCAAATCTGGAAAATTTCCAGATGTTGATTTTCTAAACCTTATCGAAGAGAACGGGGTTAAACTCTCAAGTCTTAAAAACTTTGGCAGTCTTACAACAACACGCCGTGAAACAATGACTAAAATTGGTCTAATGGCACTTGATAGCAACCAATACGCTGGTATTAAAGACTACGAACTTGAATTGGAAGTTGAAAATGCCGAACAAGGTAAGAAAGATTTTGACAACTTCTTAGCCGAGCATACTATCGATTTCAAGTACGCTAAAAGTAAAGTCGCTCGATTCAGCGCGACTCTAAAACGAATTTAAGGTGCTTTTTCATGAGAAAGTGCTGAATTATTTCATTTTTTTTGATAGAATATAAGTATTAATTTTAAAGGAGTTTATTTATATCATGGCAGAACATTACGCCGACAAACAATTCAAGCTTTTTTCTCTTTCTTCTAACGTAGAGATTGCACAAAAGATTGCGGACACAGTTGGTGTCCCACTTGGAAAAGTGTCAACACGTAAGTTTTCAGACGGCGAAATCATGATTAACATTGAAGAAACAGTTCGTGGAGATGATATTTACATCATCCAATCTACTAGCTACCCTGTTAATGACAACCTTTGGGAACTTTTGATTATGGTTGATGCTTGTAAACGTGCTAGTGCAAACACAGTTAACGTGGTTATCCCTTATTTTGGTTATTCACGTCAAGACCGTATTGCTGCATCACGTGAACCAATTACTGCAAAACTTGTTGCTAACATGTTGGTTAAAGCGGGCGTAGATCGTCTATTAACACTTGACCTTCACGCTGTTCAAGTGCAGGGATTCTTTGATGTTCCAGTTGATAACCTCTTTACTGTTCCACTTTTTGCTCAATACTACTGTGAATTAGGACTAAAAGGTGAAGATGTTGTCGTTGTTAGCCCTAAAAACTCTGGTATCAAACGTGCCCGTAGCTTAGCACAATACCTTGATTCACCAATCGCAATCATTGATTATGCAGAAGACGATTCTCACCGCGAAGAAGGTTATATCATCGGTGAAGTTTCTGGTAAAAAAGCTATCCTTATCGATGATATTTTGAACACAGGTAAAACATTTGCTGAAGCTGCTAAAATCGTAGAACGCGATGGTGCAACAGAAATCTATGCCGTAGCAAGTCACGGTTTATTTGCTGGCGGTGCTGCTGAAAGCCTTGATACTGCTCCTATTAAAGAAATTTTAGTAACTGACTCTGTCGCTACTAAAGAACGCTTGCCAAAAAATATTAAATATCTTTCAGCAAGTAAATTAATTGCTGACGCGATTATTCGTATTCACGAAAAATCACCACTCAGCCCATTATTCTCATATAACGCTACAAAGGATTAACTAATATATGATATATCTCGATAATGCTGCTACTACTCCTCTCATACCTTCTGTTATTGATGCAATGACAGAAGTCATGATCAACGATTTTGGTAATCCCTCAAGTATTCATGGCATTGGACGTCAAGCTAACCAACGCCTACGCTCGAGCCGCCAAATGATTGCCTCAGCCTTAAAAACTGATCCACGCCGCATTATCTTTACGTCTGGTGCAACCGAAAGCAATAATACTGCTATCAAAGGTTACGCCCTTGCTAATCAAGCTAAAGGAAAACACCTTGTCACTACTGCTATTGAGCATCATTCCGTTCTTCACACCATGGAATACCTGGAAAAACGCTTTGGTTTTGAAGTGACTTATCTAAAACCTGAAAATGGTCATATTTCTGCACAGCAAGTTGCTGATGCTTTGCGTGATGATACTATTTTGGTTAGCATCATGTTTGCTAATAACGAAACTGGTGATCTTCTTCCTGTTAAAGAAATTGGAGAACTTCTTCAAGATCACCAAGCCGCATTCCATATTGATGCCGTTCAAGCCGTTGGTAAAGTTGATGTCTTTCCTGAAGAAATCAAAGCTGATTTTCTTTCAGCTTCTGCTCATAAATTCCATGGACCAAAAGGTGTCGGTATTCTCTACTCAACACCACAGCATTTTGATAACTTGCTTCATGGCGGTGAACAAGAAGAGAAACGCCGTGCTAGTACGGAAAATATGATTGGTATTACCGGTTTAGCACAAGCTTTGTCTGACGCCATTGCTCATAAATATGAAAATTATCAACAAGTTCAAGAACTTCGTCAAGCATTCCTTGATGGCATTTCTGGTTTGGATTATTATATCAATGGAAGCCAACATAAAATGCCGCATGTTCTTAACATCGGTTTTCCAAATCAAAACAACGGCATTCTTTTAACGCAACTTGATTTAGCAGGTTTTGCCGTTTCAACAGGTTCTGCTTGTACTGCTGGAACGGTCGATCCAAGTCATGTTTTGTCTAGCATTTATGGTGACGATTCTCCACGTTTAACAGAATCTATTCGCATTAGCTTTTCAGAGCTTAATACAATCAGCGAAATCCAACAACTCGCTCAAAAACTAATAGAAATTGTAGGAAAATAAGATGGCATTTGAAAAAGAAATTACTTTAGAGAACTGTCTTTATAGTTATGCTATTAGCGATAACATCAAAAAATACACGCTTCGTGATACCACATTTTCACAAAATCGTATTGGAAACTACGAATTGACACGCTTGTTGGAAAAAGTACCTAATTCTGGTGATGGTTTCCCATTGAAAATTACGATCAACAAAGATTTGACAGGTTTTAAACTCAGCATTACTGATAAATCTGGTCTGCGTTTTGTCAATATCTTCAAATCTGAGGACAATAAAATCCTTCAAGAAAAATTTTATTTCTTAATGGACAGTCTTGTGGAACGCGATATTTTCACAAAAAAACGTGTTTAATAACCCTTTTAACTCTAAAAACGACTTAATATCTAACATTTTTTGTTAATTTAAGTCGTTTTTTCGCTTATTTCGTTAAATTTGTTTCTGTTTTCACAAACTTTTTGATACAATAGTATTAAAAAGTAAAAGGGAGATGATATTGTGACTACTGAGAAATCTATTCCTAAAGCAACAGCTAAACGACTCTCACTTTATTATCGTATTTTCAAGCGATTCAATACAGATAATGTCGAAAAAGCGAGTTCTAAACAAATCGCAGATGCTATGGGAATTGATTCTGCAACCGTACGTCGAGATTTTTCATATTTCGGCGAGCTAGGGCGTCGAGGATTCGGCTATGATGTCAAAAAATTGATGAATTTCTTTGCTGATATTTTAAACGACCATTCCACAACAAACGTTCTTCTTGTTGGCTGTGGAAATATTGGACGAGCTTTGCTTCACTATCGCTTCCACGATCGTAATAAAATGCAAATTTCAATGGCTTTTGATACTGATGACAATGAAATGGTGGGACATGAAACATTAGATGGCATCCCTATCTATGGTATCTCATCACTAAAAAAACACGCGCAAGAAGCTGGTATTGAAACAGCTATTTTAACTGTTCCAAGTTCAAAAGCTCAAGAAGTCGCAGATATACTGGTTGATGCTGGTATTCATGGTATTTTGAGCTTCTCTCCTGTTCACCTCAATGTTCCAAAAGGTATCATCGTTCAGTACGTTGATTTAACAAGTGAGTTGCAAACTTTACTGTATTTCATGAATCAATCTAATCAAAATAAATAAACTATCAAGTTAGCTTCAAAAACATTCTGGATACTTTCCTCTAAACGAAAGTATCTTTTTTATTGCTTACCATTTATTTTTTAGAATATATTTTATGAATGATTTTCTTCTACTGCTTTCTCATTAGCAATTCAAAGTGAACGACATTACAAAACATCTGTTTCTTCTCGGAAGCTGTAATATTGGTATTTTCCAATGACGATATGGTCAAGGCAAATAATACCAATATCTTCACAAGAGCGTTTCATTTTTTGAGTAAATCGCAGATCGTTCTCACTTGGCTCTGGGGAGCCTGACGGATGATTATGGACAATAATAACTGATGTTGCCATATTTTTGCATGCATAATAGAGAATTTCACGTGGTTCAGCAATCGAACGGCGAACAGAACCGATAAAAATCGTTCGTTGTTCAATGATTCGATTTTGCGTATCCAGATAAATAGCCACCAAATGTTCTTGTTTTTGGTCACTCAATTCTAACATCATTTTACGCGCTAGACGTTCGCTACTCATAATGCGTTCTTTTTGGATATATTCAGCCTTGCTAATGCGCTTTGCTAGTTCAATCATTGCTTTGATTTCAATTGATTTAACATAACCAATACCATTGATTTGTTGCAATTCTTGCAGGGATAGGTGTTGAAAATCAGCTAAGCTATCTAAATTTTTCAAGATTTGATTGGCAACTTCCAAAACTGGGGTTGCTTTTGTTCCTGTTCGTAATAAAATAGATAATAGTTCCTGATTGCTAAGATGCTCTGCCCCTAAGTCTCTCAAGCGTTCTCGTGGCAACATAGCATCTGCTTTCATTTCAATTGCATACATAATAAAAAGTACCTCCACTTATTTATTCGTAAGTCGAGGTACTTTTTCTAATGATTTTTCTTATTTTTTAAACGTAATGCGCAGTGTTGATAGTGTTTATAAAGAGCGCTATAACGTCCACGGTAATCTTTTTTCCACGGCTTGTCTCGTCCACAAAAATGTAAAAACACCGTATGTTCAATAACCCAATTTAAATTCCATTTACCAGAACTTCTAGTATAATAGAGAATATTATATCGCGCATCGTAATTATAAATTTGGTCAGGAATTTGCAAGGTTTGATGCCCATATAAGGCATTCAAGATGTCTTGGTCTGGCAACAACAAGAGATGATTATTTTGCTCAATATAATCTAAAATGTCTTGTCGGCGTACCGATTGACGAATAGCAACCAAATTCATCAAAAGGACGCCAGAATTAAAATACCCTTCTGCCTCAAAATTCCGTAAACGCAGTTTATTAACAAGTTCTGAAATATTGCCATCTGACGTATGGCTAGCAGCAGCATACAGTTTATCGCCTAAATTCAGCTTATATAAGGGAACAACATCATTCAAACACAAAATATCCGCATCAACATATAAAATCTTGTCCAATTCCTTTGGCAAATATTCATGAGCCAAAAGGCGATAATAAATAGTCTCAGGGTAACGGTCTGTCGTCGGAGCATCTTCAAATGCTTCCTCACCAACCACAACAGGCGTATAACGAACACCTAATTTTTGACAGAATTCCGAAATGTCATCATTCTTTTTTAACAATTGCTTTTGTAAAACATAAACTGCTAAGTTATGATTGCTACTATTTTGATAAATCGAATATAGCGTGACCATAAATTGCGAAACATAGCCATCATCGATTGAAAAGAGTAAATTGATTGTATCCATATTATCTCAGTTATCTAAGTTTGCTTGTTGGCGCTTAGCAACGTTGTCTTTAATGATTTGATAAAGACTTGCTGCTAAAGGTACAGCTACTAACATTCCAAGGATACCCCATAAAGCACCACCGATTGTGATTGCCATTAAGACCCACATACCTGGTAATCCGATTGAACCACCAACGACACGTGGATAAATGATATTACCTTCAAATTGTTGTAAAACAACCAAGTAAACTAAAAAGAGAAACGCTTGCGAAACGGATTGCGTGGCAATTAAGATAAACCCGATTGTTGCTCCAATATAAGCACCAATCACAGGAATTAACGCCGTAAATGCAACCAAAATACCGATTGTTGCCGCATAAGGGAAACTAAATAGAAACATTCCTGCTGCTGTCAAGCTCCCCAAAATCATCGCTTCTAGTGTTTGACCAACAAAGAAACCATGAAAACGTAGATGTAGAATATCTAAGACATAGTGAACTTTTTCAGCGTATGTGCCAAGATAGGTATCAATCAAAAGATTAAATTGACGCCCCAATTGTTCTTTGCTTGCCAAAACATAGATCGAAAAGACCAAGCTAACAAAAACAGTTAAAACAGTTGAAGCAATCGTACTAACCGACGTCAAAAGCCCTGTTAAAACAGACAACACTTGGTTTAAAATTTGCTGACTATACTCTGAAAAGGTTGAGGTAATATCAGATGAATTTCCAAAATAATCAAGTAATTCTTTGATAGCCTTATTATCACTAACTTCTTTAATAAAATTAGCAACGCCGGTCGTATCAATCTTCAGCAAAGAATTGATGCTTGAAATCAAATCAGGCAGGACAATCGAAAAAAGCCAGCTAATCAATAAAATAAAGGTCAAGTATGCCAAAATCATCGAAATCGCACGTTTGGCTTTCAAGAGTATTCTATTTTTGATAACGCGCGTGTAGAGCATCTCATATAAGCTCATGACAATGTTGACAATATAGGCAATTCCAGCACCAATTAAAAAGGGGAAGCTTGCCTTATAAATCGTTCCGACAATTGATGCACCATTACTCCAATAAGCTTGGATAGCATAACAAAGGACAAAGGCAAGTACAACATAATAGACTTGTTTTTTCTCGAATTTCATAACAGCTCCTAATTTTCAGTTGCTTTCATTATATCATATCAAAATTTATCGAAAAAACGAAATATCTACTTCTTTTAACCTGCTTTTTGCTATTCCTCGCTAACAATACTATTTATCATAAATTTGCCCACTAACGGGGTCAATGATTCTAATTAAATCATAAGTGTCATCCGTGATACTGTAATGAAAAATGCAACAATTTGAAAAATGCAATTCAGGGTGATTTTCTAATTTTAAAGCACTAAAAAAGCTCATAATTGCACCTGCATGGCTAACTGCTAAAATCGTTGCGTCATCGTCTGATTGCGACACTAGACGAAAAACAGTATCACTAACCCGTTCTCTTACCTGCGTTTCACTTTCACCGTCATATTTTAGGAAGAAATCACCATGTCCCTTTTGATTGGGTTCACGATTCGGATGTAAATACTCTGGCTTTCCTTCCATTCGACCAAAATTAAATTCTTTCAAGCCTTTGAGTCGTGTATAATCTGCACGTCCGCTCACAATTTCTAAAGTATCAGAACAACGTTCTGCGGTCGAACAATAAAGCTCATCAAAAGTAATGTGATGAGTATGAAAATAATCACGCGCTGCTTGAGCTTGCTGCTTGCCATTTGTCGTCAAGGGGGAATCACACCAGCCTTGAATCAACCCAAGTTGATTAAACAAGGTTTCTCCATGACGCATTAAGTAGAGTGTCTTAGTCATTCTCTTTCCTTTCAAAAATATACTCTTTTTCTATTGGATTATAGATTGATTGCACCATAATATCCTTACCGTCATAAGTCATTTTGAAAATGGCACAGTTTGCCAGACGTTTATTAGGAACTGGCGGATTCAGCGTAGCATGGCGGTAAAACTGGGTTATTGCCGCACCATGACTGACAAATAAGAGCTGGTCTTCATCACTACTTTGCTCTAAAACCTCACGAATGGTCTTAGCCATTCGTTCATAAACTTGAACATTGGATTCGCCACCATAAGCCACAAAATAATCACGGTAACCTGAACCATCTTCACGGTGTAAAGGTGGATTGAGGTATTCTTGGTGTGCTTCGTAAGAACCAAAATCCATTTCTTTTAGTCCTTTCAAACGAATATAATCCGTACGCCCCGTTGCTAATTCAGCAGTATCACAAGCACGTTCCTGCGTCGAAGAATAGACACGTGTAAACGTAATGCCCTCTTCTTTAAAATGTTGTCTAGCAGACTTTGCTTGCTCAATTCCCAGTTCAGTCAAGGGAGAATCACAAGCTCCTTGGATACGTCCTTGAAGATTAAAGCGCGTTTGACCATGTCGCATTACATAAAAAGTTTTAACCATTTTTAATCCCTTTCAAATGAATATGTCTTAAATGCCTTGGTTGGTAAAATCAGTTTTTGCAACTCTAACTGTTCTTGATGATATTGGAACTCACAAATAGCACAATTTGAAAAGCCAACTCCCTCTGGAAATTGAATACCGAGCTGCAGACAAATACCCCACATCGTTGCTCCATGGCTAACCATTAAAATGTTATCAGCATGATCATCGTTTGCCAGCACTTCAAGAATACTGTCCAAAGCCCGCTTACCAACAGTTACAATGTCTTCGCCACCAAAAGGCACCAACAAATCTTCAAACGAATTAGCACCTGTTCTAAATTTAGGCAAAAGAAATTCAGGCTGAGCTTCAAACTCACCAAAGTTCATCTCCTTGATGCCTTTTAATTGGGTGACTTGTGATTGACCAGATACTAATTTAGCAGTATCTGTCGCTCGTTCTTGCGTTGAAGAATAAACACTATCAAACCAAATGCTATTTTCATTAAAATAATCTTTGACAAGAAGAGCTTGCTGAATACCTAAATCTGTTAGAGGCGAATCGCAAGCTCCCTGCACCCGCCCTTGTGTATTAAATAAGGTCTCGCCATGGCGCATCAAATACAATTTTGTTGCCATTTATATCATTTTCCTTCCTAGCAAATAAACTCAGCTGAAAAAGCCCAACTGAGTTTATTATCATTAATCGTTTAAAATATTAGCACCACGTGTTGCAATCAAATCTTTATAAAAGAAGAATGAATCTTTACGCGAGCGGTCAAAGCTACCGTTTCCTTGGTCGTCAGCATCAACGTAAACAAAACCATAGCGTTTTGACATTTCAGAAGTTGACGCCGAAACAAGGTCTGTACAACCCCACCAAGTGTATCCCATCAAATCAACACCGTCCTCAATGGCTTCATACATTTGTTTGACATGTGATTGAAGATAATCAATACGGTATTGGTCGTGAATCGAACCGTCTTCTTCTACTGTATCAAGAGCACCTAGACCATTTTCAACAACCATAAGTGGTACTTGGTAACGATCATAAAGATTGTTAAGCGTAATGCGGAGTCCGACAGGGTCAATTTGCCAACCCCAGTCAGAAGCTTCAAGATATGGATTTGGTTCACTTAGGATAAGATTTCCTGCTGTTTGGTCGCCAGTTTTTTGCTTACGAGCAATTGAACTCATATAATATGAGAATGACATGAAATCAACAGGATATTTTTCAAGAATTTCAAGGTCACCGTCTGCGATTTCTAATTCGATATTATTTTCTTTAAAGAAACGTTTGGCATATGCTGGGTATTTTCCGCGAACTTGAACATCAGAGAAGAATAGATTTTCATGGTCTTTTTTGATTTCTTCCATGACGTCTTCTGGATTGCAAGTCGCAGGATAGGCTTGCATACGCGCTAACATACACCCAATCTTGAAATCAGGATTAATCTCGTGACCGATTTTTGTTGCCAAACTTGATGCTATAAACTGATGATGAGCTGCTTGATACATATCTTGTAGGTCCAATTTGCCATCATCAAACAAGAGCCCACCTGATAAATAACCAGTCATACCAATGATATTGATTTCATTAAATGTCAACCAATATTTGACCTTATCTTTGTAACGATTAAAGACAGTTTCAGCATAACGAACAAAGAAATCAATCACTTTACGATTTTTCCAGCCACCGTATTCTGTTACCAAGTGGATTGGAAATTCATAGTGAGATAAAGTAACCAGTGGCTCGATGCCGTATTTATTAAGCTCATCAAAAACCTTATCATAAAAAGCTAAACCAGCTTCATTCGGTGTCGCATCATCACCATTTGGAAAAATACGCGACCATGCAATAGAAAGACGAAAAGTCTTGAATCCCATTTCAGCATAAAGAGCGATATCTTCTTTATAACGATGGTAAAAATCAGCCCCCCAACGTTTTGGATAAAGCCCTTCTTTGTCATTCAAAGCTGCATCCAATTTTGCACGAGTCATTGGCGAGTTAAATTCACTTCCCATTGATTTTCGTTCTTCTGGAGCAACGGCACGCGCTGTATCCGATGTTGCTGGACCGCGTCCGTCAACATTCCAAGCTCCTTCAAATTGATTGGCAGCTGTTGCACCACCCCATAAAAATCCTTCTGGAAATTGTTTTGTCATATATAGTCACCTCATATTTTGATTTACTCTTGTATTATACCCAGAAATATAGGCGTTTTCTATTACTATGTTCTTGAAAAATGATACTATAACAATATTGTTGCTATGATTTACTATTTAAATATATTTTTAAATAACAGTAGGTTTATTTAGTGAATAGACAGCATTTTTCATTCGCTCAACTTTTTGATGATTATGTTCTGACAAAGATTTGTAAACTCCCTTAACCAAGCCTTCTCTATCCTTTATTGATATAGACTTTTCAGATGACAATTTGACAAACGGCGTTTCTCTCTATATAATAAATAAGTTGAAATGATTCTATTTTTTCTGAAAATACGAAAAATAGATAAAGACTAGTACTCATTTAGTGGTTAATAGTTAAACAATTGGTTTTATCTTTTAACCAGTGATTTAAGTGCTATGATTATTAGGAGTTTTTACTTATGTATGATTTTCTATCGTCTTTAGACAGCCTTGTCTGGGGACCGCCCCTTCTTGTTCTTCTTGTCGGAACTGGGATTTACCTTTCTACGCGTTTAGGTCTGTTGCAGGTTTTCCGCCTTTCAAAAGCCTTGAAACTCATCTTTTCAGCTGAAGCTAAAGGTCAAGGAGATATTTCAAGCTTTGCAGCTCTTGCAACAGCTCTCGCAGCAACCATCGGAACCGGGAATATCGTCGGAGTTGCAACTGCCATTAAGTTAGGTGGACCTGGGGCGTTATTTTGGATGTGGATAGCTGCGTTCTTCGGTATGGCAACCAAGTATGCCGAAGGCGTTCTTGCCATTAAATACCGTACCCGAGATGCCAACGGGGACATCGCAGGCGGACCCATGCACTATATCGTAAATGGAATGGGCAAACATTGGAAACCGCTCGCTATTGCTTTTTCTATCTTTGGTGTTATGGTAGCACTTTTTGGTTCTGGGACATTTACACAAGTTAATTCTATTACAGACTCTCTTAACAATACCGTTGGTTGGTCGCCTAAAGTGATCAGTCTCATTTTAGCTGTGTTGGTTAGTATTATCATCTTTGGTGGCATTCAATCTATCTCTAAAGTAGCTGAAAAGATTGTTCCTTTTATGGCAATTATTTACATCTTAACAACCCTTATAATCCTAGCCTTCCATTTTGACAATATTGTTCCAAGTTTAGGATTAGTTCTACGCTCAGCATTTACTGGAAAAGCTGCTATAGGTGGTTTTGCTGGTGCAACAGTTGTCACAGCTATTCAAGCAGGGATTGCACGTGGTATCTTCTCTAATGAATCTGGACTTGGTTCTGCACCTATCGCCGCCGCTGCTGCTAAAACGGAAGAACCTGTTGAACAAGGACTTGTCTCTATGACAGGAACATTTATTGATACCATTATTATTTGTACTTTAACAGGTCTTTCTATTATCGTTACTGGTGGCTGGTCAAGCAATTTGAATGGAGCAACGCTCACGCAATCAGCATTTTCATCTGTCTTTGGAAACTTCGGTGTTTATGCCTTAACTATTAGTTTGATTTTATTTGCTTTCACAACGATTCTTGGTTGGTGCTACTATGGGGAACGTTGTTTTGAGTTCTTATTTGGTGTCAAAGCTATCCCGGTTTATCGTATTGTCTTTGTTGCTATGGTTGCTTTGGGTGGTTACATCAGCCTAGAAACAATTTGGGTTATCGCTGATATTGTTAACGGGCTTATGGCCATTCCGAACTTGATTGCCTTACTAGCACTTTCACCAATTATTATAAAAGAAACAAAACATTATTTTGATAACCATTAATCAAAAGTCTGGAATTTGTTCCAGATTTTTAATTTGCTATCAACGCTAAATAATTGATTTTATCATATTTTCTTTGTGACAAGCTTAAACTAATGATATAATAGAGAGTAATATTTATTTTAACAATTATTGATTTTATGATATAACTATCGTTTTCAAAGGAGTTATTGCTTATGCCAACACCAGCTGAAAATCTTCAGTTAGCTAAACGTGGTCCAATAGTAAGTATCATTGCGTATCTTACAATTTCTATCGCCAAGCTAATTGCAGGTTACACGCTTAATTCATCATCACTTATTGCCGATGGTTTTAACAACTTATCTGATATTTTGGGAAATGTTGCTCTGCTAATCGGACTTCATTTAGCCAGTAAGCCAGCAGATGCCGAACATCGTTTTGGGCATTGGAAAATTGAAGATTTAGCGAGTTTGATTACATCATTTATCATGTTTATCGTTGGTTTCCAAGTGCTGTCTCAAACAATTCAGAAAATCATTTCTGGAAGCAGCACAGCCATTGACCCAGAGGGAGCTATCGTCGGTGTCATTTCAGCTATTATTATGTATGGTGTTTATGTTCACAATAAACGCCTATCACAAAAGGTGAAATCAAGTGCTCTGGTTGCTGCTGCAAAGGATAATCTTTCTGATGCGGTCACTTCTATTGGTACATCTGTTGCTATTGTTGCCGCTTCTTTCAATCTTGTTATCATTGATAGACTTGCCGCCATTGTCATTACCTATTTTATCTTGAAAACGGCTTATGACATTTTTATGGAAAGCGCCTTTAGCTTATCAGACGGATTTGATGAAAAAGAGCTAAAAAAATACAAGGACGCCATTTTAAAAATTCCTAAAGTAACTGCTGTTAAATCTCAACGTGGGCGTTCATACGGAAGTAATATTTACCTTGATATTGTCGTCGAAATGAATCCAGACCTTTCTGTTTACGAAAGCCATGAAATTACCGAACAGATTGAAACATTGCTCAGTCAGGAATTTTCGGTGTATGATACCGACGTTCACGTTGAACCTGCTGCTATTCCTGAAGATGAAATTTGGGAAAATGTTTATAAAAAACTTTATAAAGACGAAAAAATCATTCTTTCCAAAATTCCAGACTACGAAGACCTGCTAGCTGATAGTTTTACACTTATTGACGATGACGGAAAAACTTATTCAAAAGAGGAAATGATTTCCCGTAAAAAACATTACATGAGCAATTTTGATGATTTTCAAATGACGTCAATCAGCCAAAAAACAAAACTCATCACTTACACGCTTGGTCATAAATCACACACCAGCATTTGGCGTCGTAAAGAAGAATGGCATCTTATTTTCCACCAAATTACCTCAATTAGCGATAACTCTAATATTGAAGCAAAAGACTAAATATGCTGTTCTAGACTTTTGACTAAACAAGAAATCTATCAAAATCATAATAAACAAAAACTCTGAGGCTAACCTCAGAGTTTTGCTATTCCTCGTTTAGTTTTTAACGTCGTCTGTTGCGACATCTTCACCAAACCATTTGTTTGAAATTTCTTGAAATGTACCGTCTTGATACAACTTCTTAAAAGCTTGATTGATTTTCTTAACAAGTGTCTTATCGGCTTTACGAGCACCGACGGCAAAGTCTTCACCGTCAAATTCACTTGAAATGATATTGTAGTTATCAAGTTCACCTTCTTGTTCAAGGTAGTAATTAGCGTAAACTTTATCAATCAACAAACCGTCAATACGGTCATTTTTCAAATCGATAAGCGCTTGTGTGAAGGTTTCGTATTGTGTCGCATCGCCACCAGAAACAATGTCCTTCAACACTTCTGGATGTGAGGTGAACGCATCGTAACCAGATGACCCTGACTGTGCACCAAGAACTTTGTCTTTCATGTCAGCAAAACTTGTAATGCCTGACGATTTTTTAGTTACCAATACCTGCTCATTAACCATGTATGGATCCGTAAAGAGCACCTTTTCAGAACGCTCATCTGTGATAGAATAACCGTTCCAAATTAAATCAATAGTTCCGTTATTTAACTCGGTTTCTTTCATATCCCAGTTAATTGATTGCCATTTGACGGTAATACCATATTCTTTAAAGACGGCATTTGCCAAATCAATATCAAAACCAACATTACTTCCGTCCTCATCCTCATACCCCATAGGAACAAATGTATTGTCAAACCCGATAGTAATCTCACCGTTTTTGACGTAAGTGTCCCATTGGTCAGTACTCGTCGCTTTTTTAGATGATGAAGAACTACAAGCCGCCAAAGTTAGCGTTGATACAAGCGCCAAAACGCCCACAAGAACTTTTTTGAATTTCATAAACTCACCTAGTAAAACTTTCTTTATTTTGGATTAATTCTTAAAATATGATCTGAAATGCTTTCTGCAAACTTTAAATCGTGGGTAACAACGATTTGAGTCATGCCAGCTTCACGATTTTGTAAAATCAACTTTTCAACTTCTTGACGCAATTCTGGGTCAAGTGCTGATGTTGGCTCATCATAACCAATAATTTGTGGGTCAATCATCATAGCACGCGCCAAAGCCACACGTTGTTTTTGACCACCTGACAACGAATACGGATAAGCATCAGCGTATTCACCAAGACCCAGGCGTTGAAGCAAGGTAACCGCTTTTTCTTTAGCTGTTTCTTTTGTCATTCCCATTGTTTTTACAGGCGATAAGGTCAAATTATCTAAAACAGATAAATGAGGGAAAAGCTGAAAATCTTGAAAAACAAAACCAAGTAAATTAAGCATCTCTAGATGGTCGATAGGAACGACTTCACCATTATGAATAATTTCTCCAGAATCAATTTTTTCAAGTCCAGCAAGCATACGTAGCAAGGTTGTCTTTCCACCACCTGACGGACCAACGAGAGATAAAATTTTGCCATCTTCAATCGTCAAATTAAAATGATCAAAAATCTTCTTTTGACCAAATTGTTTGGAAATATTTTTTAATTCTAACATCTGGTCACCTCTTATTTATAGTAATTAAATTTCTTTTCAGTTTGTTTTGAAATTAATGTCACCACACCAATCATTAACAAGTAAATTGCTCCAGCAACAAACATCGGTGCTAATGTGGCATCACGATTTGCTGCGGTTTTACTTGCAAGCAACAAATCGCCCACACCAAGAACGTAAACCAATGATGAATCTTTAACTAGATTAATGATTTCATTGAAAACACTTGGCAAAACAATCTTGAACACTTGCGGTAAGATAATATAATGAATCGTTTGAAGTTGATTTAGTTTTAAAACTTTAGCTGCTTCGTATTGCCCTTTAGGAATGGCTGCAATACCTCCGCGGAAAATTTCTGCAAAATAAGCTGCGTAATTCAACGTGAACGCTAAAATAGCTGCTGGCAAGCGATCCATTACAATACCAACGCTCGGTAACACGTAGTAGAAGAAAATTAATTGTAATAGCAATGGTGTTCCACGCATAATCCAAACATATAACGTCAACAACCATTGTAATGGTTTGAATTTAATCTGCATCAAAAAAGCCAAGATAGCACCAAACGGTATTGACAAAACAATAACAATACAGAAAACTTGCAAAGTTACCTTAGCGCCATCTAACAAGCTTGGCAGAACTTGTAAAATATACGACATGTGATCTCCTAAATAGAATTTGTTTCTATTATACCAAAATTTCAGACGGTTTGAATATATCTGAGAATATTTTTACATAAAAAGTATAAAAATAACAGACATTTACTGACTAGTCCATGCTTAAAAATTTTGCCAAAAATCGTCATCAAACTAAAAAACTAGACATCTCGTCTAGCTTTCAATCATTACAATTTTTTAACAAACTCTGATTTTAATTTCATTGCGCCAAAACCATCAATTTTACAATCAATGTTGTGGTCACCTTCAACAAGACGAATGTTTTTCACACGGGTACCTTGTTTAAGGTCTTTTGGTGCACCTTTTACTTTTAGATTTTTCACGATAGTAATGCTATCTCCGTCAGCAAGACGTGTACCGTTGCTATCAAGAACAACCAAGCCTTCTTCTTCAACTGAATCGCTTGGATTCCATTCATAAGCGCACTCTGGGCAAACTAGTAATAAACCATCTTCGTAAACATACTCAGAGTTACATTGTGGACAATTTGGTAAAGACATCATTTCTCCTTATCAAAAATAGCTATAACTTTTATTTCCGACTTCAAAAAAGTTACATTACTCATTTTACCCTAGAAATTACTATTTGACAAGAGATTATTCAACAGTAACCGCTTTTGCCAAGTTACGTGGTTTATCAACGTCAAGACCACGTTGTAGAGAAGCAAAGTAAGCAATGAGTTGTGTTGGAATTACCATTGAAATGCTTGTTAAATATGGATGAACTTGGTTAACAACAATATCATCCCCTGGTTTAGCCAATTCTTCTTCAACGACTGTCAATACATTTGCACCACGCGCAGAAACCTCTTGAATATTACCACGTGTGTGACTAGCAATCGCTTCGCTTGATGAAATCAAACCAAGAACTGGTGTGCCATCTTCAATCAATGAAATTGTACCGTGTTTTAATTCTCCTGCAGCAAATCCTTCACATTGAATGTAAGAAATTTCTTTTAATTTCAAACTTGCTTCCATCGCAACATAGTAATCATTGCCACGACCAATGTAGAAAGCATTGCGAGTTGTTTTAAGCAGTGCTTCCACTTTTTCAGCAATCATATCTTTTTCTGACAACGTTGCTTCGATAGATTGTGCAACGATAGATAATTCATGTACCAAGTCAAACTCAAGCGCTTCTTTTTTGCCGTTTGCTTCACCGACAGCCTTAGCCAAAAAGGCTAAAGCAGCAATTTGTGCTGTGTAAGCTTTAGTTGATGCAACGGCAATTTCAGGACCAGCGTGTAAAAGCATTGTATAAGTTGCTTCACGTGATAACGTTGAGCAAGGAACATTAGTAACTGTCAAACTTGGAATACCCATTTGATTTGCTTTTACCAAAACTTGACGACTGTCAGCCGTTTCACCTGATTGGCTAAGCAAGATAAACATTGGTTTCTTGCTCAAAAGTGGCATATTGTAGCCCCATTCTGAAGCAATTCCAAGTTCAACTGGCGTATCTGTCAATTTTTCAAGCATTGCTTTTGATGCAAAACCAGCATTATAAGAAGTTCCTGCTGCCAAGATATAAATACGATCAGCCTCTTGTACTGTCTTAACAATATCAGGTTCAACAACCATATTTCCTTCGCTATCTGAGTAATTATTAATCAATTTACGCATAACAGTTGGTTGTTCGTCGATTTCTTTCAACATATAGTAAGGGTAAGTTCCTTTACCAATATCTGACAAATCAAGCTCAGCTATGTATGATTCGCGTTCAATTTCATTACCTTCGTAATCAGTAACTGTCGCAGAATCTTTAGTCAAGACAACCAATTCTTTATCATGAATTTCCATAAATTCACTTGTTTCACGAATCATTGCCATCGCATCCGAACATACCATGTTGTAACCATCACCTAAACCAATCAAAAGCGGGGATTTATTTTTAGCAACATAAATCGTATCTGCATCTTCTGAATCAACAAGTGCAAAAGCGTATGAACCTTCGATGATAGTTAAAGCTTTCTTGAAAGCTTCAAGAACTGATAAACCTTCTGAAACGAATTGTCCAACTAAATGAACAACAATTTCTGTATCTGTTTCACCTTTCAAATGATGTTCTGAAAGATATGTTTCTTTAATTTGCAAATAGTTTTCAATGACACCATTATGAACCAAGACAAAACGTCCTGTTTCTGATGTATGTGGGTGAGCATTTGTCTCTGTTGCTTGACCATGAGTTGCCCAACGTGTGTGACCAATACCTGTATATCCTGCCACATCAATGCCAATTTTAGCACGAAGATCTGAAATGCGTCCAACAGATTTAATCAAACGTCCTTGATCTGTACCATTAGTCACGTAAATTCCAGCAGAATCATAACCACGATATTCGAGCTTTTCAAGACCTTGCATCAAAATGTCTGTTGCATTTTTATTTCCTACAACACCAACAATACCACACATAATTCTCACCTTTAACAAGACTTTACTTGCTAATTCTTTCTTATTTTTTAAATTGGTATAGTCTAATGAAGACTCTATAAAACCCAACAATATCAGTATATAACTTTGTTTTTATATTGTCAACAATTAAATTGGTATAGTTTTATATATACCGATTATCGATTGGTATATCTCATAAAAAACAGAGCAGCTACTGCTACTCTGTTGTGATGAAGCCAAATTTACTCAGTGGTAATAGTTTAAACGTAACGACACCGCGTATCTGACTTTCTTTAATCAGACCAAACGTACGACTATCATTTGTATTCTGACGATCATCGTTTAATACCAGATAACTTCCCTTAGGCACTTCGCTATATTTATTATTCGTGATAGTATTAACGGAAAAATCAGATGTAAAGGCTTGTTGATTATCCGATGTCGATAGATATTCAGACTTAATTTGGCTAATGTATGGCTCTTCTTGAACTTCGTTATCAATATACAGGATATCGTCCATAACTGTCGCACTTTCACCAGCAGTCGCAATAACACGACTAATATAAAAAGTACCATCAACTTCATAAACAATAAAATCCTTGTATTGAGGAGTCCGATTACGATTGACAACTACAACATCCCCATTCGACAAATACGAATTAGCCGCATCCTCATGAACTTTAAATGTTGAAAAAACAAAAATCCTCAGCAAGAATATCGCCAAAATAGCTATCAAAGCTATAATAATATTTCGAATAAAATCGCGCTTTACCATAATTTCTCCTATTCTTTGTTCTATTATATCATTTTTCATTGTATAAAAAAAGTAGGTCATTTCATCCGAAAATCAAGAAAAAACCGCTAACACGTAAACATAACAGCCTATATAGAGTAAGTGAAATAATTTAGAAAAAAGAAAAATTTTCAGATTAGATTGGAAAGATATGGATACTTACTTTCAAAATCAAATAGACTTCAATACAAAGAAAGATTTTGCACCCCACAAACAAGATGAAAGATAAAATTGTTGATGTAATAGATGAATTATGTCTGTAGTATGCCACAAAAATGCCCCACAACATAAAAAAAGCCCTATCACACGCGATAAAGCTTGATATGATAGGCTTTTCCATTATTTAATTATTTTACAGTGCGGATACGCATTGTGTTTGTACCACCTGAACCAACTGGAACACCAGCGACGATAACGATGTTATCACCTGATTGAACTAATCCTGATTCAAGGGCAGCTTTTTCAGCAACTTCAAACATGTCATCAGTTGATGCAGGTTTTTCAGTTACAACCGGAATAACACCCCAGTTAATCATAAGTGATTTTTGAGTTTTTTCGTCAAATGTTACAGCCAAGATGTCAGCATCTGGACGGTATTTAGAGATAAGACGAGCAGTATTACCAGATTCAGTAAGAGCTACGACAAGTTTAATATCCATTGAGCTTGTTGCATCTTTAACTGCTGAAGCCACAACTTCTGTTTTAGAAGTACGAGCGAATGATGTTGAATCAAGACGTCCGTATTCGTTAAGAAGAGTTTGAGCATTTTTATCGATTGTAGCCATTGCACGAACAGCTTCAACTGGGTATTTACCATTTGCAGATTCACCTGAAAGCATAGTTGCATCAGTACCATCGATAACAGCGTTGAATACGTCAGATACTTCAGAACGAGTAGCACGTGGTTTGTCAGTCATTGATTCAAGCATGTTAGTTGCTGTGATAACTGCTTTACCAGCTGCATTAACTTTAGTGATAATCATTTTTTGGTAAACTGGAACCATTTCGAATGGTACTTCAATACCCATATCACCACGAGCAATCATGATACCGTCAGCAGCTTCGATGATTTCATCAATGTTGTCAATACCTTGTTGGTTTTCGATTTTAGCAAACAAACGAACGTGTCCGTTACCAGTTTCTTCACAGATAGCACGAACTTCGTTAACGTCTTTTGCAGTACGTACGAATGAGATAGCGATAAAGTTAAGACCTTGTTCAAGACCGAAACGGATATCAGCGTTGTCACGATCAGCAAGAGCTGGGAATGGGATTTTAGTGTAAGGAATGTTTACACCTTTTTGCTTAGCGATGACACCATCGTTTTCAACTTCAACTTCGAATTCACGAGTTGCATCATCTTTAGCAATAACACGAAGACCAAGTTTACCATCATCAACAAGAACTTGTTTACCAACTTCAACATCATCGTAGATGTCAAGAGCGCCAGCAACGTTCAATGCAATAACTTCACGAGTTGATTTGATACCTTGTTTAGTAGCAACACGGATTTTTTCACCAGTTTTGTATGAATACTCTTTAGCGTCACCTTCAAAAAGTTCAGTACGGATTTCTGGACCTTTAGTGTCAAGAAGGAAACCAACTTTTTGACCAGCAATTTCTTCTGCACGACGTACAGTTGCCATACGGTCACCTTGTTCTGCGTGGTCACCGTGTGAGAAGTTGAAACGGAAGACGTTCGCACCTTCTTTAATCAATTCAGCGATTTTTTGAGCTGATGCTTCAACATCAAGGCTTTCACCCCAATATCCAGCTTCGCCGAATTTTTTACCACCGCGGAGTTCTACCGCAGGACCAAGTGTTGCAACGATTTTTACGCGTTTATTCATGATAATATGAAACTCCCTTTATTTTTCGTCGATTTAACGACTTTTAATAACAATAATAATTTTTAATCTATAAATACAATACTATAAGTGAGCAATGTCACGGTTTAATTTAGCAAAGTCAAGGCGTGCTTTGTGAGGCATGTTGACAATAATGCTTCCATCTTCTGCCAATGAGAACAAAGCACCTTCTTCTTTTGTTCCAAGGATTGGGCTTTCTACCAATTCTTCGTTGTGGATACCAACAGCAAGTCCACCGCGTCCTTCAAGAAGAAGTTCAACGGCGTGTGCCCCCATCCAAGAAGCAAGAACACGATCACGAGGTGATGGAGCACCACCACGAAGGATGTGACCAAGGTTTGTAGCACGAAGGTCACTAGTATCTCCAGCTTCTTTCATCAATTCAGCGAATTTTTCGGCATGCATAACACCTTCAGCAAGAACGATAAGGTGACGTTCTTTACCTTTGTTTTCATAACCATCTTTAACTTTTGCAACAACGTCTTTAATGTCGTATTTTTCTTCAGGGATGATGATTTGGTCAGCACCTGCAGCAATACCAGACCAAAGAGCGATATCACCAGCGTTACGTCCCATTACTTCGACAACGAAAGTACGTTTGTGACTGAATGATGTATCACGGATTTTATCAAGAGCTTCCATAGCTGTGTTAACAGCTGTGTCAAAGCCAATAGTATAATCTGTACCAGCGATATCGTTATCAATTGTACCTGGAATACCGACAGCTGGAAAACCATGTTCAGTCAAGCGCATAGCACCATGATAAGAACCATCACCACCGATAACAACGACACCTTCAATACCGTGTTTTTTAAGTTGTTCGATACCTGCTAATTGTCCTTCAAGAGTTGCAAACTCAGGATAACGAGCAGATTGAAGGAATGTCCCACCATGTGACAAGGTATTTGACACACTTTGAGCATCCAATGGGAAGATATCGCCTTCAACCATACCAGCATAGCCACGGTTGATTCCGAAAACTTCCATTCCTTCTTTAATTGCTTTACGAACAACTGCACGAACAGCAGCATTCATACCAGGAGCGTCGCCGCCACTAGTTAAAACAGCAATACGTTTCATTTTGCTAATACTCCTTCTATTAATCTAACGTTCTTATTATAGCACATTACTTTGTAAAAAGCTTCACTTTATTTAATTTTTATTGATAAATCGTTTTCAAAGTATAGCTTGATAATGCTTCAATAAGCTCAGTTGTCCTTTGAACCAGATGTCTTTGACTTTGCAATGTTTGCTTACTATCTTGATAGTGTAAAATCACTGGAATGTTTCCAGGATATTGTGATAATATCTCAGAAATCTCATTATCGTGGAGATGATTTGGAAGTAAGAGCCATAATCGTTCACTACTTGCCTCTTGAATGTGATTTAAAATCATCTGCAAGTGGTTATTTCGATTCTGAATTTTTCCAGTAAAATAATAAAATCTTCCTTCTTGAAGCTTATCTTTGAAACGCACAAAGGTTTCTGGAAACAAAGTAACATCGAATTTTTTCTGAGTATCTGTAACACTCAAAAATGCCATTTGCTCACCTTTCGTTTTTGTCCTGATGACACGAATCTGATTAAGTTCTACCAAGATGGTTGCTTCGGTGTTTTCTTGCAAATCTGCTAGTGCTGTAAAACCTTTTGTGGATTGTCTTGCGATTTCTAATAGTGGATGTGGGCTAATTCCTACGCCTAACAAACTCTGCTCTAAACGGTATTTTTCAGCATTTGGATAATCTTCGGTCTCAATCCAACTATAAGATGTATCCGCAAATAGACTACCAAGCTCATTGACAAAGATAAAAAGGGGCTCTAGGTTTTCAATGATTTTTCGGCGATTTCTGTCAAATTTGTCAAAGGCACCAACTTCTACCAAAGGTGTAATCATATCCATTTTTTGATAATTCTCTGGCAATCGTGTTAAGAAATCCTCAATGCTATTAAACGGGCGATTTTCGATAATCCAGTAGCATAAATCACGTGGAACACCTCTTAGATTTTTTAAACCAAGGTAAATGTATCCATCTGAAATTTTATTGTTGTAAGGAACGGTATTGATATCGATTTTTTTAACTTTAAATTGTGAATCTAGAGCATCTGTAATATAGTCAGCGCTAGAATAATTCAACATGATATCGTAAAAAACAGCAGGATAATGGGCCTTAAAATAAGCAAGTTGAAAAGCTAAAGCTGAATAGGCAAAAGCGTGGCTTCTATTAAAACCATATCCAGCAAACTTTGCCATACGGCTAAATAAATCCTTTGCCGCTTCAAGCGGACGCCCTAATTGTTGCGCTCCTTCTAAGAAATCACTTTCCATTTTTTGCATATCATCAACCTTTTTCTTAGACATGGCACGGCGTAACAAATCCGCTTTTCCAAGGGTAAAGCCTGCATAAATTTGAGCAATTTGCATGACCTGCTCTTGATAAAGCATGATACCGTAGGTTGGTTCTAAAATCGATGCTACTAATGGATCAATCAAATCCACTTCTTCTTGCCCAAAACGACGTTTAATGAAGTTCTCAGTATAATCACTAGCACCTGGTCGGTTTAAACTAGTTGTTGCAACAATATCTTCAAATCGGCATGGTTGAATACGTTTCAAAAGATTAATTGCTCCAGCCTGTTCAAACTGGAAGATTCCCTTAGTCTTTCCAGCCGCAAATAATCCTAAAGTCTTTTTATCCTCTAAATCTATTGATTTAATGTCAATAGTAACTCCGTAGTCTTTAGCAACTTTTTCTTGCATACGTTGAACAAATGTCAAATTACGCAAGCCAAGAAAGTCCATTTTCAAAAGACCGTTTGCCTCAACCGCTTGAGCATCATACTGGGTAATCATCATGTCTTCGCCAGCTTTTAACGGAATGTGTTCTGTTAAATTATCATCGCTCATAACAACCCCTGCCGCGTGGATAGAGGTCTGACGTGGATTGCCTTCAATACGTTTTGCAATTGCAAATGCTTTTTGGTATTCAATTTTGGAATTAATAATCTGACGAAAAGAAAGATTTTTGTCGTAAACCGATGTTAAAGTATCTCTGAAACTGATTTTTTTCGTGATATTTGTCAACTCATGTTCAGGAGCTCCAAACCGTTTAAAAACATCACGAATGGCTTGTTTTGCTCCAAAGGTTGAAAACGTCACAATCTGCGCTGAATGTAAACTTCCGTAACGGTCACGTACATAATGAAGAAACTCGCTACGATACACATCTGGTAAGTCAATATCAATATCTGGCATGCTATAACGTTCTTCATTTAAGAAACGTTCAAAAAGTAAGTTATTTTTGACTGGGTCAATCCCCGTAATATCAAGGGCGTAAGAAACCAAGCTCCCTGCAGCTGAACCACGTCCCATTCCCATATAATAACCATGACTTCGACCAAAACGCAACAAGTCCCAGACAATTAAGAAATAATCATCGAAGCCCATTTTATGGATGATTGATAGTTCTTTCTCTAAACGCTCCTGATAAGCTGGCAGCCACAAATTTTTAGCTCGCAATCCCGCTTCTGTTCGTTCAATCAATTCTTCCTGTGCTAGCTTTTGACGATTAAATCTTGGCAATTTTAAATCTGTGTCAAACTCATAATGAATGTTTGATATAAGCTTTTCCTGATTTTCTAACGCTTGCGGAAATGTCTCTCTAAACGCTTGTGTCAAAATATCACAAGCTAACAGATTTTGTCCTTGAGGTGCAGGCGGCGCATCTTTTAAGCTAATATTATCACGAATAGCGTGTAGCATGTGAAGAGCTTCCACCTCATTAGTTTCAAAATAACGAACCGTATAAAGTGGAAAAATTGGCTTTTCATATGCTTTTTGAGGCGAATTAACATCAACCCCAATGTAGTAATCAAAAGGAAGCGACAATGCCTCTAATTCCTCGAAATAAGGCACTACTATGGCTACACCAGTTAAATAATTAAAGAGTTCGCCTAGCTGAATGCCTGAAGACATCTGTTTACTCGAAATCTTCATCAAATTTTTATAACCGGTTGTATCTTGCGCAAGTAGGTAGAGTTTTAACGATAGTGTCTCCTCAACGGCAAAAGATAACTCTAACCCAACAACAGGCTGCAAGGATTGTTTTTTAGCCTCTTCAATAAAATGAAAAGCTGCGTAAAGATTATCCTTGTCCATAATTCCAACTGTTTGATAACCTAAAGATTTAGCCGCTTTAACATACCCCTCTAAGTCAATCAAGCTATCCATAAAAGAATAGACAGTTTTCGTGTCTAACTGGGCAAACATAAAAATGCTCCTTTCGGGTTAATTAACTTAGTTCCATTATACACTAAAATAATATTTAATTTAGTTTTTAATATAAATAGGAAATAAAGATGATAGTTTCCTTGACTTTTCAAATTTATTTCTGTACTATTTATATAGTACAAGACTTCTTTGAAAATTAATAGAAAGGGGTATGGTATGTCCTGGAAATTTGATGAAAAATCACCTATTTATGTTCAAATTGCACAGCATATTAAAATGCAAATTATCAGTCAAGAAATAAAAAATGGTGACCAACTTCCAACTGTCCGTGAACTTGCTGAAGAAGCTGGTGTCAATCCTAACACCATGCAACGTGCTTTTTCAGAACTCGAGCGAGAAGGTATGGTTTACTCTCAACGAACATCAGGGCGTTTTGTAACAGAAGATACAGATCTTATTATGCAAAAACGTCGCGAAGTTGCTGAGGCTGAACTCGAATCTTTTGTTAATAATATGCAAAAAATGGGTTTTCAAATCAACGACATCACATCAGTATTAGAATCTTATATTAAGGAGAAGAATTAGGATGACACAACTGCTTCAACTGCATCATGTTACCAAAAAATACAAAAAGCATGTGGCTATTGACGATATTACACTCAACCTTCCTACGGGTAAAATTATTGGTTTACTAGGTCCAAACGGTAGTGGGAAAACAACACTCATCAAATTAATAAATGGCCTTCTTCAGCCAACCACTGGAGACATTGTCATTGACGGTTATCGCCCTTCCGTGGAAACGAAAAAAATTGTTTCATATTTACCTGATACCTCTTATTTGAGAGAAAATATGAAAATCAAGGATACCTTAACATTATTCGAGGATTTTTATACCGATTTCTCGCGTGAACAAGCTGAACATCTCTTAGACGATTTAGATCTTAATCCCAATGAACAACTCAAAAATCTATCTAAAGGAAACAAAGAAAAAGTTCAACTTATTTTAGTTATGAGCCGGCAAGCTAAGCTCTACATTCTTGATGAACCAATTGGTGGTGTTGATCCAGCAGCTCGAGAATACATCCTACGCACAATTATTAATAATTATCGTGAAGATGCTTCAGTGATTATCTCAACACATCTAATTGCTGAAATCGAACCAATCCTTGATGAAATCGTTTTCCTCAAAGAAGGAAAAGTTATTTTACAAGGAAATACCGATGATATTCGTGAAGAATATAGTAAATCAATCGACTCACTCTTTCGTGAAAAATATAAAGCTTAGGGGGAAATTATGTTTTCAAAACTTTTAAAATATGAGCTAAAATCTGTTGGCAAATGGTACTTTGCTCTCAATGCCTCAGTCATTGCCATTTCGTTTTTTCTTGGCTTTAGTATAAAATCTCTTGAAACATATGCTCAGACTCGTTCTGAAATCAGTTCAACACACTTCACTCAACTTATCCCAATTATTCTAAGTTTAATCTTTGGTATTCTAGTTGCCGGCGCTTGGATTGCAACCTTTGTCATTATTATTCGCCGATTTTATAAAAACGTCTTTGGGCGCGAAGGGTATCTGACACTAACATTACCTGTTTCATCTCATCAACTTATCTTATCAAAACTCCTTGCTTCTCTTATATGGACTGTGTTCAATGCAATTATTTTAGCAATTGGAATTACATTTCTCATTTTACCAATCTCTGGTGTAGGAAAATTTTTAATGGCTCTTCCTTACTTTGCATCTCTTTTTACACCAACTGAATGGCTAATTATTTTCATTTGTTTCATTCTATCAAGTCTTTCAGGTATTTTAATGATTTATCTTTCTATTGCTGTTGGACAATTATTTACAGATAGACGCGTGCTCATGAGTTTTGTTGCTTACTTTACTATTGCTATTATAGTCATTATTTTATCTGAAACGATTAGTGGTCAACTCACAAAAGACACATTTGATATTAGTATTAATCTTTTTATTTATTCTGGGATTGAATGTCTTATCGAAGGAATTGTATTTTACTTTTCGACTAACTATCTATTGAAAAACAAGCTAAACATTCAATAGAAATATCAGCCAGTCTGAACAGACCAATTTGGTCTGTTTTTGTATCTGGGTGAAAAGCAAAACTAGGCAAAACACAAAAATAAAAAACGTTGATATATCAACGTTTTGGAAAACTTTACTAAACTATGAAAAGCTTTGATGGAGCCGGTGGGAGTCGAACCCACGTCCAAACACCTGCCAATACATTTGTCTACAACCATAGGTTATGTTTTTTATTTAACTTAAGCTCGATACATAACTCAAACCTAGATTAAGCGAGTCTATTAATCTCTTTTTGGTCAGCTAGACAATAACCAAATGTAGCTTGTTAATCAATGAAACCTCTAGCAAAACACAAGCAATTCTGTAGAGATCACGCGAGCTGGTTTTTAGGCAGCTACAGCGTAAGAATTTGTATTTTTTGCAGTTATATTTAACTGGCAATTTTACATCTGCCGATGAGTCGCAAAATGTACCTCATAATGCCTGTCGAATCCGTAACGACCCCAGATATTATAAATAGCGGAAAACCACTTCGACTATTATAACAGATAAAGTTTAAAATAGCAAAAAAACATCACTTATGATATGATAAAATTATGAAAACGAAAATATCTAAGCGCTATGTGTTTTTTCAGCGACTAATCCAGTTTTTAGGAATTTTAGCCTTGATTGGTACTTTAGCTTTAGTGGTTTGGTTTTACCGATTAGGGATTTTAAATGATAGCAACGCCTTGAAAGATTTTGTCCACCGTCACCAATTCTGGGGACCGTTAATTTTTGTTTTAGTTCAAATTTTTCAAGTTGTTTTCCCAATTATTCCTGGTGGTGTAACAACCGTAGCTGGCTTCCTTATTTTCGATCCTTGGCTCGGTTTTTTGTACAATTATCTTGGAATTATCATTGGAAGTATTATCCTCTTCTTGCTCGTCCGTATCTATGGAAGAAAATTTATTTTGCTATTTGTTAATGAAAAAACTTTTTACAAATACGAAGCAAGACTTGAAACAAAGGGATTTGAGACATTTTTTATCCTTTGTATGTTGTCACCGATATCTCCTGCTGATGTATTGGTGATGATTACTGGACTGACACGTATTTCTCTAAAGCGTTTTATTTTAATTATCATGCTCACAAAACCAATCTCCATTCTTTCGTATAGTTATATTTGGATTTTTGGTGGCGATCTTATCAAAATAATTTTACATTAAATTCAAGGTTAGGGTGATTTGAGTTGCCCTACTTTTATTTCTAAATTAGCTTCAGATTACTTTTGCTAGCACAATAACATTCATCATATTTACATGAAAATTTCATGTAAACGTTTCAATAACCTTGAAAAATTCCAACATAGTAGTAGACTTATAACGAAGGAGTTTACTAATGAAGTTATACGTTCAATTTATGATTATTCTGGTCTTTTCATTCATTGGAGAGGCAATTTCAAATTTGTTGCATTTACCCGTTCCTGGTAGCATTATTGGGCTAGTGCTACTTTTTCTTGCGCTCGAATTTAAACTTATCCGCCTTAGACACATCGACGTTGTCGGAAATTTTTTATTGAATAATATGACCATTCTTTTTTTGCCCGCAGCTGTCGGAATTATGGAAAAATTTAACGATATTAAGAATTATTTACTTCCTATCACTATCATTATTTTAGGTGCTATTTTCCTAAATGTTGCCGTTATCGGTTTTGTTGTGCAATTGATCAAAAAACATTTTGAAGGAGATTACGTCGATAAAGGAGTCCGTCATGAATGAGGTTATTACAAGTCCAATCTTTGGTATAATGGTGTCGATTCTTGCATATTTAATGGGAATGCTAATTTTTAGACGTTTTCCACATCCAATTACAACACCATTACTTCTAGCGACTTTTTTCATTATCACCTTTCTAAAAATAAGTAATATTTCGTATACCGACTATTACGTTGGAGGTAGCTACCTCAACATGCTTATCGTTCCTTCAACTGTCGCACTTGGAATACCGCTTTATCGGTCATTCCACCTAATGAAACATCACATCAGAAGCATTCTATCAGGCATTTTAATCGCTTGTATTGTTAACACTACATTCACAGCACTTATCGCTAAAGCTTTTGGAATTAAATACCTCTTAGCTGTTTCTTTATTTCCAAAATCTGTAACAACTGCTATGGCAGTTGGAATTATCGACAAAATGGGTGGAATTACAACAGTTACCCTTGTCGTTGTTGTCATTACTGGAATTTTAACTAGTGTTCTTGGTCCAGTTTTTCTAAAACTTTTAAAAATCGATGACCCTGTAGCGATTGGGTTAAGCCTAGGTGGTACAGGACACGCTATCGGAACAGGGACCGCCTTAAAATATGGTCATGTCGAAGGTGCAATGGCTGGTCTCGCCATTGGTGTGACTGGAATCGTATATGTTATTATTAGTCCAATTGTTGCTCAAATCATTCTAAAGTAGCACTAGTATAATAAAAAGTCTGAGATGTTTTCTCAGACTTTTTATTATATAGAAAATCAAACTATAAAATCTCACAATCAAAATAATAGTTAATCAAAAAAATTATGACCAATTCACACATAAAAATTATAACAACAGTACTCTAATATTTTTTCGGAAAATGCCTTTAAATAAGTCTAAAAATCTTCCAAATAAATACATTTGTATACTTAAAAAGCCTTGATTTCAAGGCTTTTTAAGTATACTATAACTCTCCACCCTAAGGGAATCGAACCCCTATTTCAAGAACCGGAATCTTGCGTGATATCCATTACACTAAGAGTGGCAACTTATTATATTATACCACATCAAAGTAAAAAGAAAAGACCTATTAAACAAGTCTTTTCTAATTTATTATTATAATTCAATATCGCCAAACAAGTCAGCCATTGAGAATCCAGTTTGAGTTTCTGGAAGTTCGTAATCACGTTTAGCTTCACGTTTTGGACGACGTGGACGAGATTGACGTTTTTCTTCGTTTTCAGCTTGTGCTGGACGTTCTTCAAGAGCTTTGATAGAAAGTGATACACGTTCTGCAGCTGCGTTAACGTCAAGAACTTTTACATTAACTTCTTGACCTACTGAAAGGACATCTTTTGGATTTTCAACACGCTTGTGTGAAATTTGTGAGATATGAACAAGTCCATCGATACCAGGTAATACCTCAACGAAAGCACCAAAGTCAGTCAAACGTTTAACTTTACCTTCAACAACATCACCAGTAGTAAGTTTTTGTTCTACACCATCCCATGGTCCAGGTGTAGTAGCTTTAAGTGAAAGTGATACACGACCTGCTTCTTCGTCGATTGAAAGAACTTTAACTTCAACTTCTTCACCAACAGAAACAACTGATTTAGGTGACACGTTACGTTCGTGAGACAACTCAGTCACGTGAACAAGTCCGTCAACACCACCAAGGTCGATGAAAGCACCAAAACTTGTCAAGCGAGCAACTTTACCCTTAACAATTGCACCCTCTTCAAGATTAGAGAATACTTCGTTACGAGCAGCAGCAGCTTTTTCTTCAACAACTTCACGACGTGAAAGGATGAAGCGGTTTTCAGCTGGAACAACTTCTTTAATTTTAGCTTCGAACTCTTGACCAACAAATTTTTCGGTATTACGTACAAAACGAGTATCAATCATTGAAGCTGGGATAAATCCGCGAAGTCCTTCAAATTCAACTGAAAGACCACCTTTAACAGCACGTGTACCTTTAACAGTAACAACTTCACCTTCACGACCAACAAGTTTATCCCAAGCTTTGCGAGCTTCCAAGCGTTTTTTAGAGACAAGGAAAGTAACTGTATCAGTATCTTTACCTACAACTTGACGAAGAACAAGAACTTCAACTGTGTCGCCAGTTTTAACAAAGTCATTAATGTCAGCATCACGATCGTTAGTCAATTCACGAAGTGTAAGGACACCTTCAACACCTGTCCCTTCGATAACAACGTTTGCTTGATCATTATCAACAGTTAAAACTTCCGCAGTGACCACATCACCAGGGTTTACTTCGCTAACACTGTTTAGCAAATCTTCAAATTCATTCATTCTAAAAAATCCTCCAACAAAAGCTAGCTAGTGCTAACTTTTGACAACAATAATATTTCTCAAGGTAACCCGCAACGACAACAACTTTTATCTTTGACGGTGTCAAGCCGAAACTTGATACCTTTGACTGGGGTAGCTGGATTCGAACCAACGCATGAGGGAGTCAAAGTCCCTTGCCTTACCGCTTGGCTATACCCCAAAAATAATGTACAACCTAAGACTTTTCTTAGAATGGAAGGGGAGGGATTCGAACCCCCGAACCCGAAGGAGCGGATTTACAGTCCGCCGCGTTTAGCCTCTTCGCTACCCTTCCGTTACAACAAAAACTATTCTAACATAGTTTTTGTCCTCTTGCAAGTACTTTTCGGCTTTTTTTAGCGATTAAGATTGTAATTTTCAATAATACTTTCAATCGTTTGTTCTAATGTCTTGAAGAAGGCTCCGACTTCTCCATTCTTGACAATTGCAAACTTACCATCTAATTCAGCGATTTCACCAATGATTTTTTTACCAGCTGTCAAAGTGTAGCCTTCAACTTTGGCGTTATTGATTTCAACCTTAGCATCAGCTAGTTGAATTTCGATTTTCTTATCTTTTTTGCTCATTCTTTCACCTCACTTTACCCATTTTACATGAAAATGAAAAAGCTTGCAAGAGCAAGCTTTCATTTTTTAGTCAACTTTGTAAATCCAACCTTCTGGAGCTTCAATATCACCAAACTGGATACCAACAAGCTCGTCATAAAGTTTACGGGTTACAGGACCTACTTCTGTTTCGCTATAAAAGACATGGAAGTCATCTCCATGTTGAACACCACCGATTGGTGAAATAACGGCTGCTGTACCACAAGCACCAGCTTCAACGAATTTATCCAATTCATCAAGTTTTACGTCACCTTGGATAGCTTTCATGCCAAAGCGGTGCTCTGCCAAATAAAGAAGCGAATATTTTGTGATAGATGGCAAAATAGATGGACTAAGCGGTGTGATAAATTCACTATCCGCTGTAATACCGAAGAAGTTTGCCGAACCGACTTCTTCAATTTTGGTATGAGTGGCTGGGTCAAGATAAATAACGTCAGAAAACTTGCGGTCGTGCGCCACTTTCCCTGGAAGAAGGCTTGCTGCGTAGTTACCACCAACTTTTGCGGCACCTGTACCATTTGGTGCAGCACGGTCATATTCATCTTGAATCAAGAAGTTTGTTGGCACTAAGCCACCTTTGAAGTAATTTCCAACTGGCATGGCAAAAATAGTGAAAATGTATGCATCAGCTGGGTGAACACCAATCATATCACCAACACCAATCAAAAGAGGACGTAGATAAAGAGTTGCACCTGTACCATATGGTGGGACGAATTCTTCATTGGCGCGCACAACTTGCTTAGCGGCATCAATGAATTTTTCAGTTGGCACTTGTGGCATAAGAAGGCGGTCTGCTGTGCGTTGCAAACGTTCTGCATTCATATTTGGGCGGAATAATTGAACAGAGCCATCTTTTGTGCGATAAGCTTTCAAGCCTTCAAACGCTTGTTGACCATAATGCAAAGCTGGAGACGCTTCTGAAATATGAAGCGTTGCATCTTCTGTTAATTGTCCGTCATCCCACTGACCGTCTTTATAATATGAAATATATCGAAATGGTAATTTATGATAGGCAAATCCTAGGTTTTCCCAGTCTAAATCTACTGTCATGTTAAATCCTCTTTCTTTGTTTTTATCTTATTGTACGCTTTTTAAATCTTTTTTCAAGTAGTTTTTCATAAAATTCTGAAAATTTAGTTTTAAAAATAAATCGGAGCCTTTTCCCCGACTTATGAATTTATTTGATTCGTGCGTTAAAGACACCTTCATCAGAAATTTTATCTGAGATAAATGAACCGTTACTTGTACGTTCAGAAAGGTTTAAATCTTCTAAAATGGCTTGGTAAACAGTACCTTTATTCGAATGAACCTCTAATGTTTCAACATCATCAGAATCTACTGTGCTAATAGTGAATAAATCAAGGTTTTGCACGTCATTAGAAGTATGAACTGGTCCAGCCATAAAGACACGATGTGGTTTTGATTTGAGTTCGCGTAAGACTTGCAAACCACGATTTGCACGGCTTGTAGCTGGAATAAGCTCTGTCGCCATACGTTTAAGGCTACCACGTTGTGTTAAGATAAAGAAACTATCTGTATTGGCAACAAAGGCTGAGGCTACGAAATCATCGTCTTTAAGGTTGATTGCCTTGACCCCTGCTGCTTTTGCGCCAACGACTGGCACTTCTTCGATATTGAAATGCAGTGCGTAACCGTTGTGTGTCACAATCATTACGTCGTCTAACGCAATTGGTGAGATGGTAACGACACTATCATCAGCATTTTTTAACTTAGCATATTTAACTGATTTTGATTTGTAAGTGCGCCAAGGTGTGAATTCCTTGCGTTCAAAGCGTTTGATTTGTCCAAGTTTTGTTGCAGCAAAGTAGGTTTGTGAACCGAAATCATCAACAATTTCAGCATACAAAACGTATTCATCTGTCGCAAAGTTGGTAATGGTTTGCGACAAGTGTTCACCGATATCTTTCCAACGAATATCAGTCAATTCATGGATTGGACGGTAAATGACATTACCAAGATTTGTGAAAATCAGCAAGTGCTGTGTTGTCTTAGCTTGTGCTACGAAAATCAGCTCATCATCATCACGTTTTCCAATTTCTTCAACTGTCGAAGCGTTGTAAGAACGTGGGCTGGTACGTTTGATATAACCGCCTTTCGTTACGCTAACAAAGGTATCTTCCTCAACAATCAAGCTTGCTACATCAATTTCAATTGTTTCAGCTTCAGCTTGCAATTCTGTCAAACGTGGTGTAGCAAATTTTTTCTTAACTTCACGCAATTCACGTTTCATGACATTGTACATGGTACGTTCATCGCCGATAATGGCTTTAAGCATTGTAATACGTTCACGAAGCTCTGCTTCTTCATTTTCAAGCGTTACAATATCAGTATTTGTCAAACGGTACAATTGCAATGTGACGATTGCTTCGGCTTGTTCTTCCGAGAATTCATAGCTAACTTTCAAATTTTCTTTAGCATCAGCTTTATTTTCAGACGCACGAATAAGCGCGATAACATCGTCAAGAATCGAAATCACACGAATCAAACCTTCCACGATATGAAGGCGTTTTTCAGCTTTTTCTTTATCAAATTTCGAACGAGCAACGATAATTTCTTTACGGTGCGCAATATAACTTGTCAACATTGGAATGATACCAACCTGACGTGGTGTGTAGTTATCAATGGCAACCATGTTGAAATTGTAATTCACCTGCAAATCTGTGTATTTCAAAAGATAGTTGAGAACAGTTTGTTCGTCAGCATCTTTTTTAAGCTCAATAGCAATACGCAGACCATCACGGTCGGATTCATCACGAACTTCCGCGATACCAGGCACTTTATTATTCACACGAACATCATCGATTTTCTTAACAAGTACCGCTTTATTAACTTCATAAGGAATTTCTGTAACGACAATCTGTTTTTTACCACCTTTGAGACTTTCAATGTCTGTGCGTGAGCGAACCACAACACGACCTTTACCAGTCTCATAAGCTTTACGAATACCATCTTTACCTTGAATAATCGCACCAGTAGGAAAATCTGGTCCAGGCAAGAATGCCATTAATTTATCCAATTTAGCATTAGGATGATCAATGAGGTAAACAACCGCATCAATCACTTCTGCTAAATTATGTGGCGGAATATCCGTTGCATAACCTGCTGAAATCCCTGTCGCACCATTTACCAATAAATTTGGAAAAGCCGCAGGTAAAACCGTTGGTTCTTTTTCGGTATCATCAAAGTTCCAAGCAAAAGGAACCGTATCTTTGTCAATATCATGGAGTAAATAACCCGCAATTTCTGACAAGCGTGCTTCGGTATAACGCATGGCAGCTGGTGGGTCACCGTCCATAGAACCGTTGTTACCGTGCATTTCAATTAAAGTCGCACGATTCTTCCAATCTTGACTCATACGCACCATGGCGTTATAAATTGAAGAGTCACCGTGTGGGTGGAAATTCCCCATAACGTTACCGACGGATTTCGCCGATTTACGGAAACCTTTATCAAAGGTATTGCCGTCTTTATTCATTGAATAAAGGATACGGCGTTGAACAGGCTTCAAGCCATCACGAATGTCTGGCAAAGCCCGCTCTTGAATAATATATTTGGAATATCGCCCAAAACGATCTCCCATAATGTCTTCAAGAGACATATTTTGTACATTTGACATGTTTATTATCCTTTTTATCTTACATCAAAAATTATAATTTAAGCTCATCATTTTAAACAAATAATGGAGCGTTACTGGTCACTTTCAACGACTGATTAAAACACCGTATTTTCTTCTAGAGTGAATTTGACGTTGTCCTCAATCCATTTACGGCGTGGTTCAACTTTGTCGCCCATGAGGACATTGACACGGCGTTCGGCACGTGCTAAGTCTTCAATTGTTACACGAATTAAGGTGCGTGTTTCTGGATTCATGGTTGTTTCCCAAAGTTGGTCAGCATTCATTTCCCCAAGACCTTTATAACGTTGTAGCTGAGCACCTTTACCAAATTTTTGACGTAATTCTTCTAACTCGCCATCTGTCCATGCATACTCCACTTGCTCTTTCCTGCCTTTAC
The DNA here is from genome assembly GCF_004843545.1 of Streptococcus pasteurianus. Classification (NCBI taxonomy): domain Bacteria; kingdom Bacillati; phylum Bacillota; class Bacilli; order Lactobacillales; family Streptococcaceae; genus Streptococcus; species Streptococcus pasteurianus. Next base: position 921,349 of record NZ_CP039457.1, on the reverse strand, counting down.
CTTTTGACATTTTATAAAGAGGTGGAAGGGCAATATAGACGTGTCCAGTCTCAACTAGCGGACGCATATAACGATAAAAGAACGTTAATAAAAGCGTTTGAATGTGAGCACCGTCAGTATCGGCATCGGTCATGATAATAATCTTATCGTAGTTAGAATTTTCAACGTTAAATTCTGCACCAACACCCGCACCAATTGTGTAAATCATGGTATTGATTTCTTCGTTTTTCACAATGTCAGACATCTTAGCTTTGGCCGTATTCAACACTTTACCACGCAATGGTAGAATCGCTTGGAATTTGCGGTCACGACCTTGTTTAGCTGAACCACCGGCAGAATCCCCTTCGACTAGATATAATTCGTTTTTCTTAGGATTCTTAGACTGTGCTGGCGTTAATTTCCCAGAAAGCAAGCCCTTATCTTTTTTATTTTTCTTACCGTTACGTGATTCGTCACGCGCCTTGCGCGCTGCTTCTCTGGCATCACGCGCTTTAATTGCTTTGCGAACAAGGTTTGAAGCAATTTCGCCGTTTTCTAAAAGAAAATACGTTAATTTTTCAGAAACGATTCCGTCAACAATCGGACGTGCTAATGGGCTTCCGAGTTTGTCTTTGGTTTGCCCTTCAAATTGTAAATGTTCTTCTGGCACAAGAATTGAAAGCACCGCTGACAAGCCTTCACGGTAATCAGAACCTTCTAAATTCTTATCTTTTTCTTTCAGCAAACCAGACTTACGAGCATAATCATTCATTGCCTTAGTAATAGCTGATTTCAGACCAGTTTCATGCGTACCACCGTCTTTTGTACGAACATTGTTAACAAAAGAAAGGATATTATCAGAAAAACCGTCGTTATATTGGAGAGCGACTTCAACTTGGAAATTTTGGTCTTCACCTGTAACTGAAATAACTGGTGTCAACGTTTCCTTGTCTTCATTGAGGTATTCAACAAAATCTTGAACCCCATTTTCATAATGAAATTCCAAATGTTCTGCTTCTTCTGGACGATTATCTGTCAAAGTCAATGTCACATCCTTAAGCAAGAAAGCAGATTCTTTCAAGCGCTCAGCAATCGTATTAAACTTAAAATCAATTGTCGAGAAAATTGTGTCATCAGGCATAAAAGTGACTTTTGTCCCTGATTTTGATTTTGGTGCTGTACCGATTTTTTTAAGCGTAGTAACTGGTTTCCCACCATTTTCAAAACGTTGCTTGTAAACGGCACCGTCACGTGTGATTTCAACTTCAAGCCAGCTAGAAAGCGCATTAACAACCGAAGAACCTACTCCATGCAGACCACCAGATGTCTTATAGCCACCTTGACCGAATTTACCACCTGCGTGGAGAACGGTAAAGATAACCTCAACTGTTGGGATCCCCATAGCGTGCTTACCAGTTGGCATTCCACGTCCTTGGTCACTAACTGTCACACTACCATCAGAATTGATAATCACGTCAATCTGATTACCAAAACCAGAAAGCGCCTCATCGACAGCATTATCGACAATTTCCCAAACTAAATGATGAAGACCAGTCGCATCTGTAGAACCGATATACATCCCTGGACGTTTACGAACAGCATCCAATCCTTCCAAGACCTGAATCGCATCGTCATTATAATTATTTACATTAATTTCTTTTTTAGCCAAAAGTGACCTCCAAATAGTTCATCTTTTTTATATTACAAGTTTTTTCTGATTTTTGCAAAAAAAAATCAAAAATTCTGACGATTTTGCACGTCATTTTGCCTTTTTTCACTCATTTTACTGTAAATTTTTAAAACGCTACCATTGTTTTACTTTGAATAATCAAGTTATTTATTTTTCAAATTTTTCTTCTATCCCAACTTGAATATGATATAATGAAAACATGAAAATTTTAGTTTTGATTGTGATTGCATATTTATTAGGATCTATTCCAACAGGATTATGGATTGGAAAATTCTTTTACCATGTCAATTTAAGAGAACACGGCAGTGGTAATACAGGAACAACTAATACTTTTCGTGTCCTAGGACCAAAAGCTGGTACGGTGACGTTTATCATTGATATGTTAAAAGGAACGGTAGCCACATTACTTCCGCATATTCTCGGTGTTACGGCAGTATCTCCGATATTGATCGGACTTTTTGCTATTATCGGACATACGTTTCCGATTTTTGCCAAATTTAAAGGTGGTAAAGCTGTGGCGACTAGTGCTGGTGTGCTTTTGGGATTTGCGCCAATGTTCCTACTTTATTTATGGATTATATTTGTTGGAACATTGTATCTCTTTAGCATGATTTCCTTATCAAGTGTTGTCGCCGCTGCTGTGGCTGTTGTTAGTGTCCTTATCTTTCCAGCATTTGGTTTTTTATTACCACACTACGATTTGCTCTTTACGCTAATCATCGTGTTAATCGCAAGTATTATCATTATTAGACACAAAGACAATATCACACGCATTCGAAAACATGAAGAAAACCTTGTTCCTTGGGGATTAAATTTAAGCAAACAAAAAGTGGACTAGAAAAACTAGTCCGCTTTTTTTATGACGCTTGATAAACAATTTTACCGTCACAGATGGTATATTTAACAACACCTTGTAATTTTTCACCGATAAATGGTGAATTTGATGCTTTCGAAGCAAAATGGTCCGATACAATACGTTCTTCCTTATCTGCGAAAATAACGATATCCGCAGGACCATTTTCCGCCAAATACCCTGCATCGAAATCGTACATTGATGACGGATTAATCGTCATTTTAGCCAATAATTCAGACAAAGTTAAATCACCTGTCGCTACTAAATTCGTCAAACCAAGTGACAATGATGTTTCAAGTCCTGTCATACCTGATGGGGCTTTTGTGATGTCATCAACATTTTTCTCATCTGCGTGATGTGGTGCATGGTCAGTAGCAATCACTGAAATGACACCAGATTTCAAACCTTCGATAACAGCTAAACGGTCTTTTTCGGTACGAAGTGGTGGATTCATCTTAGCTGCAGAGCCCTTAATTAACAGCAAGTCTTCTGTTTTTGAGAAATGTTGTGGCGCTGCTTCAGCAGTAACATTAGCACCAAGTTGTTGAGCGAATTCGACCACCTTAACAGATTCTGCTTTTGATAAATGTTGGATATGCAAATGCGCGCCACGGTCGTAAGCAATCATGACATCACGCGCAATCATGCTGTATTCTGCCACACCTGTTGCCCCACAAAAATGGAATTTATCACGTGCGATCTGCTCATTAAATCCAAGAATACCATTCAATTCAGGGTCTTCTTCGTGAACGGCAACAAAAGTATTGTTCGCTTTCGCCAAATCTAGCGCTTCTTTCAATACTTTCGTGCTTTGAAGCGGAATACCGTCATCTGAAAAACTGAGTGCACCATTTTCAAGAAGAGCTTTAAAATCAGTCAAGTGTTGACCGTCAAAGTTTTTCGTTACAGTTGCATTTGTGTAAACATGCACATCTTCCTTAGCAGCACTCGCTAAAACCTCTTTTAGCGTTTTTACATCTGAAATCGTTGGATTGGTATTTGCCATCATAACAACAGAAGTGAAACCACCAGCTGCAGCTGCAAGAGCACCTGTGTGAATATCCTCTTTGTGTGTTTGCCCTGGTTCACGAAAATGCACATGAATATCAACCAAACCAGGTGCTACAACAAGCCCTGTCGCATCAATGATTTCAGCGCTAGCTTCTTCAATCGAATCAGCAATTTTAATAATTTTTTTGCCGTCAACAAGAACATCTACAACCTGATCAAAACCAGATTTTGGATCAACAACACGACCATTTTTAATTAATAACATACTAAACTCACTTTCTAAATTGATAAGTTTCATTTTCAGCATTTATCTGCGACAATGCGACATTTTTGATACGGTAAGCTTCACCGTAAATCGTTTCAACAGTTCCATTCCCATACAGAAAACTACCGTCACAAATGGCATAAAAACAGCGACCATTACTATCTGGATAGGTAATATCTTCGAAAACACGAAGCCCATCAAGTATGTGATGCTTTGTTTCTTGATAGTGTGGAATTAACTGGACTTGGGTAATTCCAAGACCATCTAAAAAACGCTGATAATCTTTTGAAATCGCTTCGCCTGCTTCTTCTGGTTGTGCATAAACAAGCTCCGCCGCATTCATAGAACCTGCACTTGAGCCGATGACAAGTTTATCGCTGCTTTGCAGCAGTTCACGCATACCAACTGAATTCAGAAAAGCATTCTGTGTAGGCACATGCCCACCCGCTAAGAAAATCAAGTCCGCCTCAGCTACCAAGCTGGAAGCCTGATTTGCCGTTCGATTATCCAGCACCGCACATTTTTCAAATGTCATGCCTTCGGCTTCAAAAGCCGTTTTTACATCAGCAGCATATTGATCTGTAAACGTGTTATCGTTCGGATCCGAACATACAAAAAGAGCGCTAAACTTGCTAGGCAGGTGTTCTTTCAAAAGATTAACAAAAGCATTTGCGGGATTAAGACGTCTTTTTTCATAAATGATGGGATTACTTGCTAAAAAATAAATCATCTGTTTTTCCTATTATTTTAACCAATCGATTGCTTCAAGCCCGTCTTGAGTTAAATAAGCATTTGCTCGCGAAAAAGGGTGGCTACCAAAGAAACCACGATATGCTGAAAGTGGACTTGGGTGTGCACTTTCAATGACATGATGAATTGGATTAGTAATCAACGCCTTTTTCTTACGAGCATATCCACCCCAAAGAATAAAGACAACTGGCGTTTCCTTTTGATTGACTACTTTAATGATAGCATCTGTAAAAGGCTCCCAAATCTGTCCTGCATGACCATTAGCACGTCCTGCAGGAACCGTCAAACACGCATTTAGAAGCAACACCCCTTGCTGTGCCCATGGTGTCAAATCATGATGGTCTCGTTGCCCTAAATCATCTGATAATTCTTTAAGAATATTTTGAAGAGACGGTGGCGCAGGAATATTCTCTGGGACAGAAAATGACAATCCCTGTGCCTGATTAGGTCCATGATAAGGATCTTGACCAATAATCACCACCTTAACGTCCTCTAGCGGAGTGGTCTGAATGGCATTAAAAACTTTCTCACGTGGTGGGTAAATCAACTCCTGCTGATAAACATAATCCATAAATTGATTTATCTTGCCAAAATAATGCTCTGGCAATTCTTTTTTGATTAACTCATGCCAAGTTGAATGTTGCATGTTTACTCCTTTTGTCTTAGTATTTCCCTACTAAATCTAGTTTTTCTTTTGCTAACACATGTCCTTCCATAGCATGCAATAGCTCATTCATGTAGAAACCATTTGCCAATGGTAATTCACACTCTAGTGCATAAACTGTAAGGGTATAGATATGGTCTTTATCAGGTGGATATGGTCCCATATACCCTTCGTCAATGTCTGAGTAATCCTCATTTAGTAATTTACTAACTAAGCTATTCTTGCCATGTGCATGCTTATTGTCTAGACGTGAAAAATCTTCTGAAATCACTGTTACATCAGCTGAAACATTGGCAACAACCCAATGAATATAAGCAAAACCGCAGACAGGAATAGAATCATAATCAACAAATGTCCATGCAAAACTTTTCGTTTTTTCAGGAACATCTTCAATCGTAAACGGAAAAGAAACCACTGCATTTCCCTTTACTTGTACCTTTGCTTTCTTAGCATAAACGTCTGGCAAAATATTATCTTCAAATGTACAAGAAAGTTTCATCTTTTTTACTCCTTTCATCCTTTAAACCAAGAAAGCCACTAAAGCAATTTTACTTTAGTAGCCAAATACTAAACTTGATTAATCACGCCAAGTTTCTTGATTTTCTTTAAATTTATGTAGTAATTGAAGGTCGTCAGCTGTGATATAACCTTGCACCTTAGCAACTTTGATTAATTCAGTATAGTTAGAAAGTGTCACCAATTTAACACCTGCTTTTTCAAAGTTTTCAGTTGCTTTAGGCAATTCATAAGTAAAGATAGCCACAACTCCGATGACATCAGCACCTTCACGTTCTGCTGCTGCAACAGCTTCTAGTACAGAGCCACCAGTTGAAATAAGGTCTTCAACGACGACCATTTTTTGACCTTTTGTCACACGACCTTCGATTTGATTACCAGCTCCGTGATCTTTTGGTTTGCTACGAATGTAAGCAAATGGAAGGTTCATCTTGTCAGCAATAATCGCACCGTGAGGGATTCCTGCTGTTGCTGTCCCTGCAATCACTTCTACTTCAGGAAATTCTTCTTTGATTTTTTCAACAAAACCATTTTCAATCAATGTACGCGTTTCAGGATATGAAAGCGTCACACGATTATCTGTGTAAATTGGTGATTTAATACCAGATGCCCAAGTAAATGGATCGTTTGGTTTCAAGTAAACAGCTCGAATATCAAGCAAATCTGATGCAATTTGTGATGCTAAAGTCATAATATTCCTCTTTTCTATAATAACTCAATGGTTGATGTAAAATATTGTTCTAAAAAATGGGTTGCTTGTTTTATTTGGTCATAAGTAACTAGTTCACCAGCGGTTATTAAAATCCATTTAGTCTCCACATCATCAGCACGATGACTAATGGCTACTAATTCCCCTTCGAATACTTCTAGGGGAGCTGAGATATTCTCTGAAATAATATAGACATCTTGCCACTCACCGTCACCTCCAATCAGATTTGGAATGTAATCATAATTGATTGGATAGTTATTCCCGTATCTATCTTGATAACCGATTGGTCTATCAATAACCGCTGTGTAAGATTGCCTCATTGTTAACTCCATACCAACCCTAAAACAATTTTAGTATTCCAATACTAAGCATTCCATTCATCGTAAATGGCTTTGTAAGCCGCAACAGGATCATCCGCTTTTGTAATTGGGCGTCCAACAACAATATAGCTTGAGCCAATGGCACTAGCTTGACTTGGGGTCATTACACGTTTTTGATCACCGACAGCAGCTCCCGCAGGACGAATACCTGGTGTCAAGCAAACGAAATCTTCAGAAGTTGTGTCTTTAATAACTGCAACCTCACGTGCTGAACAAACCACACCATCAAGACCAGCTTCGTTTGCTTTCTTAGCATAATGCAAAACAGATTCCACTAAGCTTGTTTGGATATTTTGATCAGCCTTCATCTGTTCGTCTGACGTTGACGTTAACTGTGTTACCGCGATTAGTTTCGGACCTTGTCCAAGACCTTCACGCGCTGCTTTCATCATTTCAACGCCACCAGCAGCATGAACATTAGTCATATCGACACCAAGATTTGATAACACACGCATAGCTGATTTGACTGTATTTGGAATGTCATGTAATTTTAAATCTAGAAAAACAGAATGTCCAAGTGATTTAACATAACGGACAATTTCTGGTCCTGCTGCATAGTATAGCTCCATACCAATCTTAACATAAAGTTTTTCATCAGCAGGGAACAAAGCAAGAAATGATTTCACATCATCAAATGACGGAAAATCAAGAGCAATAATCGGACGACTTTCGTGCATTTTTTCTCCTTTTTCTACAAAGAAAACCTCGCCAAAGGGCGAGGTTACACGAAAAGCAGGGTAGCAAACACCCCTCATTCAAAGACTTTTTATCTTCTTTTTTCACGAACCTTTCTCGCCTCTCTGGACTCAATTAAAGGTTATTCAGTTGTTAATATTATATCTTTTTTTACTGGTAAAGTCAAAAACTTACTTGACTTTTTGGAAAAATAGCAGAGCTTATTTTCCACGTAATTCTTGCCTAACCTCACATCGTAAGGTTTCAAGATTTTCAATGCCGTATTTATCCATCACTTCTGGCAAACGGTCAATAATATTTGGACAAGCATATGGATCTGCAAAATTAGCTGTTCCAACGCCAATCGCTGATGCGCCAGCAATCATCATTTCAATAGCAGCTTCTGCCGAATCCACACCACCCATACCGATGATTGGCAAATCCGTACTTTGCGCCACTTGACGAATGAGTTTTAGAGCTACTGGAAAAACCGCTGGACCGCTCATGCCACCAGTACCGTTAGCAATAATTGGCTTACGAGTTTTCAAATCAAATCGCATACCAACCAAAGTATTAATCATGGTAAATCCTGTTGCACCAGCTTCTTCAACAGCCTTAGCAACTGTTGTGATATCAGCCACGCTCGGTGTTAATTTAACATAAACTGGCACATCAGAATGCTCAACACTCGCTTTTACTGCTGCATAAGCCAATTCTGGCACTTGTCCAATCAATAAACCATGATTACCATGGTCAACGTTAGGACAAGAAATATTAAGCTCGATAGCTTTAACATTTGAAGCTTTTGAAATCTTTTCAGACACATAAGCATACTCATCATTTGAAAAGCCCGCAACATTGGCAATAATCGGCAATTCTGGATAATGTTGCGCTAACCACGGTAGCTTTTCAGCCAAAACAACATCCACACCTGGATTTTGCAAACCAATAGCATTTAACATTCCTGACGGCGTTTCAGCCACACGCGGTGTTGGATTTCCAAAACGAGCATCTTTGGTTGTTGCTTTAATCATGATTGAGCCAAGCTTATCTAAATCGTAATATTTAGCATATTCTTGACCGAAGCCAAAACAACCTGATGCTGGGATAATTGGATTTTTCAAGTCAAGCCCTGGGAGACTGACCGCTAAACGATTTTCTGACATAAGACCTCCTTATAAGATGATGTTACCAGTTTCAAAAACCGGTCCGTCTTCGCACACACGTTTATTAGCCGCTTCTTGTGCATTTTTTAAATGAACAACACAAGCATAGCAAGCTCCCATACCACACGCCATACGCGATTCCATTGACAGGTAGGCATGCGGATGATTTTCAAATTTTTGGTCAACGTATTTTAACATGCCTGGCGCACCACATGAATAAATCGCATCATACGTTTCGTTCTGCACCAAATCATCGACGACCGTTGAGACATAGCCTTTAATACCATAAGAGCCGTCATCTGTTGTGACATAAACTTTGCCATAAGCTGACAATTCTTCTTCCAGAATCACAGCCTCTTTACTGGCAAAACCAAGAACAGAAGTGACGTCAACACCCTTAGCAGCGAGTTGTTTAGCTGTCTCAACCAAAGGAGGTACACCAATTCCACCACCAATTAGCAACGCTTTTTGACCTGATGTCACCACCGACAAATCGAATCCATTCCCTTGAGGCCCCATTGTGTCAACACGGTCACCAGCCTTCATTTGCGATAAAATCGCTGTTCCTGCACGCTCCACACGATACACAATCGTTGCCACTTTATTAACTTTATCAATCTGACAAATCGAAATTGGGCGACGTAACAATTTACTTGGGTCAGGCACACGCAGATGTAAAAATTGACCAGGAGCCATATCCAAGACCATTTCTCCTGATAATGTCATCTCAAAAATACGTGGAGCAATCTCTCTTTGACTAACAATAAGCAAATCTTCTTTCAACACCAAAGGTTTGTTTTTACAACTTGGATTCATAACATTCCTTTCACACAAAAAACCTCGCCAGAAGGCAAGGTTACAGCAAAATAAGCAGAGTACACCAAAGCACACTCATACCTTTTATTAGAGTTAAAACTCTTTTTTTACAGTAACCTTGAAAGTCTCTCTGGACTTAATTAAAGGTTTTCAAATTTTTATTATTATAACGCGTTTTAAGATGATTGTCAATTAGTTTTGTAAGAATGATTGTTAACGTTAACATCATTTAAAGTTATCAAAACTCTCACTTATTTCTAAATCATCACTTCTAAGTTGCATAATAACAATTTCAAAAAGTGATTTCAAGCTTTTTCTCTCTTTTGTAGGCACTTCTGCATCATCTCCTACTTATCGACATAATACCCAAAAATAAAAAGAAGGCACAAGTGAAGTGCCCCCCAAAAGTTAGACTAAATATTTAAGTTAAGGATTGAGTTCTGTATTGCACAGGACTTAGTCCTTTTAATGTAAGTTTGATTCGTTTAGTGTTGTAGTAGTTGATATATTCTGAAATAGCTGTTTTCAATGTTTCGAGGGAAGTAAATTCCTTCTCAAACCCATAAAACATTTCTGTCTTCAATGTTCCAAAGAAAGATTCCATCATGCTGTTGTCTAAGCTATTTCCTTTACGCGACATGGACGGTCTCATTCCATGCTCCTCAAGAAAATGATGGTAGTAAGTGTGTTGATATTGCCATCCTTGGTCACTATGTAAAATAGTGCCCTGATAAGTTTGTTCAGGAAAAGCCTCGGAAAGCATCGTTTTAAGTTGTTGTAAGTTTGGCGAGGTAGATAAATTATATGCAATAATCTCACTGTTAAAGCCATCAAGAACTGGTGATAGATACAATTTTTGATCACTAGCAGGAATTGAAAACTCTGTTACATCGGTATAACACTTCTTAAGTGGTTGGGCAGCTTTAAATTGACGCTTAATGAGATTATCAGCTTTCTTGCCCACCTCACCTTTATAAGAGTTATAGCGACGTTTCGCACGGATTCTAGCTTTCAAACCAAGTTCTGTCATCAGACGTTGAACTTTCTTATGGTTAACTTTATAGCCTCGATTTTTAAGTTCGAGGTGAATTCTACGGTAACCATATCTCCCTTTGTTCTCAGAATAAATATCTTGAATAGCTTCTTTTAATTCTTTGTTTTTATCTACCTGGGTTAGACGTTTAACCTGATAATAGTAGGTTGATCGAGACAGCTTCAAAATATTAAGCAGGATTCTTAAATCAAATACATTGATTAGTCCTTGAATGATTTCTGTTGCTCTTTGAGCCTTGCTTCGTCCCTCAATCGGAGTTCTCTCAACTTTTTTAGTACGGCATTCTCCGCTCTAAGGTACTCATTTTCATATTGAAGACGCTCTAATTCAGTCATTTCTTCAAGTTTTTTCTTTGGTTTGCGTCCCATCTTTACAGGTCTCCCTCTTGATTTCTCAAGAATAGTATACCCGTTTTTCTTGTATTGCGCTATCCAATTAGGAAGCATTCCCTTATTTGGTAATCCATAATCTAGAGAAACCTCTAGCTGAGACCTACCTTTCATCAGAACTTCGTTTATGATTTCCTGCTTTAGTTCAGGAGAATAATACCTATTTTTCCTTTTACAAACACTTTCCAATCCGTGTATATCAATGAGGCGGACCATGTATTGAAGGTTATACTTACTAATATTAAATGTTTGACTGATTTTAGGCCATGTCCAACCGGATTGTCGTAGCGATAGATTTCAATTTTATCTTCATAACTTAATTTCATAGAAAAACACCCCAAAAGTTAGATTTGTTGTCTAACTTTTGGGGGGCAGGTCAAAGTGACCTTCTTTTACTTTTATTCATAAGCTTTGTAGGCTGAAATGTGTAAATCTGAACGATTTGAAAAGTGCTGAAGTTCTAATAAGAGACTTTCAAAGCGACTATCTTCCATTAATAGATTTTGCCCATAGATAAGAAGATAGATTGGTTCTGTTGGCTCACTCGTTAAGTTTCCTTCGTCATCAAATGTTTCTTCATCACGTTCTTCCAAATCTTCTAAGATTTTTTCCATAAGAACTAGAATATCTGATATTTCATCAAAAGCACCCTCAAAACGATCAAATGCATTGTAAAATTTGATTTCACGTTTTAAATCATCTTGAGCATCTGCAACATAAATCATCCCTTTATGGTCAAAAAGATAATGACGGAATTGCTTGATAGCAGCCTCACGACTAATTTCTGTAAGCTCAAGCTCTGACTCTTCCTCATCAAGAAGCGTAGCAAGAGGAGCATCAGATACACTCTCTGTCTCTTTAGACTCTTCTTCGACCTCAGCTATTAATTCGGTAGCATCCTCAACTTCAGCTTGAACACCAGCAACCTCTTCTTCAACATCATCAGACGGTTCTTCCTCGTCAATCTCTAGCTCAACTGATTGCGTTTCAGCTACAAGCTCATCTTCTTTATTCTCAAGGATAGGGACATCTTGGACATCTTTATCAACTTCAAGACTCTGTTCTGATTTTCTAGGGGTCAAGGCATCAATTTTAGCCAATAATTCGGCTTTTTTCGTTTCCCTTTTTTGATATTCTACCGCTTGCAAAGGGTCAACTAAAATAGGGTATTCTGATTCTTCCTTGATTGATAAATTGGTAATTCGAATTGAAGTAAAAACATCAATCAGCACACCAAAAACACGCTGGCGCTTATCACCAAGAATCGCTTGAAAAACAGATTTTGACTCACAGATTTCTAAAACATTATCAATCCCACGAATCCAATTACCGACAATATCCAAAGAGTGATTCATCAATCTAAAAGATGCTTCATCATACCAAAACGTTGATTTAATCAATTTTTCTTGCTTAGAAAGCGCATCAACAGCCGCTAAAATTTCACCCAACTCTGATTGAACTACATAAGGCGAAAAAGACGCCCCCAACAATGACGGAGTCTTTTCAACCAAAACAATCTCATCTCTGAAAAGTGTCAAGTAATGAATACTAACAAGCAGCTTCTGAATCAACAATCGATGATTATTTGAATTAGTATTTTCCATCACTTCCACCACTTACCTTTATCTATTAATATTACAGTTTCGTTACAATCCACTACTATTAATATAACATATGCGAGGCAAAAGAGCAACGAAAAAGAGGAGGTAGTTAGCAAAGAAAGATAAAAAACGAACGATGGGGAAGAAAATATAAATCCTACAAAAGGAATCCCCCACGTGGACGATACCACCAAAAATTAGACATAAAATCTAATGATTGAAATATGATTTTAAAACTCTACATATAATGTTACAAACTTATTATGAGTCAAATTCGGAATAACAACTTTTCTACCTGTTATTTCTAGTTTTTGCTTGATTTCCTCCTTTAAATCTACACACTCAATAGTTTTAGGTTGTTCATAAAATTCAACTTCTCCACTACATGTCTGTTTATAATTTCCGTTATAGAATCTGAGAATATAACCCGGGCGCTCTTCTGCTTTCTTTACAATACTTAAAATAGCATCTCCCTTAATATTTAATAATGAATATTTTTGACTAAGAGTTTTAGGAACACTAAACTGTGTAAACCGTAAACGAGTATTTAAATAATCAGCATATTGATAAATTTGAAACTCCTTCAAATATTCATTAACCACTTCTGCTAATCCATATGTATTCATATTTCCTTGGTAATATATGACTGAAAAAGCAAACGTCATTTCTTTATGACATTGAGCATCTGGCGTGGCAATAACAGTTTCTCCTGAGGCTCTTCCTGGACGGTATAAAAGATTTTCTTTTCCCATATATCCATACGTTCTAAATAATGTTAATCGGATGGTATCATACTTCGAACCAATAATTTCATATTCTCTGACACCTTTTGGAATTACAGCGACTCCTCGAATATCATTATCTAGTCCCACGAATGACTGACAAGTTTCAATAGAAATTGGGACCTCATTCCACTTATCTGGCTCCGTCTTCCAAAGTTTCATTTCTTTTCGGACAACAGGACGTTTAATCGTTCCAAACTGATGATCAGCTAGTGAAAATTTTGAAGCAATTTCACTATTAAATAAAACACACATACGGTGACTATCCACAAAACGGTTATCAACCTTGAAGTAGAATTCTATAATAGGAGATTTAGATTTTAATACTACTGATAGTTGTATTGGTAAGTGGGTATCTTTAATCCCACATGCACGTTTTTCTAAGTTTTTTGGAACCTTAAACTGATAAGATAATGTCATTTTACTGATAACCTTAGAAGTTTTAACTTCCACCTTAGGGCAAAACTCAAAAGAATTAATTATCAGATCTTCTCTAGGTGGAGAATAATTGAACGAATCTCCTGCATCACCATTTTCTTGAATTATTCCTTGGTTTTGATAAAGCTTACCGCTTTTTTTATCAAGTATATCTAGAGTATTATTTGCATTAACAGTAATACTATAAAATTCGTTTTCAATTCTGCTAGCTAAATTCTCCTCTAGTTTATCATGACTATTCCCTCCTAAATCCAAGTAGAAACTCTTGTAGCCAAATGTTGGTAAACTATCAAAACTAATCGCTATCGCCACCTTGTATATTTTATCTGGTTTATAAATCTTTGTAGAATCTAAAATATTACCTTGTCCTAAAATATAATCAGTTTGATCTTCGATAGAAGTCACCGTATATTGATATTGTTTGCCTTCTTTATCTTTTATTGCAAAGTCAAGTTGTGGAGTATAAAATATTGTTTCTATCACTCCTTCTTTTTTACGACCAGAAAGATTGAAAACAGTTGCCGTTATTGCTTCATCGCTCTCAATTCGCATAACAATCTCACGCATTTTCAATTCAGCTAAATTTTCAGCCAAATCACGCGCTTTTTTGTATCTTAAATAAACATCTTCATTGGTTGTATCTGATACACACGAACCAATTGAATCATGAGCAGCATTTTCAAACATTAATTTCCAAATTTCCTTAACTACCTCCACAGGATAGTCAAATCCTAAAGATTGCGAAAGAGAAAGTAATGGTTCTAATATATTAACAATATAATTCTGAACTTGTGTATTTAACTTCTTTAAATCAGATCTAGAAGAGTATATTGATTTATGAATCCGCATTAGTTTTCCGTTCAAAAGTTCCCCAGCTATTTCTTCTAATTCTGGATGTTGTTCTTTAACTTTACGTATATAATCCGAGTAAGTAGAAATTTTAAATTCATACTCCCCTGCATAAAACTTTTGCATTTTACCTAAAATGTCAGTTAAATTTTCACGTGCAGGAGCTTGATCAAATCCGTTTGGAAAGAGGACCTGATTCGTACTACTTCTTTCCCACAAACTTTTAAAAGGTTCATTATGCAAATAATTTTTAAGATTTTCTGCCTCTTCAGGAATATCCCCACCGATATAATATCCAGCTTGAATCTGATAAGCATTTACTGTTGAACCATCCTCCCCTCGCCATTTAAACTCAGTTTTATGAGTATCCTCATCACTAACGCCACGCCAAAATAAGGTATCATCAATGCCAAATTCTTTATAAATCTGTGGCATAGCAGCAGATTGCCCAAATGAATCTGGAACATAGCCTACATTCATATGCTTTCCAAATTTTTTCGATATATTTATACCATAAAGTAAATTTCGAACAATACTTTCACCAGAAATAACCATCTGATCCGTTTGTGTGTACCATGGACCAATAATCAATTTTCCCTCCTGTACTAACTCCCTGATAACTTCTTTATCTTCAGGGCACCAAGCCAAGTAATCATCTAATAAAGAAACTTGACCATCTAGGGTATAACGGTTATATCCATTATCTTCCTGTAATAATGAAATAACTCTTTTTAAGTTATTCATTAAATAAATTTTTGAACGACTTGTTGTAAAATACCATTCTCTATCCCAATGAGAATGTGGAACTACATGTACTGTTTTCTTCATATTATTCTCTACTTTCTAGAAACAAAGAGCACATATATGTGCCCTATAATATTATTCAAAGCTAATTTCAATGTCGTCTATATCAACATCTTCAACATCATCAGAATCTTTAAAGTTGACAATCAACGGAGCAACAAATCCAATGAAAGCTGCACCTATAAACATCCCCACGAGATAAGCCCAACCATTCCCAACTGTAATAAATCCATAAATTCCACCAACAGGAGGCATTTTAGCATACATTCCAAATAGAATTCCTAATCCAGATGCAATTGCACCGCCAATCATATTAATAGGAACAAGTTTGAGGCTAACCATTGTAAATGGAATGGCACCTTCTGTGATTCCAATAAATCCCATAACCCAATTATTACGTGAAGCATCTCTAAGTTCATCACTTAATTTATCTTTATGGAACAATGAAGCAAATGCATATCCAAGAGGAACTGCACAAATTGCAACATTTACAATAATTGCTGGCAAATAAATTCCTTCTGCAAGAAGAACATTTCCAGCCATCCAAGCAGCTTTATTAATAGGACCACCTAAATCTGTACCAATCATAGCCCCCATTATCATGGCAAGAAGTACTTTATTAACATCATTTTCAATCATCGCTTTAATCCAAGCGACTAAACTTGTATTAATCCAACTAAGTGGACCTGCAAGAATGACTCCCATGACTATAGCTACCGCAAAAGTTGCAAAGAACGGAAAAACAATCAATGGTAAAACACTACTGTATTTTTCAGGAACCTTAACCGTCTTCTTAGCACAAACTACCATATAGCCAGCAACAAATCCAGCTACCATAGCCCCAAGAAAACCAGCATTTGAATTAGATGCAAGAGTACCACCTATTAAACCTGCACCAATTGCAGCTTTATCGCCAATAGAATATGCAATAAAACCTGCTAATACTGTATTTAATAGACCAATGCCTATCCATCCAACTTGTTCTGTCAAATAAAGGTAGTGTTCAAAACCATTAGTTTCAGCAAAACCATCTAAACTGGTATGTCCCATTGCTAAACCGATTAACTTAGGTACCGCGATAACCAAAGACGCTCCTATAATCAATGGTAAAGCATAACTAATACCAGTCATCAGATGCCCTTTGGCATCGTTTAAAAATTTTTTCATCTTAACTCCTCCTTCATTTTATTACTAACTAACCGCTTGAATGCATTTTTTCAATACTGCTTCAGGTGCTTTAATGCATGTTGAGATATTCACTCGAATTTTTTTCTTCCCTTCAAAACGCTCTTCACCTACAATTTTTTGATCCGTAGCAAGTAAAACAAAATCTGCATCAGCAATTTCCTGTGGTGTTAATTTGTTGATTTGCCCCATTGAACCTTGTTGTTCAATTCTAACGGTATGACCTAGCTTAGGTCCAGCTTTTTCTAAAGCTTTTGCTGCCATAGGAGTGTGAGCTAGCCCTGCTGGGCATGATGTAATTCCGACAATTTTCATATTAATTATCTCCCTTCATTGCACTAATGATTGTTTTTTCTAGTTCATCTATATTTGATGACTTCTTAACTATCATAATAAATTCATCATCCAAAAGAGAAGTTGCAATTCTGCTAATCATTTCCAAATGTAAAGTTCCTTCATGTTTAGTTGGAACTAATAATGCAAAAATATTTTGGACCGGTTTGTCATCAAAAGTCTCCCACTCAATTGGATGAAGTAATTTCAAATAAAGAACAGTGGGCTTCATTATGCAATCTGCTTTAGCGTGAGGAATAGCAAATGAGTTCTGTAAACCTGTCGAAACTTCTGATTCTCTATTAGTAAATGCTTTAATCAATAATTGCTCATCATCAATAATCCGCTTCTTTTTTGCATATCTTGCAATATAGGCAAATAAGTCTTTCTTGTCTTTGACATTAACATTCAAAAGAATATTTTCTTTGTCAAATTTCATTTCAAACACCTCTTTTCGTTTACAGCTATATCATATCATTCGTTGACAGCGCTGTCACTAATTGCTTTTTCCAATTATTTCTGGAAAAATGGAAAAAATTATTTTTATCTATTTCAACTTCTTTTTGGAAAAATAGTAAAAAATCATTCATTTGTTTTGTGCTAAAATAAAGATGATATAAGGAGAAGAAGGTATGAGTATATTTGACTTCCAAAGATTAGATAATATATTAAATCTACTAATACAAAAAAACGAACCCATTCATATTAATGAATTAAGTTCGTTTTGTGGTGTTTCAGATAGAACTATCCGTTCTGATATCCATACAATTAATGACTATATCACTGAGAATGGAGCAACTATTACTTTAATTCGAAAAAAGGGATATGTTATCAACTATATAGATAAAGAAAAATTTGATAAATTTTGGACAAACCAAGACAGTGGTACTTTTTTATTCACTTCATCTGATTCAAGGCTTAAATATCTTTTACGGAAATTTCTTACTACTGATAATTACATTACTCAAGACTATTTGCAGTCTATTCTTTTTATCAGCCAAAATACCCTTTATAGTGATTTTCGTACCTTAAAGAATCACTTTTCTTCCTATAATCTGAAACTCGTTAATAAAAGTAATCTTGGTTATATCGTTAATGGACTCGAACAAGATAAACGAAAAGCTATAATTGATTTAATATTTAAAGAAGACTTTTCAAACTACATCACAGCAAAATCAACTATTGAAAAAGATTTTTGTAACAACATTAATTACGATACATTCTCTACTATTTTCAATAAGTACTTTAAAGATAGTATAAAAACAGATTCCGATTATTTTTACCGAAACTTATTCACTGGTATTTTTTTAGCCATTAGTCGAATAAAATCCAATAATAATATTCAACAATTTAAGCAACACATACAGTTAAACACAACAATTAATGAAATTGTTGAAAAATTTATAACCGATTTAGAAAATCAATTTCAAATTCACATAACATTTTTTGAAAAGAATTACTTTCAATTTCTAATTGCAGAAAATTTCCCAAACTATATCGACGATCACACTATTTCAAATAATCAAGAACTTGCAGAAAAAATTACAATCACCATCTATGATATTCTTTCAGAATTAACCAATGCTGATTGGCTAACAGATTGTAAATTAAAAACTAATCTCCTTGAACATATAAAACTCTTTTTGAGCATCCAAACCATAGAAGGCAAGCGTTCTAATCCTATACTAGATACAATCAAAAATAATTTTCCTTACGCCTTTGAATTATCCGTGGCTTGCTGTCAAGAAGTTGTCAAACAGTATAATATACATTTTTCAGAGGATGAAATATCCTACATTGCTCTCCATTTAGCTAATGCCATTGAACGAAATATGGAATCCAATAACCACGAACTATCATTAGCAATTATCTGTGGAAGCGGCAAGACTTTTAGTTCTATTATTGAATCTAAAATACGACGACTGTTGCCAAATACATTTTCTAAAATCTCCAAATTTTCGTATTCGAATTTTAATCGAGAACAACACTATCACAATTTTGATCTCGTTATCTCAACAATTCCAAATCAAACTTTAGCAGATAATCTTATTTATATCAATATCAATGATTTAGACTATTCAATGACTAAAATTAATCAATTTCTTAAAACTTTAGAAAAAAAACAAAATGATGGTAACCTATTTTCTAAAGAAAGATTTCTATATTTCAACAAAAAAATGTCAAAGGATGATATATTGTTTACATTAAATACGATACTAAAAAAGCAAGGATACGTTAGCGATGATTTCTTAAATGATATTTATGAAAGAGAAAAAATTTCTTCAACTATCATAGGTGATAACATTGCACTACCTCACCCTATTGGAGATAGTGTCTTAAAAAGTTGTATCTTTACCGTCATTAATCCCAAGGGGATTAATTGGGATAAACATCAATTGATAAAATTTATCTTCTTATTTGCTGTGAAATCCGAAGATACCGAAAAAATTCAAACGATTTATGAACAAATGCTTGATTTTATCGGTTCAAAAGACAAACAAGATCTACTTCTTAAAACACCAACTTTTGAGACATTAACTAATATTTTTTCAGAATAAAGAGAGCAAAATAAGAGTTTGGAATGTCATATTTCAAACTCTTATTCATCTGATAACCTCACTATTCGGACACCAAACTAGAAGCTACTAACAAACTCATCAAACACAACGTTTTGGTTACAGGAACTTTGACGACTTTAAAAAAACACATTTACTTCATTTTGAATATCAAAAAAGCAAGAACATCATTTGTTCTCGCTAGAGTTTAACTTTGCCACCCACTACAGTTGACAAAGAGCCAAAATACTTTTTCAAGCAGAGAGTTTTTATATCCTGATATGAGATTATCGTCTTAAGGCTCTTCTTTTAGTGTTTTATACAGTTCTAAAACGCTAGTTAGGGTATATGTTGGTTTGATATCAGATTCCTGAATAGAGGCTATATTAGCCTCTCCAGTTAAGACGCATAGGGTTGATACACCAGCATTGTTTCCACAAGCAATATCTGTATACAATCTATCACCAATAACTAAGGTATCTTCTGCTGTGAACCCACTATTTTGGAGAGCTAACTTAACCATGGTATCTTTGGGTTTACCAATATAGGTTGCTTTTTGATTTGTAATATTTTCTAGAATCTGGCAGATAGAACCACAATCGGGAATAAATCCAAATGATGTTGGACAAGATAAGTCTGGATTAGTGGCGATAAATGGTACTTTTTTAGTAAAGAGGAGTTGGCAAGCATTAGCCCACTTTTCATAAGTCAATTCTTTATCAAATCCAACTAATAGTAGTTCAGCTTGATCATGTGATGTTAACATAATGCCTGAACGTTGTAATTCCCCTAAAAATGATTGTGTTCCTAATGCGTACACTTTTTTATTAGGATAGTTTTGTTGGAGATAAAGAATCGTTGCCTGTGAAGCTGTTAGAAAATGACCATCATCAGTAGAAATTCCTAGTTGCTCTAATTTACCAATATAGTCCTTAACAGAACTTGATGAATTATTAGTGATAAACATATATTTACCACCCCTAGTATCAATATAATCTAATAATTCGAGTGTTCCTTGATAAACATGCGAATCTTCATAGATTGTACCATCCATGTCAAATAGGAATAATTTTTTATTCAACAGATCGTGTAAATCTTTACCAAAGATATCCTTCATAACTTTTCCTTTCTTTATAAGTCAGCGAAAAGTTTTTCTGCTGCAGCTAAATCATCGTGATTGTCAATTTCTAACCAGCGACCTTGTAGAGGGCATGCTTTAAACGGAACGGTTGCTAGAATCGCGTTTAAAGCAACTTCACTCCATAGTTTTAATTCACCTTTTGTCTCAATGTAATCTTGACAAACTTTGAAAAACTCTTGTCCAGCTTCTTTTGAAAACTTATAGACATCAATAGAAGCTCCCAAGGCTTCCTCTTGGGAAATTGTTTTTGAAATAGCAATTAAGCGGCCTTGTTGCTCAACAACTTTCATTGATTCTTCCATATAATTACCAATATCAGTCACAATTGCATTTTGATAGTTGCATTCTAGTAAATATTTAATCACCGATGCGTCATAAAAAACATCCGCATTCATCATCAAAAATTCACTATCTGACATCACATCTTTAGCCAGATAGGCCGAATACATATTGTTAGTTGTTTCGTAATTAGCACTATGGATAAGTGTGATATTTGGATACTTTTCTAGGACTCTTTCTTTTAGTAATTGACCTAAATAACCTGATACGATAGTAATATCAGTAATCCCATTTTCATATAGGTTTTCAATTTGTTTAAACAAAATAGGTTGACCATTAACTGGAACCATTGACTTAGGACAAGTATCAGTAATTGGAGCCAATCTTGATCCCAAACCAGCTGCTAAAATTAAAGCTTTCATATTATAATTCCTCCACTAATTCATGATATAAGTGTTTTAATCTTTCTTCATTTAAATCGATATCATCAAGATAAGTGTATCGACCTTTTCGCATTGAAGAAGCATATTGCATGCATTTAATAAAAACATTTTCTGTAATTCCAAGATGAATAGGATTAACATTAACATCAAATTTTTTTAAATATGCCAAAACATCATCATAAGGCTCATTAATTAATTTCAACATCGATATTGTTCCCAAAGCTACTTGAATACCATGTAAATTTTTAGTATCACTGTAGAAATCTAAAGCGTGTGAAAAACAGTGTTCTGAGCCACTAACAGGTCTACTAGTACCAGCAAAATCCATAGCAATACCTGACAAAACTAAAGAGTTAACTAAAACCTCAATAAACTCTGGGCATATAGTCTGGTGAGAAGTGTTCATTAAAACATCCAAAGAATTTTTTGACATCAGATAAGCATAGGTATTCATAGAGTCTTTTCCTTTGCTAACCGCAAAATCCCAATCCTTCAATGCCATTTTGTTAGAAATGGTGTCACCAATCCCTGCTTTGATATTTTGCAAAGGTCCAGCAGCAATAATTTCAGTATCAATAATAGTCATAGTTGGTATTTTAGCTCCTAGACTCTTAGGTAGATCATCTTCTCTCTTTAAAACAGCTATAGGAGATACTAATCCATCATTAGAAGCTGTTGTTGGTATAGATAAATATGGAGTTTTAGAGATATATGATGCGTATTTGCAAACATCTAAGGTTGTTCCACCACCCAGTCCAATAATACAATCAATATCTGTAGCAATACAACGTTCAGCAATGCTCATAGCATAAGAGATTGTATTATGCTCTACAATTTCAACTTTTACTTTACCTTTATTTGTAAGTTGTTGTTTAACTAAGTCACCATATAATTTATCGACGATAGGATCAGCTACGTATAAAAATTTACCAAAAAAATTATTATGTTCTAAGGTAGTCTCAATAGTATTAATGAGGCCCTTACCTATCTTAAGATAATTACTTTTCATTTTCTTTTTCTTTCTTTAATGAGATTCGAGCTATTTTTGTTAAATAGATTAATATATTGCTAATTACTAGCTTTTAAAAAATAGTATAATTTAATAATTTCTCTACCTAGAGTTGTCGTTGTTAATAATTTTCTTACCTTTAATTTCCAATGTTTTTTAGAAAATTGTTCCTCTTCAGCAAGTTCTTTTTCCTTACTATGAAAAGAATTTGCTAATTTAATATTTTCCTTTGTTATTTCTTTGCTATCATCATTGTAGAAACCATGATTAGTAATCCATATGCGCTTATTAAATTGAAAATCCTGCTGAACCATATTTTTACGACGTTGAAGATGGATATAGGGATAGTCAATAGTTGCTATCTCATGATTATCATCTATATAGACTTTTATTACTTTACCATTCTCCCAATAAAAAGCTTGGTAGTCATAATTTTTAGTTAGTGAATTAGTTTCAGCGGCATGACAAAATCGTTCTTTTCGAAAATCAATATCAGCACATACATTTTCTGTGAAAGATGATATTTTATTTTTAGCAATAATTTTATTCATTCCTTGAGTTTCATCAAATCCCCAGTTTATAGGAGACTGAAAGACTGAACGATAACCACCACAAATATCTCCTTGTTTCATAAATAGTTGATTAATCGATTCATTATTACGGTAAAGAGTTAGATGGCCACGATTCAAAAATACATCATATTGGCTGTAGTGATAATCTTCTAAGATTTTTTGTAAATTTCCCCAAATTAAATCAAAATCACAATGTCCCCAGTAATCATAACCGATTAAAATATCTGCAAATATCAATCCATAGGCGGGTCTAAAATCACATAATTTATATGGTCGCTTAACTTTGACTTTGAGATTAATTTTTTCTTGAATCCTTGCCTCAATTTCTGATAAGGCCATCGGAACATAAAAAACATTATCTGGTAATTGAGTTTTACCGTTGATTTCACCTATGATGTAAAAATCAATTTTGTCATTAAAACTAGCACTTTTTAGCCAAAAATCAAAATAATCTGGATTATGATTGCCATACCATATTCCTACTATAGCAATCTTATTCTTTCTATTATTCATATTATCTCCTTTTTACATTTTTTAGATATTTATATACTATATTGCCTAATAGTCCAGTAATAATTTTCGTTTGGCTTAACTTTTCTAAAATCAAAGTAAAAATAACGAAAGATAGGAAGCCAGATAAAATTTCTAATAAAATTTTAACGGTGTAAAAATTAATAGACATGGCATGTACTAGTTGTACTGTTAATAACATAAACATTCCTGCTAATAAATAGGGCCATAATGTTAATAATTGTTTCACTAATGGGAGATCTTTTCTCACTAAATACAATTGGATCAGACTCATTTCGATTTCAGCAACAGTTGTAGCAATAATAGCTCCCATCGCTCCATATTGTGGAATCAAAATACTATTAACAATAGCATTAGTTACCACCCCAGCTACAAAAA
The DNA here is from genome assembly GCF_004843545.1 of Streptococcus pasteurianus. Lineage (NCBI taxonomy): Bacteria > Bacillati > Bacillota > Bacilli > Lactobacillales > Streptococcaceae > Streptococcus > Streptococcus pasteurianus. The sequence continues at coordinate 897,532 of NZ_CP039457.1, read as the reverse complement.
CCCAAGTATACTCCTTATCTCGTCCTGTTGGAAGCAAGAATTGATTTCTAATAACTTCACCAATAGTCCAAATAGGTATACTAATGGATAAGCCTATGAGCATAGGAGAACAAGTTGCGAACGATTTCCCCCAAAACCACGGAGCAAAATCTTGAGCAATTGCTGATATTCCAAACATAAATGAAAGTGCCATGATCATCGAAACCGTAAAAGAATAGGTTATTTTTTGCTTGGCGATTTCTTTTTGATTACTTGCATAAAGATTAGCAATACTTGGACACAAGACAGTTCCTAAAGCTGTTATAATATTTCTAGGAATTAAGGCTTTGCTGGCACAGTCATAGTAACCGACATGCGTTTCGTTATAGAACCAACCAATCATGATTTTATCCATAGATTGGTAAATAACAGAAGCTAATGCAGGGATCATCAATAATAACATCGGTCGATAGATGGTCATACAGACTTTAATTTCTGGTTTAATAAATGTGACAAATTTACGAGAATATAGTAATGATATTAATTTACTAATTGTTGCTGATAGAGCCATCAATGTGATATAAACCATCAAATCATCAGGACTTTTAATTAATAATATAATTAAGGCAAAAGCAATTAATTTAGTCATACCATCTCGTATAGCAATTGGTTTAATATTTTCTAAACCAATATATAAAAAAGAATTATCAATTAGATTATTAAAGATTAAAATTCCTTGAATCAGTAAAAACTTCTTATCAGATGTTTGGTAGAAACAAAATACTGAAAAGATAAATAAGGAAAGGACAACTAAGGCATTGATAATATGAGTAAAAAAGATATTAGAATAGGTCTGATTTAATTGTTTCTGATTATCACGAACTTTAGCGATTTCTCTCAATCCATATCGATAAAAGCCTAATTCAGCAATAACAACAAAAAGGCTAACAATAGAATAAGTATATGAATAGATCCCTAGAGCCTCAGCCCCTAACCGTCTTGATAGTAAAGGAGAAGTTACTAAAGGTAACAATAACTCCAACATTTTATATAAAGACAGATAAATAAAATTTAATTTAACACTCTTAAGTTTCATTTACTCTCCCTTTAATAAATGATCATATAGACTATTTTTAGGATAATGCTCACATAATTTCCAACTTAATTTATGGACTTCTGAACTATCTGTTATCATACTCCAAAGATTAGAAGAATATTCTTTAGATAATGAAAAATACATGACATGAGGATTCATGTTACATAGGTAGGGCATATTATCAAAAATTGTTTTAAATTTTTGATCTGTTTCATACAGAGCTGTTATCATAAGATGGAGAATAAAGTTATTGATAGGTCTATCATGTAACTCCCAATAATAAAATAAAGCATCTCTAATTTGATGAATAGCATAATTATTGCTCTCTTTGACAGAGATAAACCAACTAGAAATTTTAGTTATTGAATACTCTAACTGAGAAGCTTGGTAAAAAAAGAGATCTGAAGATAAAATAGTTTCACGGATATAATCAGTTAAAAGAACAGTTGAATCTATCCAAATTCCACCATATGTTACTAATAATTCCAATCGAATCAAGTCTGAATAAACAGCTACTGGGATTTTTTTAGCTTTATATTTATCATTAATGTAGTCTGGTAATTGAATATAATTAGTCAGATTATCCTCACTTAAGAGAATGACCTCATAGTCACCAGCATACATTTTGAGGCTATCGTAACATTTTTGTACAACAGGAGGCATGTTGTTTTCACCTTGCAACCATAATACCCAAATAATTTTTGGGGAAAGGTTTTGTTGGATTGGCACAATATCGTAGGCATGTTTTTGCTTAGCATATGATTTTAATTTTTTAACACATTTTTTTTGCCACAATAAGGTTCTGTAGCGACTATCTTTTATATCAAAAATAGGAAATGTCGAGCAAAAAAGTTTATATAATCCATTTTTCATACCTAAGATTTGAAAATATTGTTGTAATTTTTTAGAGTGCTTCAAAAATATCACCTCCAATTATATACTTGTGTGTTGAACGATATAGTCAACAATACTTTCAGTAGCATGACCAGTTTCAAAACTAGTCATGGTTTGATGATGTTTCCGTATAGCATTGATATATTGTTCTTGGTTATAATTTGCAATATGATTCATCAACTCAGAGTTAGTAGTGGCATAAGAAAATCCCCATTCTTCAATTGGATAGTAGAAACCACGTTCACAATTTTGATAATGTTCTAAGTCAGGAACATATAAAAAAATCGGTTTATTAGTCAATGAGAAGTCCCACATACATGATGAATAATCTGTTATTAAAACATCTGCAGCACATAACAACTCCTGCATATCATTAACATTAGAAACATCCACACAGTTCTCAGTAGCAAAATCAGATAATTTATTATCTGCTATGGTAGCTAGATGCCCCCTTATCCAAATTACCCACTCTCCACCAAATTTTTCTTCTAAGGCACTGATTAAAGACTTCATATTTAACTTTTCACTCATAACATTATCACCTTCTCTAAAGGTTGGAGCATATAAAATAATTTTTTTATGAAGATCCTTAGTGTATTTGTTTTTATAAAAAGTAGTCATTTCTGGAGTTAAATTGACAAGTATATCATTTCTAGGTAAACCATACTCCATAATTGAACCATTATATAAAAAAGATTCTCTATACATTAATTCAGAATTAGCCTTAGATGCAGATAAAAATAGATTGGAGATGTTATAGTAATCCATAGTCGATAGATTTTCATTAACTAAAGTTGAAGCTCTTCCTACCTTTTTGTAGACACCTCCACCATGCCAGGTATTAATGACTAATTGGTTAGGACGAGCTTTTAGTAGTATCCACTCTTCTGCATTATTAATACGAACTTTAGCTCTCACTGTCTTAATAATGTATTTAATAGATTTATATTTTACAACCTCTATTTCAGGCGGAATTTGACCAATAAACTGCTCCGGATGCTTAAAAGCCCAAACAATCTTATAGTCAGGATAATGTTTAATTAGATATTCTGTAATATACTTTGGACTGCAACTATAAGCATCACCATGAAAAGAAACAATTGAAATTAATTTTTTATCTACTGGTAGTAAATATACTATATTAATTAATAGTCTCAAAAGATTGATAACAAACTGTTTCATAAAAAACTCCCTTTACTACCTAAATTTTAATACTATACGTTTTTTACTAGCTAACTCTCGTTGACTTGGCGAACTATTACCTATTGTCAAGTAAAAGATAATCCAGAAAAAGGTTATGTCATAGAAGTGAGAGGTTAGTAGCTCTACAAGTACAGCAGAAACAAAATAGACATTAAAGATACGATTATCAGCCATTCTATATAGACAAATGACAAAAACAGCAACTGCAATAATTCCCATTTCCATATAAAACATTGGCAAATCCATTTCAATAGAGCGTGCCTGTATATTGGCAGAACCAAAACCATAGCTAGTAAAATGGTATTGTAAGTTTTGTAAGAGCCATCCTCTCCCCATAGTAAACTGGTTCATGTCCATCCCAATATACTTCTCTAAAAAGTTATCCAAATAGCCTTCCATAACGAGCATATAGAACCAAGTACCTAAGATAAAAGCTATGCTTAGTAAACGAGCTACCCAAACTGGTATTTTACGATTATCATTAATAAAACTATTAACTACTAAAGTGAAAAACACAATAACAATCATAAAGCGTTTAAATGTAAAAAAAACAAAGAGCACAGATAATAAAATTGGCCAGATTCTTTTATTATTGTAAGTAAAGTAGAAAAAGAGAGCAAAGGCTGACGGTGAAAAGAAAGTTGATTCAAATGGTGAATACGAATCTAAAAAATTGACACTTGCAATATTTTCAACTGTAAAATTTTGAATACCAATGGTAAATATGTAAAAGATGATCGATAAAATCAAATAAAATTGCATGATATCATAGATTTGACGCTGACTTAAAGTGTTAAGCATGATATAGGCAATAAATACTGGTAAAAACAATTTGACTAAACCTAAGACTGTTTCGATATAAAAACCTTGATTTTTAACGATAAAATAGATGGATAAGGCAGCAAAGGTAACACAGATTTTTAAATTATCAGATAATTGTTCTTTTAGTAAAATTCTTTCTTTATTTTGCTTCCTAATAGAAAAAAATTGAATGAAAGAAACTCCTAATAAAATCATCAATATGATATTCTTTAAATGAGGGAGATTAGCTCCTACTTCTCGCACATAATTATCTAATGTTTCTACAGAAAATAATAAAAATACCAAAATGATATTTAATTGATTGTAAAATGAATGTTTACGTGTTTTATTTTTCTCTCTATCAACCATATATGCTCCTTAATTGATTGATACAGCCTTCCATGTCAAAACCAGCTTCTTTTGTTTTTGAAGCATATAGCTGTCTGTTTTCATTTGATTTAAAATTAGTTAATTGTTTAAACCATTGTTCTGTCGATAAGGGTAAGTAAGTACACAAATCTCCACTGATACTAGCATCGCTTGTAATCTTATCTGAGATCAGACATGGAAGTCCTGCTGTTTGTGCTTCAATTAAAATGAGTGGTAGCCCCTCCCATTTCGAAGGCATGACCAAGGCATCAAAAGCCTGTAAACAAGCTGGAATGTCATCTCGATAAGGAAAGATTTTGACTTCATTTTGTAAATTGTTTTGCTTGATTAAGCTTTTTAAGTGTTCTTCCTTATCCCCTTGTCCGATAATCATCAATTTAACTTTTCTTTGTGATTTTAGTTCCTTAATAAGTGGAATTAAAAATTCTTGGTTTTTCTGCTCAACTAAATTTCCAACGTTTCCTAATAATAGTGTTTCATCACTACAGTTAAATAATTGACGATAGCGTTGACGTTGAGAGTCATTATATTGATAGTTAGCTGCTTGGATCCCATTTTTTAAAATAGTGTAATTATTAGGACCAAAAATCCAATCACCAGCTTGTTGAGAACAAGCAATAGTTAAGGTATAAGATTGCTTAAACAATGGATTTAACAACATGTGTAGGAATTTATGAGAGCATAGACTATTGTGACAATGAGCGATTCTCGAAGGGATACCAAATTTTTTTGCTAATTGTAATTCGATAACCATAGTAGCGCTATTACCATGAACATGAATAATATCAAACTGTTTAGAAGCCATCAGTTGCTTCAATTCGTTATAATACTTTAATAATTGTTTTTTGCGATTGGCCATAGAGATAATCTGACAACCCAAAGATTCCAAATTATCAATAACCTGTTTTTCATGGAAGATAGTCGCAACTACTGTAAATTCATACTCTGTGTTAATATTTGAAATATAGTTAATCATATGACTTGTTATACCTCCGACACCTAAGCCGGAGGTATTGACAATTAATACCTGTTTTTTGTGAGTCATTATAAAAAACCTCTTATTTATATTTGGATAGATAATTGTAAATAGTTTGATAAGGAAGTTTAATCTTTAATAATCGCTTTAAAAAACCAATTTTCCAACGGCACATTAAAAAATCTTTTTTCAATTGTCTAATATGTAGCAAGTAGGTTAATAAATGCTGAGGTTTGGCAAGATAATTGATTTCTCCATCATCAAAAAATCGAAAGTCCGCAAATAATTTAATATCTTGTTTGTTAGGAAAAAGACCCGTTTGCTCCAGACCATAAAATAATTGATCTGCAGATATTTCAATTGATGGATTACCAAAACTTTTGACAAAATCCAAAGCTCCTCTTTGTAATTTTTTAATAGCTTGAAACTCCTCAGTTGGTTTTCCGTTTTCAAAATATTCATATGAAAATCTTTTTGCTTTTATCACACCATTATCATTAATATATTTTTCAACAGAACCATCTTGCTCTAAAAAAAGAGATTCAAATAAGCCGACAAAGGGCCTACGTTTATCAATTTCTGTTGTATTCTTGGAAAAATCAAACAAATAACCCTTTAAATTTAAAGAAGGAACTGCTTTTACATTTCGTTTATAATAATCAGCAATACCAATATAGTATCCTGTAATATTATTGCTTATTTTTAATGTATCCAAGGTTTCTTTTAAGTAGCGTTGCATGCCACCTGACCATCCAATATCTACAATTGCAAACTTTCCTTCGATATGATGCTGATCAAGGTATTTCACTAATAAGTCATACTCATTACGAGAGTTACTTTCAATATCTGCTGATAGTTCTTGATAAAACTCTGCGAATTTTTTATTATTGACCAATTCTTTACGATCAAAATAAGTCTCAAAAGAGTAGTTATACGTAGTCAATAAATCTGTGTAGTCATGCATATTTAAACCCAGACCATCAAACACTGAGGATAAGGATATCATCTTAGAGGGAGATATCATATCAATAACATGATCAAGAGAATAATTTTTCCATAAAATCGGAACCCTTAAAGCCCTTCTAGATACTTCTAAATAATGGGTTTCAATGTCATCAAAAAGCATATCAAAGGCTTGTTTCATGATTAAACCATCTCGTGAAAAAAAATAAACCTTTTGAATATTTTCATTTAGTAACGATTCATGCAGCCATTTAGAAAATCCCCATAAAAACATTCCAAATTTTTCATAGCCAAATCTATAATAAGAATCCGCAGTGCTAGGTATAGAATTATTAATAAAACTATTGATAATATTAATCTCAATAGCATCACCGGATAGTCGATAGTGTGATTTCTTAATAGTAGTTGGTAAATGCTTTGCGGCTATTCCTTTTTTTCTAGGTATATTGTAGTCTGAATGAAATGAATCTCCAATATGGATGATATCTGCACGATTAATACATAAATCTTCAATGATTAAATCAAAAATTTTACCATTGCTTTTTGTAACACCAACAGTTGATGATAAATATAATTTATGATAGCCAGTAATGCCCTCTCGATTTAAAATATCTACAATAAATGTCTCAGGTAGATACATGTCTGATGTTAGAATGACTGTTTTATTTTTTACTGCTTCTTGGAAAACCAAAAACATATCTTGATTTAAAGTTAACAGTTCTGATTCTGCCTGCAGTTCTACCTTTGAATAATCTATTCCATACTGATTATAGATGTCCACCAATGAAATTTCTGAATCAAATGACTGGCTTCGAGCTATTCTCTCAGCTTCAATTCTTTTTTGCTTAAAATTTTCTATGCCAAATTTTTGTTCTATATAAGCAAATACATCTGTCGGTTTTGCAACATTACGCTTTAGCAAGGTATCAAAAATATCAAAAGATACTACCTTATAATCTTGGAAAGATAAGATAAATTTTTGTGAATCAATAGGCTTTCCAGTATTTAGTGTATGTTTTATCTTATTAACTATCTTCATCATTCACCTCGTCTCTATACCAACCTTGAATTTCTTGAGTAAATTTAGCCATAAATTGGTGATTATTATTAAAGGCATCTCTGTTTTTAGTTTCAGCAATAGTATTAAAGTTCAAAAGGACTTCTTTTAATTGCTTGATATCTTCAATAAGAATGATATTGTTAAATTTACGTTCAACGGCAGAAGAGAATTCTAGCTGGTGGTTATTGACGTGTTCGTTAAATTTTTTAAATCTCGGAACAACGATAGGTACTTTTTTTCTAGTAACGACAGGTAGGAATGAAGCTGGTGCTCCATGAGTAATGACAATATCTGCTTTTTCGATGAAGTCAGTCATTTCCTGAGGAGAAATGAATTTTTTCCACTCACAATTTTTAGGAAAATAGGTAGCGTAGCCAATTTGCATAAAGACCTCTTGCTGAATGACTCCCTCTTCAACAAACTCATCAATAGCCTTGATAAGACGATCAAAGGGTTGTTCATGAGTCCCGACGGTAAGAAAAATCATAAAACCTCCTTAGAAAATACTTCCGATACAAATAGCCTTAGGATAGACCTTGGTCATCTCCTCCCATTGGACAAAAAACTTATCCGTCACGGGGTAAACTAATTTACCTGTAAGCGTTGGTTTATCAATCCTATCAAAAACTTCAATATATACTGTTTTAGCTCCGAATAATTTACCAATATAAAAGAAAGGGACAGCAACAGCAGCACCCGATGAAATGATAATATCGGGCTTTTCTTTTTTGAGAATTTTCCAAGCCAAGAAAGTATTTTTACAAAGGTTAATCAAATTTCTATTAGTAGGAAAGAAACAGTGAAAAATTTTTTCGTCTTTTAGGAGTTGATTAGCATCGTCTTTATCAAAAGTGACCCAAAATCGGTCTTGATTCTTCCAAAAATCCTGTAATAAATATAAATGTGTCAAGTGTCCACCACTTGAACCAACTAAACAAATTTTCATAAAATATTCCTTATGTTAACCTTTTTACCAAAAATATCCTAATCATCTGAGTTTTTACCTAAATTTAGAATATAGTCCATTACCTACTACCTTTTTTAGATAATACAACTCCAAATGTTTTCGCAATAATCTTAATATCTTCACTAATGCTCCAATTTTGGATATACTTCATATCAAGTGCCACTACTTCTTCAAAGTCAGTAATGTCACTACGACCGCTAACTTGCCATAAGCCAGTAATTCCTGGTTTGGTTGTTAAACGTTTGAAATGATGTAACTCATAGTGATGATATTCGTCAAGCGTTGGTGGACGCGTGCCCACAACAGACATTTCACCTTTTAGAACATTGATAAATTGTGGTAACTCATCAATGGACCAATTCCGCAACTTGTGCCCAAATGGAAAAATACGAGGGTCATCTTCCATTTTAAACATCAAGTTTGTATCCAAATCATTTTTCGCTAGTAATTCTTTTTTGCGTTCTTCAGCATCGGTGTACATGCTTCTAAATTTGTAAATTTCAAAAACCTTACCGTTTTTACCAACACGTTTTTGTTTAAAAATTAGTGGTCCTGGTGATTGTTTCTTGACTATCGGTGCAATAATAATAGCTACAATCCCAGTAATCACTAAGCCAACTAAAGCCATTGCAATATCCATAAGACGTTTTAAAGCAACCTGACGGAATTTTACAATATTGAATGCTGTCGTTATGAAGGTCATATCACTAATCTTTTTTAGAACACTATTTCCAACATAGAAGTCTGAATAATTCCCAACAGCTACTGTCGTTGGAATTCCTAACAATTTTAAGCAATGTGCAAATTCTATAAAATCATCTTGATGATTTTTAGCGACAAATATCTCATCAACTTGGTGAGTTGCCACGAAGTCCCTAATTTCTTTAGTACTTTTTAAAATCGGTTGTGAAATTTTTGGATTATCACGACGACTGATATAAGCAGCTATATGGTAATTGGAATTATTAAGTTCTTTAATGACTTCTTTACCATTCGTAAAATCCGTGACAAACAATACCTGTTTAATATCCGTTGTATAACTTGTGAAAAAATTCTTAACTAAAATACGTCCAATGAAGACCAAAAGACTTACTAAAATAAAAATTTGCCCTAAGAAGAAATAAGACATCTGTGAAATGTCATGGATAAAACGAATTTTTCCAAGTATCAGTACAAAAGTAAATAAAACTAAAACTTTCATACCATAAATCACAGATGCTTTCAATTCTTTTAAATAACCACGATTAGTGATTGTAGAGTACTCATCACTCAAAATACTGACAATCACGATTAAAATTCCAAAAACAACTGCAAAGAACTTACTATCGAAAAGATGATAAGGATAAAATTGTGCTAAGATGAAATAACTTACCACTAAAGCTATAATATCCGACGAAAGGTAGTATACTTTCTTTTTCGAATCTTCGCTATACATATAACTTCCTGTTTCCTATTCTAAGGTAAAGATATCAATTATTTTTTTCGTTTAACTCTACCAGTTTTGGTTTTTTCTTTACCTTTTCCGTAATTACCATAAGCACCATAACCGCCATAACTACCATATGCCCCATAATTATCTAAGTGAATATCATATTTATTTAAAATAACACCAAGGAAAATAGAGCCACTTTGTTCTAGTTGTTCTTTTAGTTTCGTAATGGTACGGCGTTTATCAACTCCTGCTTTTGCCACAACTAGACTAGCATCTGAGTAATGCGCTAAAATAGCTGCATCAATAACCAAGCCAAGAGGGGGTGTATCAATAATCACATAATCGTAAAGACCACGCACGGTTTCAATCATTGCCTTAAAATTATCGTTTTGAATCAATGATGTGGGGTTTGGTGGGACTTGCCCAGAAGGAATAATCATTAAATTATCAATTGTTGTATCACAAATAACATCTGACAGTTCTGCATTTCCAGACAAGAAACTTGTCAAGCCTTGATAACGTTCATTAGACTTAAATGTACCTGACATAACTGAATTGCGTGTATCCGCATCAATCAAAAGAGTGCGAAAACCTGCACGCGCAAATGAGATAGCAAGATTAACCGATGTGGTCGATTTGCCTTCACCTGCCTGAGCAGACGTTAGCGTAATCACTTTTAAATCACGTCCACTAAACTGAACATTGGTACGGATAGAATTGTAATATTCTTCCATAGATTTAACCATTTGAGCTTTAGATCTCACTAATTCTAATTGTGGCATTACAATCTTTCTCCTTACATTTTATCAATATCTGGTACAACTCCTAGAAGAGTCATACCAAGCACTTCTTCGATATCTTCTGGACGACGAACACGATCATCAAGCACTTCAACTACAAGAATAACAATAACAGCTAGAGCCCCACCAACAAGCATCCCTAAAGCAAGATTTTTCTTAACGTTTGGAGATGAAGGATGTTTAGGCGTAGCTGCAGCTTCTAAGGTTGTCACGTCATCTACTTTTGTAACAGCTTTAATCTTTTCAGCAGCAATTTCACGGACAGCGTTAGCAATATCAGCGGCTTCTTGGGCATCCGTATCTTCCACAGAAATTGAAATAACACGTGTATCTGTTGGGATATCAACTGTAATCATATCTGACAACTCACTGGTTGAAAGAGCCAGTTTTTGTTGATCAATGACAGAAGATAACACCTCACTTGACGTGATCACTTCTTTGTAATCGTTAACAAGATAAGAACCAGCTTGTAAATCTTGACTGGTAATATTATCAGCAGTTTTGCTAACAACATAAATACGAGTTGTTGACGTGTACTTAGGCTTTATCAGAAAAATACTACCAAGTAAAGCAACTGTTCCTACAACTAAAGCAATGAAAATGATAAAAAATTTCTTACTCCAAAGTTTTCTTAGCAAGTAGAATACATCAATCTCAATACTCGCCTGATCATTTGAATTCATATTAACTCCTATAAATCTTTATTTTCTAATAAGGTTTGAGGATTGCCCTCAAAAAGAGCATCAGCTCGCTTGGTGCCAAAATCTTTCGTGATGATTTCTCTAGCCTCATCCATAAATGGTGGTCTTGGACCAAGATTATGCATATCACTTGCCACACAATGAACAAGATTTTTTTCCAAGAAATAACGTGCTCGTTTTTTAAACTGACGGTATTTATCGCCAAATAATTTTGGTTTGAGAACATGTGAACTATTGATTTGCGTGTAACACCCCATGTTAATCAATTCCTTAACACGTTCTTCATTAAACTCAAGCACATTATAACGTTCGATATGAGCAACAACTGGTGTAATTCCAAGCATGATCACATTGCTAAGTGCTGTATGGATGTCTTTCCATGATGTGGTCATACTAAACTCAATCAATGCAAAACGTGTATTATTCATTTTGGGAACCTGACCACGCTCAAGCTTTTCAAGGATATCACTACTATAGTAAAGTTCACCACCATACAAAATCTCTAAACCTTCGTATTTAGCTTCAGCAGCTTCTTTGACCTGACTGAAATTAGCAAAAATCTTATCTTCTGGTGTTTCAAACATCCCTTTGCGACGATGTGACGTTGAGACAATCGTACGCACGCCCTGACGATAACTTTCACCAATCAAATCCAAACTTTCTTCTATTGTTTTTGGACCGTCATCTACATCAAAAACGATATGCGAATGAATATCAATCATTTATTTTCCTTCCATAACATCTTTAATAGCTTGAGATGCACTTGCTACGCTCGTATCATCCAATTGAATCATATAAAGACTTGCAGTTGGCATGGCATATGAAGTCAATTCTCCTGTTGAACCTGTACCAGTTACTTCTTGTGATGTGATTGTGAATTTCTTACCTGAATCAAGCTGCGTATTTGCAAGATCCATCATTGTATCCAATGGCATATCTGTTTGAACAGAATCCTGCAGAGTAGACATAATTGATGAATAATTCGAAATTGAACTAAACGAAGTTAGCTTGTTAATTATGGCTTGAATAACTTTTAATTGATTTTTACCACGATCATAGTCACCATTATCAAGACTATAACGTTCACGAACAAAACCTAGTGCTTCATCTGAATTAAGTGTTATATTTCCTACTTCAAAATCATAATTACCGTGAAGGCTTGTAAAGGCTTGATCGTTGTAGACTGTTACACCACCAACCGCATCAATTAAATTCAAGAATGAAGTGAAATTGATACGAGCATAGTAATCAATATCAATGCCGTAAAGATTTTCTAGTGTCTTTTCAGAAGTTTCAACGCCGTAGATACCAGCATGAGTCAATTTATCATATTGATTAGCACCACCATCAGGTATTTGAACATAAGAGTCACGTGGTGTTGATGTCATTAAAATCTTATGAGTATCCATATTAACTGTCAAGATAATATTAACATCTGAACGAGAAACTGTTGAGATTGAACCATAAGTATCAATACCACTGATATAGATATTAAAGACATTTTTATTTGATGATGAGGCATCATTTGAAATATTCTTCTTAACTTTATAGGTATAAATGGTCTTTAAATTTGATTCATAATTATCATAAGATAATTCTAACAGGCTTGAATAAGCGCTATTTAGAACCATTGCTTGACTACTACCATTAATGAGATTTTCATAGGCTGCTTGATAAGAATCAACTGTATCCGTTGTTAAATTAACACCTTTATCTGATTTGATTTGTGACAGTAAGGCATCGATATTACTTCCATCAGCTCCAGTCGGCGCCTGAACACTTGATAATTCTGTCACATCTGAAATAGAACTATTCGCCGGTACTACAACACTCATTTCAATTTCTGAATATGAAGCTGTTTCATTCAGATCGCCTGCTACATCAATTAATGATTTAAATGCAAAAAGCGAAACAGCTGCGACAATCGAGAAAATGACCAAAAGGACAGTAACAACTAATTTACCTTTTTTCCGAATTATCAATACCAATGATACGACAAGAACAACCACTAACAAAGCAGTATAAATAATGTTGAAGTGTCGGAAAGCAAGAATGTTATGCGAATACATCAGAAAAGTCGCAATTCCTGCCAGTAAAGCATACAAGACTAGCAGAACACTATTCACTATCGTCTTAGTATCAAGACGGGAATATGAACGTGAATTTTTATGCTGTCTTTGATGACGTGAATGTGTAGGCATTATAAATCTCCACTCTCTATAAGGATTACTAACGTTCCTATTTTAACACTTTTGTCATGCTTTTGCAATTCGGTATTATTATAAAACTAGATGTTTACAAACGGTTTCATTGCTTTATTTCAAACAATATAGGCGCTTTGTTAAAGAAAAGAAATTAATAATCAAAATGTTGTATTTTTACCTTCGTTTTGTAATGATGTTACAAAACGACTAATGTTCGTTTTTTAATCGTTTTCTTTATAAAAGACTGGTACCTACTTGCGGGAAAATCATTTTTAGGCTAAACTAAGTTTATGAGAATACAACAATTACACTATATCGTTAAAATAGTAGAAACAGGGAGCATGAACGAAGCTGCTAAGCAGCTTTTTATCACTCAACCAAGCCTTTCAAATGCTGTACGAGATTTGGAGCGTGAAATGGGGATTGAAATTTTTATTCGTAACCCAAAAGGCATTACCTTGACTAAGGATGGCGTTGAGTTTCTTTCTTATGCTCGCCAAATTTTAGAACAAACGGCTCTTTTAGAGGAACGTTATAAGAGCAAAAATACAAACCGAGAACTGTTTAGCGTGTCTTCACAGCACTATGCTTTCGTTGTCAATGCTTTTGTTTCACTTTTAGAAGGAACGGACATGTCACGTTATGAGCTTTTCCTTCGTGAAACACGAACGTATGAAATCATTGATGATGTTAAGAATTTTCGTTCAGAAATCGGCGTTTTATTTTTGAATAGTTATAACCACGATGTCTTGACCAAAATGTTCGATGATAATCATCTGACCTATACAAGCCTTTTTAGAACGCGTCCGCATATCTTTGTCAGCAAAAACAATCCTCTTGCAAGCAAAAAACTGGTAACTATGGAAGATTTGGAAGACTTCCCTTACCTTAGCTACGATCAAGGGATTCATAATTCTTTCTACTTCTCTGAAGAAATTTTTTCACAAATTCCCCATAAGAAATCAATTGTCGTTAGTGACCGCGCGACACTTTTCAATCTCTTGATAGGACTTGATGGTTATACAATCGCTACAGGTATTTTAAATAGTAATTTAAATGGTGATAATATTGTTTCTATTCCGCTTGATGTTGAGGATATGATTGACATTGTCTATATTCGCCACGAAAAAGCTAACCTTTCAAAAATGGGTGAACGATTTATTGAGTATCTCCTTGAAGAAGTTAAATTTGATACATAAAAACTCTTAGACATTGTCCAAGAGTTTTTATGTTCTATCCATTTCTCTTCAACTCACTTTTGATAATATCATTAACTTGGTCAAAATAGAATTTTTCTTTGTTATATTTGACACCTGCATAGGTAGCAAGGGCAATAATTTTATCTAGAAAGGCTTGGGATGAGAAATTGGTTGTTCGGTGTAGTTCTTCTTCATCAAAAGACTTGATGAGGTGGGCTAGGGGATTACGAACGGATTTTTCAAAATTACGAAGTTCGCTGATTAACTGTTTAATCTCCTGAGGAAGTTGTCCGTACTGCAAAAGTTCTGCTAAAGCTTTTGAAGTCACTTTGCCATCACGACGAATCTCAAGGTATCTATGAAAAATAGCATAGTCGCTCTGTTTCATTTTTGTAAAAAGCCAAGTATCATACTGATTATTTTTAGCATCGTGGATATAGTTTTCCAAATTTGGAACTTCGCGTTTGGCAAGGCGATAAAAGAGCCTATACAGAATTGGGCTAACAGAGCGGACAAAATCAATAATATTGCCATTTTTCACCTTAGCTTCCAAATCCATAATATAATTTGCCAATTGTTCTTCCTCATACGCATTGGTAATGAGTGAAATGCCATAATTAGCTAAAATTGCTTGATTTTCTGCTGAATGTAAAAAAGCAAAGTCAACGTTAAGTTCCCTACGCTCTTTTAACATTTCTAAAAGATAACGGCTTTGCGCTGGAAAATCGCTGTGCTGCTCTGCTATTTTCCAAGCGTGATTATAAGCATAGACATCCAAAAGGATGTCTATCGTTTCATATATTTCTTGCATTAATCTGCAATAAGAGTTTCAAGACCGACTTTCATCATGTCTGTGAAAGTTGTTTGGCGTTCTTGAGCGGTTGTGTCTTCATCAGCAACAAGGCTATCAGAAATCGTCATGATACCGAGTGCTTGAACGCCGTGTTTTGCTGCGAGGTAGTAAAGTGCAGCGGCTTCCATCTCAACAGCTTTCACACCAAGTTGCCCGAGTTTGACATTGTTTTCAGCAAAATCTGAATAAAAAGCGTCAACAGATAACACGCTGCCAACATGAGTTGTCATTCCTAGATTTTGCGCAATATGGTAGGCTTTGTCAAGCAAGGTAAAATCAGCAATTTGTGGAAAATCATACTGTGGCCATTCATTTTTAATCATGCTTGATGTTGTTGCTGCTGCTTGCGCCAAAACAAGTTCGCGAACGTGAACATCTTTATTAAGGGAACCAGCTGTTCCAACACGGATTAATTTTTTAACGCCGTAAGATTGGATTAATTCAGTCGCGTAGATAGAGATGGATGGCATTCCCATACCAGTTCCCATAACACTGACACGTTCACCTTTATAAGTCCCTGTAAAACCAAGCATACCACGGACATTATTAAAACATACGGCATCTTCTAAAAAGTTTTCTGCGATAAATTTGGCACGGAGCGGGTCTCCTGGAAGTAAAATTTTATCTGCGATTTCGCCTTGTCTGGCTTCGATATGGATTGACATAGTATTTCCTTTCAATATGTTCAATAATAGTTTTTGTAGCAAAGGCTACGATGACCGCAAGAAGCAAAATTGGAAGAGCTGTAAAAGATTGTCCCGTAAACGATACAACCAAACCAACAGCCGTTAACGGAGCATTCATCGTAATGGCTAAAAAGATACTTGAGCCAATTAACATAGCCGAAGTTAGTGATAATTCTGGGACTACCAATTGACACAGCACTGCTACCAAAAATCCTAGGACAGCGCCTATTGAAAACGACGGTGTCAGAGTGCCTCCGTAGGCACCATTTTTCAGCGTCAGCAAAACAAGTACGGCTTTAATAACCACACAAGCTAAGGCATACCACACACCCATCCCATCAAAAACGGCTTGTGCCAAAGCTCCGCCATTTCCCAAAATCTCTGGAAAATAAAGGGAAAAGCTTGCGAGAAGCAAAAAAGTTAAGGGGAGTTTCCACAAAATGCTTTTAGTTGTCACTTTGCCGGCTTGGGCTTTTTGGGTGAGGTGGCGAAATAGCTGCGCTAAGGGGGTGATAAGAATAGCTAGAACAATTGCAAAACCACCTGTTTTAGCATCGAGCACGACTTGTCCTGAATGATAAAGTGGTGTATCTGAAATCACCGTTCCCGCAATAAGACTAGCTAGAATCGTTGTGCTTGAGACTGAAATAAGATTCAAAACGGACAAACCTAAACCTAGTGTCTCAAAGGCAAAAAAGATACTGGCAATCGGCACTTGATAGACAGCTGCCAATCCTGCCGATGCCCCACAAACAATAGCAAGCTTTCGGTCTGTTAAGGTCAATGTCATTCGATCGGAAATACGACCTGCTCCTAAAGCTCCAAACTCTCGTGGTGCACCTTCTTTACCAATAGGTGAACCAGCTCCGACTGAAGCCACTTGAAGAAAAATATGTATCAAGTGTATCCAAAGTATCGGACGTTTGCTATTATCAGTAACTTTTAGCTGTGATTTGATTGAAATGATTTGACGATTTTTATCTTGCAAAACAAACCAAATAAACGCTGAAATAATACCAGTTAATAAGATAATAATAAATTGTAGGTTTGTGATAGGCTGCGCACCTGTACTTTCCCCATGACCAAAAATCATCCATTCAATCAATTCTAATAAGTCATGAAGTAAAATACCGCCTACTCCTGCTACTATACTAGTCAAAAGAAGGGCAGTACCAAAGCGTAAGCAATAAGCTTTAGAGTTAAATCTTTTATTTTGTGAAAGCATCTAAAAATTGCTCTAAAATATGATTCATTTCTGAATAATCGTAAGCTAGCATTTCGTTTGCTACTTGAAGGTATGAGTATGTCTTAACTTGTTCATCATAATCAACTTCTTCTGCCAAAAGTGCTTCAATCAATGGTTTTGAAAACTCTAAATGGCATTGGAAAGCATAGTGTTTATCACTATATTTGACAATTTGTCGTGGGCAACCTTGACTAGTTGCAAGAATTTTGGCTTGTGGTGTCAAACCAGGCATATCGCCATGCCAGTGCCCAACAATTGCAGATGTTCCAATATGCGAAAGATTAGGATTTGCTAAACCAGCTTCTGTTAATGTGATTGGATAATTTCCAATTTCTTTTTCTGGGCTTCTTTCAACAGATACTCCGTAGGCTTCACCTAGCAATTGAGCTCCTAAACAAATACCAAGAACTCGTTTATCTTGTGAAATAGCTTCTTTGATAAGCGAGATTTCAGCCTGTGCATCAAAATGAGGACATTCTGCTACTGTTGTTTGTGGACTTTGTGGTCCCCCCATAACAATTAGTAGGTCAATACCAGAACTATCTTTTGGCAATTTTTTACCTTGGTAAAGCTTTGTCATTGTCACATCATGACCACGTTTAATAGACCAATCATAATAAACACCTGGTGCTTCAAAGGCTTCGTGAACGATAAAATGAATTCGCATCTGACACCACTTTCTAATTTTAGTATGATAATACTAAGTTTTAGTATTGACTTACAATTCTGCCAAGACAGCCTTAACTAGAGTTTTAAAGTCCTCTTTGATTTGTTGTGTAACAGCAACAACTTCTTCATGATTAAGTGAACTTTGGAAACCTGCGGCATGGTTTGTAATAGCTGAAATTCCTAAAACTTTCAAACCTGAATGAGCAGCAACGATGACTTCTGGAACTGTTGACATACCAACCGCATCAGCTCCAAGTGTTTGGAAAGCACGAATTTCGGCAGGTGTTTCGTAACATGGTCCAGAAACACCAAGATAAACACCTTCATCAAGTTTGATACCGATTTTTTCGGCAACTTTGTGAGCAGTATCACGGTATTCAGCTGTATAAGCATCTGACATATCTGGGAAACGTGGTCCAAAGTCATCAAGATTCGCACCAATCAATGGATTTTGTCCTGTCATATTAATATGGTCTGAAATTGCCATTAATGTTCCTGGACCAAAGCCAATTCCGCCAGCTGCATTTGTCACGATAAGTCCTTTACAACCAAGAGCCTTCATGACACGAACTGGAAAAGTCACTAATTCCATTGGATTTCCTTCGTAAAAATGGAAACGTCCTTGAAGAGCAATGACTTTGTGTCCACCAAGGTCACCATAAACCAATTGTCCAGCGTGTCCTGCTACTGTTGATTTTCCCCAATTAGGAATTTTTTCATAGGGAATTACAACAGCATTTTCAATTTCTTCGGCAAGTTCGCCAAGACCTGACCCTAAAATCAAACCAAATTCAGGAGCATCACAACTTTGTGATACCAAGAACTGACGAGCTTCTTCAATTTTTTCAATAATTGTTGTCATATGCACCTCTTATACTAATTTTTCTAGGAAAGATTGACCAATCATGGCTGTCTCAACACCAAAGTTGTCAGCGATTGTTGCTGAAATATCAGCAAAATGTCCGACTGGTAAGACACCATTTCCTTTAAATGATGGGCTATAAGCCAATAACGGAACGTATTCACGTGTGTGGTCTGTTCCTGTGTAAGTTGGGTCATTACCATGGTCTGCTGTGATTAAAAGAAGGTCATCTGATTTCATATTGTCTATAATTTCAGGCAAACGATTATCAAATTCTTCTAGACAATCACGGTAACCTGCGGCATTACGACGGTGACCATATATAGCATCAAAATCAACAAGGTTTGTAAATGATAATCCTTTTGTAAATTCTGGCAATTGTAGGGTTTTAATCAAGGTATCAACACCATGCATATTTGATTTATTGTGCCCCATATCGTTTGTAATACCTGAACCATTGAAAATATCATTGATTTTTCCGACACCGTAAGTCGGAACGCCTGCATCCGCTAATTTATTAAGCACTGTTGGTGCAAATGGTGATAAAGCATAATCACGACGGTTAGCTGTACGTGTGAAATTACTAGGTTCACCAACGTACGGACGAGCAATAATTCGGCCAAGCAAACTTGGACGTTCTAATGTAATGGAACGAGCAAATTCACAGATTTTATAAAGTTCCTCAAGCGAAATAACATCTTCATGTGCTGCGATTTGAAGTACTGGGTCAGCTGAAGTGTAAACAATCAATTCACCTGTTTTCATCTGACGTTCACCAAAGTCAGCGATAACTTGTGTTCCTGAATAAGGTTTGTTGGCTTCACGAATGATTTTACGTCCTGAAAATTCTTCAATTTTTGTTAAAATTTCTTCTGGGAATCCTTCAAAGAAAGTATCAAAGGGATCTGTAATATTAAGCCCCATGATTTCCCAGTGCCCTGTCATGGTATCTTTTCCACGTGATACTTCTTCTAATTTTGTTGCATAACCACTTGGCTGTGCTTCTGCTGGTACTGTTTTTAGAGGTGCTTCACGAAGAATATTTCCAAGACCAATTTTCGCCATATTCGGAACAGTTAATCCGACTGTTTTTGAAATATGACCAAGGGTATCTGAAGCACCATCTGGCACACCAGCATTGACAAAATTGTTAGCATCTGGTGCTGCACCAATTCCGACAGAATCTAAAACTACAAGGTGAATACGATTAAATGTTGGCATAATTTTTCCTAATCTAGGGTGGTTACGGTTGGCACCCAAAACCTCCTAATCTCTTAATATTCAAATAAGTCAAGTGATTAGAAATAATAATGAATCAATATAACATAGTAAACAGGAGAAGATTCAGTTATGGTAACTGTTAATTTCCTCCTGCTGAAATCATTATTTAGCTTCTAAAATGTTGACACCGTCTTTACCTGCAACGATAACTTTATTAACCATACCGTTGAAGAGACCGTGTTCAACAACGCCGACCATGGCTTTCAATTCTTTGCCAAGTTCGACAGGATTTTCAATGACGCCAAGGTCAAGGTCGATGATATAATTTTTCATATCAGTCACAAAGCGTTCACCATTTACCATGCGATAGGACGGTTTGTAACCTTTTTTCTCGAACTCACGGAAAATACGGTCTGCACCATATTGAACCACTTCGACTGGCAATTTAAAGGCACCGAGTTTATCGACCATTTTTGAGTCGTCAGCAACCCAGATGTATTCTTTGGTTGGTGTGGCAACGATTTTTTCCATAAGAAGGGCGCCACCACCGCCTTTGATACCGTTGAAGTTAGTGTCAACTTCATCTGCACCGTCAACGGTAACATCGATAACATCAATGTCATCAACAGCTTTCAAAGGAATCCCAAGACCTTCTGCTTGTGCAGTGGTTTGGCTTGAAGTTGTTACACCTACAACTTTGAGTCCTTCTTCTTTCATGCGGCGACCAATTTCTTCAACAAAAAAGTATGCTGTTGAGCCTGTTCCAAGTCCGACGACCATACCATCTTTGACATACTGAGCGGCTGTGACACCAGCGATTTTTTTGAGTCTTTCCATAGCTACCTCGTCTTTTTATATATTATTGTAAATAATTTCTATTTCCAACTGATTATTATATCATGATTTAAGTGTTTTGTGTCATAATGAAATAGATAATCTCGCGTTTATTCCTTATAGTCTTTCTCTAATTTTACCATCCATAATCCGAATAAAATCCCGAGAACAAAAACAAGAGCTGTTATTACTATCTCCATGCCTGTAACATTTGCATAAGAGATTCCCTCATAGGCATTTCCGCTTGGTAAAAGTATTAATAATGTACTTGAAAGGACACTACCAATAATACAATAATAAATATATGATCTATAGTGCAAGAGAAGATAATTCATTCCTTTTGATAATAAAATCATAGTCACCCCTCCTCCAATCATAATTGGGAAAAAAGTTCCTAGCAAATCAAACGCTTTAAAACCATTTAACATAGGAGTATATACTCCTAAACATAAGAGGATACTTGACGGACTGAGACCTGGAAGAAGAACCCCTAGCGCTATGAGAGCTCCTGCTAATAAATAACTAATAAATCCGACCGACATATTACCTGTAAAGCGGCTCATAGAATAAACTAAAAGAAAAGAAATGATAAAAGCGCCAATAATCCATCCCCACTTTAATCGATTCCTAGGAGCACTTTGTTTAGTATCGTTCAATAAACTAGGTATTGTACCAAGAACTCCTCCTGAAAATCCCCATAGTGTTGGAATTTCGTAATGTTCCAAAAGGAATTCAATAGGATAAGAAAATAGAGCTATTCCTAAAAGTCCCCCAACTCCTATCGGCAAAAAGAAAAGTACATTTGACTTAAAATTAAGTTTGATATTAGCTAAGAAACTAATAAGGCGCTCATAGACACCTAAAATAGCAGCAAGCGCTCCACCAGACACCCCCGGTAGTAAAAAACCAAGAGAAATAACCATCCCTTTGATTACCTTTTGTACTATAGAAAACATATATCCTCCTTACAGTTTTCTGATTAAAAAAATATCTCAATAATACTTCTTCATCATCGATTATAAAATAGTGTGCTTTATATTGAAAACACTTCACTTTAGGTTATCATATCTATTTTAGATATGTCAACTAATAGCAGTAACGAATCTATCTTACTATTGCTTTCTAATCATCTAACGAAACAGACACTTCTTTAGTAACTTTATTAACATTTTGAAAACTCCTTAGACTTTTTAATCCAAAAAGATGATTATTCTTAATACTTATCCCTCGCTAGCTTTTCTAAATTAAAACTGCTATACTTTACTAGAAGCTTATAAGTGGCATTCTTAAGCCACAATACTACTTTTACTATCTAATTTATTATCGTTGATGCTCTAATTTCAATAGGCTAAAACCGATAAATATGAGGAAACATAATGATTACAAATGAATTTGATACGATTGCTGCGATTTCTACACCGCTTGGTGAGGGGGCAATCGGAATTGTAAGACTTTCTGGAACGGAAGCGCTAGCTATTGCACAAAAAGTCTATCATGGTAAAGACCTTAACGAGGTCGCTTCACATACGATTAATTACGGTCACATTGTTGACCCTGATACTGATGAAGTGCTTGATGAGGTTATGGTGTCTGTGATGCTTGCGCCAAAAACATTTACCTGTGAGAATGTCGTGGAGATTAATACGCACGGTGGTGTTGCCGTGACAAATGAAATTTTGCAACTTGTCTTGCGCCAAGGGGCTCGTCTTGCTGAACCTGGTGAGTTTACCAAACGTGCTTTCTTGAATGGTCGTGTTGACTTGACACAAGCGGAAGCCGTTATGGATATTATCCGTGCGAAAACAGACAAAGCCATGAATATTGCGGTAAAACAACTTGATGGGTCATTGTCACAATTAATCAATGACACGCGCCAAGAAATCCTAAACACCTTAGCTCAAGTCGAGGTCAATATCGACTACCCTGAATACGATGACGTGGAGGAAATGACGACAGCTTTAATCCGCGAAAAAACACAAGAATTCCAAGAACTTTTGGAAAATCTATTGCGTACTGCAAAACGTGGCAAAATTCTGCGCGAAGGCTTATCTACTGCTATCATTGGTCGTCCAAACGTTGGAAAATCAAGTTTGCTTAACAATCTGTTACGCGAAGAAAAGGCTATCGTTACTGATATTGAGGGAACAACCCGTGATGTAATTGAAGAATATGTCAATATCAAAGGTGTACCTTTGAAACTGGTTGATACAGCTGGTATCCGCGAAACAGATGATGTGGTTGAAAAAATCGGTGTTGAACGTTCGAAAAAAGCCCTTGAGGAAGCTGACCTTGTTCTTCTTGTGCTCAATAGTTCTGAACCTTTGACTGACCAAGACCGTGCACTTTTGGAACTTAGCAAAGATAGCAACCGCATTATTCTCCTTAATAAAACAGATTTACCAGAAAAAATCGAAGCTGACCAGTTGCCAGATGATGTCATTCGCATTTCCGTTCTTAAAAATCAAAATATCGACGTAATTGAAGAACGTATTAACCAACTGTTCTTTGCTAATGCTGGTATTGTTGAAAAAGATGCAACTTATCTTTCAAATGCTCGCCATATTTCATTGATTGAAAAAGCGGTGCAAAGTTTGCAAGCCGTCAATGAAGGGCTTGAACTAGGAATGCCTGTTGATCTTCTTCAAATTGATTTAACACGTTGCTGGGAAATTCTCGGTGAAATCACAGGTGATGCAGCACCTGATGAATTAATCACAAAACTCTTTAGCCAATTCTGTCTTGGAAAATAACGTTAGGTCAGAGCATTAAAAACTATCCTATCCAAATAAGATATCTCAATCACTTATCCTAGTTATGATAAAACGAAGCTAAGCACTTTTCCTTAGCTTCGTTTTCTATTACTTTGCAAGAATTTCTTTGACTCGTTTTTGCAAATCAGGGATTACTTCTTTTGCAAACCAAGGATTTCTTGCTTGCCAAAGATTGTTACGAGGCGAAGGGTGTACTAAAGGGAAAAATTGGGGTAGGTAGGTTTGATAATGTTTTACCGTTTCTGTTAACGTGACAGAAGATTTCTGCTGCAAATAATAACGCTGTGCATAGAAGCCAACCAAAATATGTAATTCAATATTTGGAGCAAAAGCCAAGGTTCGTTTGTGCCACTTTTCAGCAAAGCCCTTTCGTGGCGGCAAATCACCTGATTTTCCCGTTCCCGGAAAATAATAATCCATTGGTACAACCGCAAAAAGCCCAGAATCGTAAAATATTTCTCGGTCCACGCCCAGCCATTTTCGCAAATTATCACCACTTGGATCATTCCAATACAAACCCGACTCTTGCGCACGAATGCCAGGAGCTTGTCCGACAATATTAATCCGAGCCGTTTTTGGAACAGTAAAAAGTGGCTTTATGCCTTGTTGAGTGTAGGTCGCATTTTGCTCATCTACCATAATGTCCGCAATTAATTGTTCAATGGTATCCATTTCTCCCCCCTTCTACTTCTTCTTCAAAGCTTTCAAATATATAAAGAAAGAGATTCTTACAAGTTGTAAAAATCTCCTCTTGTCATTGTCAAAGATTATTTAATCAATTCGTAAAGTGCTTCGGCGTAGATTGCTGCAGCACGGTAAAGGTCTTCAACATCGGCAAATTCATTTGCTTGGTGCATTGTATTGACATAATCTGGGAACATTGCACCGAAAGCAACACCACGTTTAAGAAGGCGTCCAAATGTACCACCACCGATAACTTGTTCGTAACCTTTCAAGCCTGTTTGTTTTTCGTAAACAGAGAGAAGTGTTGCAACCAATGGGTCATCAGCTGGAACATAGTGTGGTGTGTGTTCATGGTCTGAAAGTGTTACTTTTGTCACACCGTTAAGTTTTTCAAGTTCAGCTTTGATAGTTTGCGCATCTGTACCTTGTGGGTAACGGAAATTAAGAGTGATTGTATTGTCATCTGAATTGCGGTCAAATTTGAAAACACCAGCGTTCATGCTAAGAGCGCCCATTTTTTCATCAGTATAGGCAACACCAAGGTTTTCACCTGCAAAATCACCGTGAAGAACGTTTGCTGCTGTTTCAAGATAAGCTTTAGCAGCTCCTTCAAAAGCAAATTGGTTAAGGAATTTAGCAAGGTATGTTGCACCGTTGATACCAAGTTCTGGTGTTGAACCGTGAGCTGATTTTCCGACAACTGTCAAACGGAAAGCGTCGCCTTCTTGAGTAAGTTCAGCAGTCAAGTTTTCAGCTGTTGTGTATGCTGTTAATTTTTCTTGAAGTTCAGCCAAAGTACTGTCAGCTGTGAAGATAGCTGTTGCTGATTCTGGCACCATGTTATCACGAAGTCCAGCATCGAAACTATTCAATGTGAAGGCACCGTTATTGTCACCTGCAAAGTGTAGGAATTCTGTGATATTTCCTTTTTCACCATTGATAATTGGGAATTCAGCATCTGGAGAGAAACCAAAATCAGGGTCTTTCAATCCATTATGAGCAAAATAATATTCCATATCTCCCCAGCCTGATTCTTCATCAGTACCAACGATGAAACGAACTTTTTTAGATACTGGCAAACCAAGTTCTTTGATGATTTTTAGGGCATAGTAACATGCCATTGTTGGACCTTTATCATCAGATGACCCACGCGCATAAAGGCGTCCATCTTTGATAACTGGCTCATAAGGGTCAGTATCCCAACCGCTACCTGCAGGCACAACATCTAAGTGAGCAAAGATTCCGAGAACTTCGTCACCTTCACCAAATTCAAAATCACCAGCATAGTTATCAATGTTACGTGTTTTGTAACCATCACGTTCAGCCATAGCTAGGAAATGTTCCAAAGCTTTTACTGGACCAGGTCCAAATGGGTGTTCTTTGTCAGCTTTGCTGTCATCACGTTCTGAGTTGATACGCAAAAGAGCAAAGAGGTCTTCCATCATGGCATCTTTACGTTTTTCAACTTCTGCTTTAAAGTCTACTGTCATTCTTATAACTCCTTCATAAAGGTAGCTTTTCTCAAAAAGAAAAGCAATCTTGTTTTATCTTTTGAATTCACCAAAAATTGATAAACTCATGTTACTGTATTTGTCAAACTCAACCTAGCAAATAAACCAAGCTTGATGCATGAAATTAAAGTCGGTACGCTTAACGACGTTCGATAATTTCGTCAACAGGCAAACGATAACTTGGTTCAGGCTTATTATCGCTATAACCAACAGTGATTAAGAGCTCTGGACGAAAACGTTTATCAATTTCTAGGATATCATTGGTTGATGACTTATCAAATCCCAGAATAATATTTGATGAAATATCTTGGTCAGTCAAAGCCAAAACAAGATTCATGGCAACAATTCCAGCATTAAGAGCAAGGTATTCACCTTTACGTTTGTCGTCAAATTCTGCAAAACGAGCAGGTAAAGTCTCCATGTAGTAGCCTAACATATCATTACTCAATGACTTGACACCAATACGAGCAATTTTGCGAGAACGTTGAACCAAATCTGTATCGGTAAAAATTGCTACAACGTATTGAGCTTGCTCTACTTGCTTTTTATTAATTTCTGGAAGATGTTCAGCAAGTTCGGCTTTTTTATCTTCCACCACAACAAATTTCCAAGGTTGGATATTATTAGCACTTGGAGCTAATGTAGCGATTTCAATGGCTGTTCGTAAATCCTTATAATCAACAGCTTTGTCATTGAAGGTTTTGACGGCATGTCGCTTTTTGTTTAATTCTAGAAACTTCATAAGCGAACCTCCTTCTAAAATATCTCTGCTCCTCTATTCTAACATTTTTTGAAAGAGTTCACAGCTTTTTTTAGTAGTTTTGGGAAAGAAATCTAACATGAAACAAGATTTTTGTAAAATAAAAAGACTGGATGTGCAATTCCAGTCCTAAAATTATTATACTTTTTTTATCATTCTTAATTTCTTTAGCCAAGCATAGCCTGCTACTGCTAGCCATGTGAAGACGTTGCCAATCAGTAAAGGTTTGAACCAGACACCAATATGGTAAGTGATTTTTAATATGTTTTTTCCGACTTTTTGTGTCACAGTCGGTGTTCCGATTCCTGACAAGGAATAGTCCTTACAACTTAGTTTCTTACCATTGAGTGTTAGCTCAGTATCCTTGTATTTGGCGATTGGAATGTTGACCTTACCACTATTGTCGGCAATCCATGTAAAGATAAGAGTATTGCCATCTTGTGATTTGTCAAAAGCAGCTGTATGACTAATGACAAATTCTTCATAAAGAACGTATTTGTTATCCTTGTTTGATTTGTCAGCAGGAAGATAGTCTGGTGTTGATTTCGAGATTAAATTTAACAGTTCATCTAAATCTGAACTGTGAAAACTAGCTCGAACTTCCTCAGGCTTTCCCCAAACAAAGGTATGTTTTTTAGTTTTGATAGGGTGTTTAGCAGTATAGTATTCAACAATCTTTTCTTGTTGCAGATGTGTTAGCTGAGCAAGGCTGAAAAGATTAATCAAAATCGCTCCGGCTGTCACTAGTCTGGACCATTTGATATCAAAATAACGCTCTAAAACTAGCGCTACTGCTAATAATAATAGCACCGTAGCGGGCACAAAAAAGCGAAACGGGAATTGAATTAAATTGACTAAAGAAAGGTTTAATTTATTAATACTGTACCAAGGAAAAATGCTACTTGACAGAACGAGAAAGAAGAAAAATGTTCCTGTTGTAACTCGCAAGAGTATATCAAAATGGCGCCAATGTCTGAATGAAAAATACAATTGATACAGCACCAAAAGTAGCAAAGGTAACGGTGTTATCAGCCATTGAATGCTACGTTGATTCACCGTCATAATATATAATTTTGAATTGATAAATGGTTCAACCAAATTATTACTACGCCCGACGTCAATAAGCGCAGCCCAGACATTCGTTGTCAATAAAAGAGCCAGTAAAACAGCTTGTATTCCTTTGATGATAATGGTTTTCTTTTCTTGAGATTTGATAAAACCGTACAAATAAAACGGCAAATAAGAAACAATAAGCAAGAAACAGCTTAGCATATGAACTTGCATCATCAAAGCGACAGCAACAGCTAAGCGTAGCACGCCTACTTTTTTAGTTTTTACAAAATCAATCGCTGGAATCATGCACCACGGCATAAAAGCAGCTCCCCAACTTGAAAAACCTTGCCTAAATGTCCAATATTGAACAGAAAAAGTCATCATGTAAAAAATAGCAATGGCTAAAGAAATTTTAGGCTTGACAGCTACTCTACGTGTTAATCGATACATTGAAAAGCCTGCAATCACACTCAACAAAAAGCGTGACACTAACTGATACGTGTACCAATTACGACTGATTAAAACCAGTAAACCTTGAAAATAGGCAAAATAGGGACCGTATAACGCATTAACAATCCGCCCTGAGCTATAAAAGCCATACAAGGATATAAAATAACTGAAGTTACCAGTCTTAATCTGCATAGCCGTTTCATAGAAACGATTGTAGTGAAAGAGAAAATCACTACCAACAATAACACCTTTTGATATAATTTGTGGAAGAATCAGTAAAAAAGCAACTAGCATTATCATAAGGCTTGGTAGCCAAAAGCGCTTTTCTCGTAGATGAGAAAGGCTCTTCTTAAAATTCTTAAACATGCTTATCTCCTTAAAAAATCCCTATCCATGTTAGCACAGTTTAAAAAAGATTACAAACAGAAATAGAAAGTTTTCATAAAATTCTCTTATTTATATTCAAAAGTACCTTTCGTTTCTTGCAAAAATTCTCCCTAAATCTGATCCCCTGCTTCTTCTAAGAATCAGAGTGCTCTTTGGAAATCTACTATTTTCGTTAAAACGTAATCCGTATTAGTAGGTCGAAATGGCAAAAATACTAGTATTATTTTCTGTTAAAAGACTTGATATTTTCGATAAAATGCCAATCAAAGAAAAGTCTAAAATACCCTCAATTCGAAAGCTGACCAAGTCTTATCAACTGTCAAAGCATTTTCAGAGACAAAAGCAATCGGACAAACAAGTTATTTTTCGTCATCTGTTGCCCCAGTAACGACAAACGGATTTCCCAGACTGACTTGTGAATAATCCTCGACTTGGCAAACAGCAAGTTCTTCAGTCATCGGTTTAATCGTTAGCATTGGCCGCTTCCTCATCACTTAATTTTGCTTTAATCGCAGTCGCGACATTTCGTGGAATACCACAGTTCACAATGTCGTCTATATCAGCCTTTTGAATATTGGGTAGGCTCTTAAAGTGCTTCATGAGTAATTGCTTGCGCTTTGGTCCCAATCCAGCAATGCCATCCAGTTTTGATGAGAATGAATTTTTACTACGCACTTGACGGTGGAAGGTAATAGCAAAACGGTGCACCTCATCTTGGATACGTTGTAACAAGAAAAATTCTTCGGAATTTCGTGGCAATTCAACAACTTCTAAGGGGTCACCAAATAATAATTCGTGCGTTTGGTGTTTATCATTTTTTTGCAGACCAGCAATTGGAATATCAAGACCGAGTTTATTTTCAATAACATCACGCGCCACATTGACCTGACCTTGACCACCATCGATGATAATCAAATCTGGTGGCACTAAGCCATCTTTCAGCACACGGCTATAACGGCGATAGATGACCTCGCGCATACTGGCATAATCATCTGGTCCGACAACCGTTTTAATCTTGAATTTTCGATAATCTTTCTTACTTGGTTTTCCATTTACAAAGACCACCATAGCAGCGACAGGGCTTGTTCCTTGAATATTTGAGTTATCAAATGCTTCAATACGAACAGGCTTTGGAATGTTAAGCAATTCGCCGATATTTTCAACAGCGCCATAAGTTTTCTTAACATCTTTTTCAAGCAAATCAAATTTTTGTTGCAAACTCATACGTGCATTTTTGATAGCTAGGTTAACAAGCTGCTTCTTCTCACCACGTTGGGGCTTGATGATTTTCGTATCAACAATCGCCTTGACCAAGTCTTCATCAATTTCTTTAGGAATAAAAATTTCTTTGGGAATAAAGTGCTTATTGTCACGGTAAAATTGCCCCATGTAAGTCAAAAAATCTTCTTCTGGGTCATTATAATAAGGAAACATATTAACATCACGTTGAATGAGTTTTCCTTGGCGAACAAAAAATACTTGCACACACATCCAGCCTTTGTCAACGTAGTAACCAAAAATATCACGGTCCATCATATCTTGGCTCATCACACGCTGTTTCGTGCGTAAAGTTGAGATAGCTTGCAGTAAATCGCGATATTCTGCCGCACGTTCAAATTCCATTAAATCTGACGCTTTTTGCATTTTATCTTTAAGTTGGTCAACAATTTTATTGTCTTGACCATTAAGGAAATTTTTCACATCGTGCGCCATATCAACAAAATAATCATGGTCAACATGACAAATCGTATGTGCTTTACATTGCCCCAAATGGTAATAAAAACAAACTTTATTAGCAGGATTGGTACATTTCTTAAATGGAAAAATGCGGTCTAACAGGCGTTTGATTTCCGTTGCCGCTCCTGAGTCAGGATAGGGTCCAAAATACATGGCACCGTCTTTTTTGATTTGGCGGGTAATCATTAAACGTGGGTACTGCTCATTAGTTGTGATTTTGATGAAAGGATAGGATTTATCATCTTTGAGCTTGATATTGTATTTTGGCATATTTTCTTGAATGAGATTGATTTCAAGAAGCAACGCCTCGGTATTGGAACCTGTGACAATATACTCAAAATCCTCTATTTCTGAAACCAAAAGTTCTGTTTTGGTATTATGGCTGCCATGAAAATAGCTACGCACACGATTTTTCAGATTTTTTGCCTTACCAACATAAATAATCGTGCCATTTTTATCCTTGTGTATATAGCATCCTGGGCTATCTGGCAATAGTTCCAGTTTATGTTTAATCAGTTCATTCATGTCTCTATTATAACAAAATCGTTTTAGCATTGCTGTGGTAAAAGTTCCTCTTATTTTTAGGATTTGGCTTTTTTTGATAACATAAAGGCAAGATTGATTTATCGAAGAGTGAAACTGTCATTGCCATTATCAGTAGTTATCCGCTGACAGAATCTCTTTATCAAGGTGCCCTATTATTTATTAGATATCATATCCTATCTTTGTGCGACAACATGGGCATACAATCGCTACTATTCTGGCAGTTCGTCGAAGAAAACGTGAGTATCACAATATTCTACATCCTGGTCCAAGGAAAAATTTACGTGATTTTTCATAACTGTTATTTAACAAATAAGACTTTTTCAGCATATCCAAAAACCGCAAGCTAAATTAGTTTGCGGTTTTCTATTTTAAATATAAATAAAAGGAGAGCGAGTTAATTAATCATTTGGAACGAAAACAAGGTGTTCGTTGACAAAGGCATCAAAGCCGAGTTCGCTTAATTCGCGACCGTAACCTGAATTTTTAATGCCTCCAAATGGGATTTCTGGGTGTGATGTCCAACCAGAATTGATAAATGACATCCCTGTCTCAATCTTGGCAGCCACTTCTTTGGCATGATTAAGATTTTCTGAAAAGACGGTACCACCAAGACCATAGCTAGAATCATTGGCAAGCGCGATAGCTTCTTCTTCAGTATCAACTTTATAGATAGAAGCAACTGGACCAAAGATTTCCTGATTGTAGATTGGATTTTCTTTGGTGATATTTGTCAAAACAGTTGGCATGACAAAATTTCCGGGGTGGTCAATTGGTTCATCACCGTAAACCACAGTTGCACCATTTTGCTTAGCTAATTTGATTTGACCAAGCACTTCTTCTTTTGCGGCTGCTGATGACAACGGTGCTAAAGTTGTCGCTTGGTCCATCGGGTCACCCCATTTAGCTGATTTGAAATGTTTAACTACCATATCAACGAATTTATCATAGTTTTCTTGACCAACAACGACAAAACGTTTTGATGAGGTACAAACTTGACCAGCATTGTAGAGACGAGCAAAGAAAATGGTCTTATCAAGCAAATCAAAATCAGCATCTTCTAGGATAATAAAGGCGTCATTACCCCCAAGTTCCATAGATGATTTTTTCAAATTTGCTCCCGCTTCTGCTGCAATAGAAGCACCACCACGTTCAGAACCAGTCAAGCAAACCCCAACAACACGTGGGTCTGCGATAGCCTTGGAAACTTGGTCATAAGAAAGGAAGAGATTTTTGAATGCGCCAATTGGTGCACCTGCTTCCAAAACCAAATCATCAAATGCTTGTGCTGATGCTGGACAGATTGAAGCATGTTTCAAAATCATCGGATTTCCAATCATAAAGTTTGGTGCAAAGACGCGCATGATTTGATAGAATGGGAAATTCCATGGTTCAACGGCTACCAAAACACCTGTCGCTTGCTTGATGTAGTAAGCATCACCATTAATGTTTTCAAGCGGACGTGGTTTCAAAAATTCTTCTGCCTTATCAGCATAGTAATCAGCAATTTCTGCACAGAGGTCCACTTCGCCTTTAGCTTCCACGAACAATTTTCCCATATCTTTTGTCATGACTTCAGCGTATTTGTCAACGTCACGACGTAGCAGCTCAGCAATCTTACGCAATTGAGCTTTTCGCTCTGCTAAGCCACCTTCAGCACGCCACTTTTTATAAAGCGCATGCCCATTTGCCAAAGCTTCCTCTAACGCTTCATCCGTTGCATTGTCAAAAGTCGCAAGAATCTCGTTTGTATAAGGATAAGTTGTTTTATATGCCATCGTACCTTTTCCTCCTTTATCGTTGCTAAATTCCATGCCTTACAACTGTTAACCATTAGATTAATAGTCTTTATTTATAAAATTTAACTAAGGTTTTCAAGGTCATTATAGCACTTAAGGAAACGATTTCAAGTAAACGCTATCATTTTTTAAAAAAGAAAAACAATGCTTGAATAGTCACAAACATTGTTCCTACATTTTCATTACCAAATCCCTAGAAGATGTTGCATCCAGAGACTGACACAGGTGATAGCTATCCAACACGTAGCTCCCAATCCAATAGCTTGTCCACCAGTCTTAATAAGTTTAATAGGATTCGTGTTAAGACCAATAGCTCCCATTGCCATGACAATAAAGAATTTTGAAAGTGTCTTAAGATTATCAAAAATAACCGTATCAATTCCTAAACCGCTGACAATTGTCGTGACAATCGAAGCCAATAAGAAATAAAGAATAAACATTGGAAAAGCTTTTTTCAATTGGAAAGTCGTTTGGTTAGCTCTGCCATTTTTTGAATCTTGATAGGCTTTATAGATTGACAGTCCTAAAGTAATCGGAATAATGGCCAATGTGCGCGTTAATTTCACAATTGTTGCACCGTCTAAGGTATTTGACCCGTGAACAGCATCCCAAGCTGTCGCGGTCGCCGTAACGGATGACGTATCATTGACAGCTGTTCCCGCAAAAAGCGCAAAACCTTGGTTAGATAGGTGAAGTAATTCTCCCAACGTTGGAAAAATTAGTGCCGCTAAGATATTGAAAAGAAAGATAACCGAAATACTCTTTGCGACTTCTTCATCTTTTGCTTTAATAACTGGTGCTGTTGCGGCAATAGCTGAGCCACCACAAATAGATGACCCAACACCAACCAAGATTGCTATATTACTATCCAATTTTAGCCATTTTTGCAATAAAAACGCTACAACCAACGAGACTGCAATGGTTGAAATAATAATTGGCAATGACTGTGTCCCAACTTTAAAAACTTGTGTTAAGTTTAAACCAAAACCTAATAAAACAACCGCCGCTTGTAAAATATATTTTGATGTAAAAGCAATACCATCAGTGGTTTGGGTGCGATTATTATGAAAATTCCCCATAACCATCCCAAGTAGAATTGCAAATACTGGCGCTCCTACAAGTGGAAATAAATTCCCTAAAAACCAGGCTGGTAAAGCTAGAATCACACAAAACATAATTCCCGGCAATTTTTTCTCAATTGTCATCATAATAAAAACTCCTTTTCACAAAATATTATAACCTGGACAAGTTATAATGTAAAATTATGATTTATTATGATATAATAAAAAAAAATAATAGGAGATTATTATGCTTGATTACCGTGTTTTTACCTTTATGAAAGTCTGCGAAACGCTTAATTTTACCCAAGCTGCTAAAGAATTGCATATCACTCAACCTGCAGTCACTAAGCATGTCAAAACTTTAGAGACAGAGTATCAAACTAAGCTTTTTACCTTTTCTGGCAAGCAATGTCAGCTGACACAAAGTGGCAAAGAATTGCTTGATTTGCTGACGACTATGGACACAGATATTAAGCATTTCAAGACACAGCTCAAGCAAGATTTACAGCCGCTAAATTTTGGGGCTACTTTAACCATTGGCGAGTATGTTTTGACCGATTCTTTAGTGGATATTTTGGCAAATCACCCGAATTTCCAAGTCAAAATGCTGGTGGATAATACCGAGACACTGTTAAAAGCTATTGATAATGGACAGATTGATTTTGCCTTGATCGAAGGTTTCTTTTCAAAAGAAAAATACGATTTTCTGCCTTATCGCACAGAATCTTTCATCGCGGTCGCTTCTCCCGGCTCACCCCTAGCAAGCGGAAGCTATTCTTTAGAAGACCTACTAGCCTATCCTATCATCGTACGCGAGCAAGGGTCAGGTACCCGTGAAATACTTGAAATCATGCTCAAAGAGGCCAATCTAACCATTTCTGATTTCCATAAAATCACTGAAATTGGTAATCTAAATACCATTTGCGAGCTAGTCCAAAAAAATCTGGGAATTAGTTTTGTTTATCAAAGCGTGGTTCAAAAAGAAATTTCTGCAGGTAAACTCCAAAAAATTAATTTGGATATTCCTGCCATAAGTCATGATTTTACCTTTATTTGGCGCAAAAATAGTCATTTTAAAAATCATTATCAAGATATTTTTAAGCTCTTTTTCTGATTTTTTGGCTTGATAAAAACGCTTTTTTAACGTAAACTATATAGTTATATAGCCTATGTTAATTTTAGAAAGGGTAATTATGTACTCTACACTAGATATTACAGAACTTTATCAATACGGCGAACGTGTGACCTTTAAAAAGGGAGATAATCTCGCACAGTCCGTCACTGGCGAAACAAGCGGTGATATTTATATTCTATCTTCAGGCATCTGTGCTCTTTCATCTATTTCTTGTGATGGCAAAGAAACAACTTATCTATACTTTAAAAAGCGACAATTTGTCGGCTTTGTTCCATTGATGAACAATCTGCATTTGAACTATTACGGGAAAAAATCATTTTCAATTGTTGCCAAAACGCCTTGCGTGGCTTACCGCATTTCTAATCGTCAATTTCAAGACTTGCTAGGATTTCCATCAGTTGTTAGCTTGATGTTAAATACATTGACCGAAAATCATATTTATCTCATGGAACATTTTCACAGCAGTAAAAACGAACCTGCTTTGGTCCAATTCTGCCGCTTCTTACTTGACCAAGCTGAGCCATGTGAATCAGGTCATTTAGCTTTAAATACCTTCTTTACCTATCAAGAAATCGCCTGCTACTTAGGCATGCACTCAGTGACTATTGCACGAATGGTAAAATCACTTCGCGCTGAAGAAATGATTGAAAAAACTGGCCATCAGATTCAAATTATTAACCCCGAACAAATGGCTAAACTTATCACAGAAGAACGTAAAATCGATTATTAAAGATAAAAGCTAGAAGTTAAAACTTCTAGCTTTTATCTTTATCGTAATAATTTTAGCAATTCTTGATAGTTATGGACGGTGTAGGTTGGGTTAGCTACGGTGTGATTGATTTTTTTATCTGGGTTATACCAGACAGTATCGATGCCAGCATTATTGCCACCTTGAATATCCGCCAGCAAATTATCACCAATCATCAAAGCTTTTTCCTGATTAAATCGTGAAATGGCTCCAGAAATGGCGTCATAAAAGCCTTTATCTGGCTTTTGATAACCAACTTCGTCAGAGATAAAGACGTGTTCAAAATAATCTTTAATCCCTGAATTAGCCATGCGACCAGTTTGAATCTTGGTAATGCCATTTGTTGCACCAAAAATGCGGTAACCTTCTTGATTTAGCTGGTCTAACAACTGATCTGCCCCAGGAAGAGTCTGACCTTGTTGGCTAAGAAAATCTTGATAGCGCATAGCAAAGGCATGTCCATCAACCTCATGTCCAAAATGCGCAAATAAACGAGAAAAACGGGTGTCAACCAATTCTTTTTTGGTAATCTTTTTCAAACTTAAATCATTCCAAAGTTTACGATTCATGGGAATATAAACTTCTTTGTAAGTTTCAATATCATCCACGTGCGCCTCTGTCAAAAGTTCTGTCAGAGCAACATCTTCTGCCGCGTTAAAATCAAGCAAAGTATGGTCCAAATCAAACAATAAATCACGATAAATCACAGGTCTTCTCTCACTTTTTTTTATCCAATTGACCCAATTTTTTAACCACAACAGCTAGAAAACTCCCCATAACCCCTAATCCGACAACTGAATACATCATGGTAAAAATCTTTCCAGCTGCTGTAACGGGATAAATATCCCCGTAGCCAATCGTTGTTAAAGTTGTAAATGAAAAATAAAGGGCATCCAAATAAGTAAAATGTTCTACATTTGCATAAAAAAGTGTCCCACTGAGCAATAAAACAGCAGTGACACCTGCAATTCCTCTGGTTTCATCATCCTTAAAGATTGACCACAGGACACGCAATGTCCGACGCATTTGTAAGAAAAAAGTAATCATGACGTCTCCTTTACTAACGACCCTTTTTTAAATCGGTAAGATTTGACCTCATTATATCACACATCGCATCTCAAGACAAATTACTACTGATAAGCAGCAATCTCTTCTTCTCGTAAAACGCCGTCTTCCATGACCAACAATCGGTCACAATAAGAGACTAAACGTCTGTCGTGCGTAACCATTAAGACTGCTTTATTCTTTTCTTTGGCCTCGTCAGCTAGAATTTTGACAACTTCCATGGCTTTTTCAGTGTCCAAACTTGCTGTTGGCTCATCAGCCAAGATAATCGTTGGGTCATTATACAAGGCTCTGGCTATCGCCACTCGTTGCCTTTGCCCGCCAGAAATTTCCTCAGGATATTTGTCTGCGATACTGGCAATACCCAGCTGGTCAAAAAGGCTGTCAATCGATTCGCGCTGTTTTTTCTTATCAATCTTGTCAACTAAGCGTAGCTGATCTTTGATTTTTAAAAAGGGTACTAGGTTGGAAGCTTGCAAGATAAAGCCAATCTGGTCAAAACGCATCTTAGCACGCGCTTTTTCTTTTTTCTGGCTAAAAGCTTGGCCGTTCAATCTCACTTCACCTTGTGACGGTGATTGCAGGCCACCAATAATGGTCAAAAAAGTACTTTTTCCAGAACCTGACGGGCCAATAACGGCAACAAATTCACCTTTGTTAATCGTCAAATTTGTCTCTTTCAGAGCTTCAATTTGATCTGGACCATCTTTGAAATATTTTTTGATATTGATTAATTCAATTGCTGTCATAATTATCTCCTAACCGATTGCCTTTAAAGGGTCAACTTTGACAATGCTTACCACTGAGAAAAGTGCACCAAAAACGGCAATAAGAACCATCAGCACACTAATTCCTGCAAAAAAGAGTGGATTTACCTGAAACGGAACTGATGTTGGTAGAAAAACGGCACTGAGCAGGGTTAACGCTAAGCCGAGACTAACCGCTAATATGGCTAAAATAAAGGTCTGTGCGAAAACCATCCGTGATAGATAGCCGTTAGAAATGCCTTGCGCTTTTAAAACACCAAAGATTGCTTTTTTCTGCAGTGTCAAAATATAGATGAATATTCCAATGACAATCGCTGCTATCACAATCAAAAAGCCAATCATAAAGGAAAAAGTCAGATTCTGAGCTTTATAACCTGGAAGATTTTCAATAAACGTTGATGTGGTCATGCTCTCAAGCTCTTTAGGAACCTGATTTACCTTGCCACGAATCACTAGAGCACTGATTGTATTTACTTGAGCATTATCCGCAAGGACGCTTGCCAGTGTTTCTTTTGTCATGTAAAGGACTGGCTGAACATTAAAGCTCGCATTATCTGTAAAACCAGTAATAGTTAGCTTTTTAGTACTATCTCCAAGAGTAATTTTGTCACCAATTTTTAATTGATATGATTTTTTTAAGCTACTATCAGCGACGACTTCTCCTGTTTTTGAGAAAAGCTTTCCTTCACTCAACTTCGGACGTAGAAATTCATCCTGCTTAATCGCGAATAAATTGACATTAATTTTATTTTTTTCCTTGTCTTTAATTGTCGTAGAAGCTTGTGTCAATTCTGCCATTTTATCAGCGTTAACATCATTTTTTAAGTCGACTGAAAAGCGTGACATGCGCAGATTTTTATTAGCTTGCTCATTTAAAATGACATAATCAGATTTCCAAGAATCAACCGCCGAGCGATTGGTCTGGGCTAAACCATTAGCCAAACCCGTCAGGAAAAAGACCAAGTAAGCAATCAAGAAAATCACTCCAACCACTAATCCATAACGCAGCTTCGAGTGTTTCATTTCATTCCATGCTAAAAACATAACTGCCCTCCTCTATTTCGAATACTGTAAGCTTACTATGATTTTCAAATAAAGTACATTAATTTGATTGTAAATTTTACCGCTTTCATGAAAAACCAGACGTAGTAAGGGATAGGAAAAAAGCACCTCAAAATGAGATACTTTCTAAATCTTTATTTCCCTTCCAATCGTTCTTTGAGTTTTTCAACAAAGAGGTAGGCTGCGGGGCAGAAAAGGGTGTTTTTGATGGTTAGGTTATTAATTTGATAGATTTTTTTGCGGTCTGTGTGCGGAAATTCACGGCATGCTTTTGGTCGGACGTCGTAAATGGTGCAAAGATTGTCATCGCCTAAAAATGGACAAGGCATTGATTGAAAGACTTTGTCGCCGTCTTCATCGACACGAAGGTACATGTCTTCAAATACGCCAAGTTTCATGCGAAAGACTTTTGAAATGCGTGTGATATCTGCTTCTGTAAACAGAGGACCTAAGCTTTTGCAGCAGTTAGCACATTTTGTACAATCAATCTCGTTAAAAACTTCTGTGTGAATTTCTTGAGTAATTTTATCAAGATTTTTAGGAGCTTTTTTCTTGAGTGTTGCTAAAAATTTGCGGTGTTCTTTTTGTTTTTGTTGAGCTAGTTCATGATAACGTTCAATGTCAATATCTGTCATTTTCATACTTTCTAATATTGTTTTCAGTCAGAAAATATTATAGCACAAATAAAAAGCGGACTCAAAAACCTCTTTGATTGTCAGCGCAGCTTTAGCAAAGCCTCGCGCTCTTGTTCTTTTATCTCTTGAATAAATCTGTCAAACTCTGCTTTTGCTGCTCTGCTATTTTTCAAATCACAATCAAATAAAAGATTCTCTAAAAAGACGGGGTCAGTTCCTTTTTCTTGATAAATATTTCCTTGAAAAAAATAACGGCGAGTCTTTCGGTCAATCGCTACAACCGACGAGCGCCAGCGTGCATTGTGCTGATTGTCGGGTTTCCAATTGATTTTGAGCTGCTGCCCATGATAATACCAGCCCATCAATTGCAGAGCAATTTGCTTGTTTTTTTTCGGGTCTTGGTAAAAACATGGAGTAGCAACGGCTTGATTATCTAAAAGTGAAAAAGGATGGAAATCCTGAATACCCTGATAATCATCATAAGATATGGCATTGTCAGAATCATCTGAGTGAAAAAGCGCCGAGTGCGCATCACGAAAGGGATCATAAACATCGTCTAGGTTGGCTTTCTTGCCAAAGCACAACCAATCAATGCTTGCCTTATCGTAATAGGTCACGTAAGCCTTCAGCAACTTTTTATCACTTGGTACCTGCAAAATCTGAATCGTCTGACGTGCCTTTAGCGGAACGGATAAAATCCCTTGATAAAGTGTCGATTTGGTAAAACGTTTGAGACGTTTCAACTCATGATCATATCCAAGTTTTGAACGATTGAGGGCGTAAAATGCCTCGTCGTCATCTAATTTAAAAACAATGACAAAATGAAGGTGCTTTCGCTTGTGGTCAATTCTAAAAATCGGTGTTGTAAATTGAGAATCATTTTTAAAAAGTTGTAAAAAATGACCAGCTTGCACAATTCTTTTATGAGTGATGTGAGTCATAAATTTAGTTTAGCATGGTTAGATAAAATTGTCACGGTAGTCACATAAAAAACGCCCAAACCGTTTTCAGCTGGGCGTTAAGCGAAATGAGATTGTTTTGTGTTTTGATTGTATGAGTAAAATGTAATTGTAAAAGAATAGTTTAAAGGGCGTTGTAATCGTCGTCGCTAACGGCTTCTAGCCAAGTATTTGACGTGTTTTCGCCAGGAACTTCCACTGAAATATGGCTAAACCATGAATCTTTTTTAGCGCCATGCCAATGTTTTGTATTGGCTGGAATCACGATAACTTTCCCTGGTTCAAGGCTCACAGCTTCTTTTCCTTCTTCTTGATACCAACCTTGACCTGCTATACAAATCAAAATTTGTCCGCCACCTTTATCAGCATTGTGAACATGCCAATGGTTGCGACAACCAGGTTCAAAAGTGACATTCGCCAAATGAAGAGGTGAGTCAGGATCAACCAATGGGTTCAAGAATGATTGTCCGTCAAAATATTGCGCAAAAGTGTCATTTGGTTGTCCTTGTCCGAATACATTTTCTTTGTCAAAAGTTGCTTTATCTGTCATTTGTTATCCTTTCATTTCATATCTTTCTTAATCTTCATTCCAAACTTCTTTGGCAAGGTTAAAGACTGCCCAGCCTTTTGGCCAACCTGCATAGAAAGCCACGTGTGTAATGACTGCTGCAATTTCTTCTTTGCTAACACCGTTAGCTTTCGCATTTTGCAAATGGAATTTTAGTGAGTTGTCTGTAATGCCTGATGCCATAAGTGCCACAACTGTGATGATACAGCGTGTTTTTAAATCAATATCGTTATTATTCCAGTTTTCACCAAAGAGCACATCATCATTAAAATGTGCAAATTCTGGTGCAAATTCACCCAATTGGTCACGTCCTGCTGTTTGTTTAATTGTCATTGTTTTTCCTTTCTTAATAGGGTTTATACGGTCATTATACGCTTCTCATTTTTAATAACAAATACTTATTTGACATAGTGTTTTATGCCTTTTAAGCATCGTTTAAATCTTAAACGAGCTAATCATTTTAACTGTTTCAGGGTCAGCATGTGAGAAGAATTGGCTTTCACCCATATCAAGTTTCAAAATTTCTGCCATGTCATCATCTGTTAAAATAAAGTCAAAGACATCAAAATTTTGTTCCATACGATTTTTATGAACTGTTTTAGGAATGACAATAACATCACGTTGAATCAAGTAACGTAGGGCAACTTGCGCAGCTGATTTTTGATATTTTTGTCCAATCGCAACAAGTGTTTCATTGGTAAAGAA
The DNA here is from genome assembly GCF_004843545.1 of Streptococcus pasteurianus. NCBI lineage: Bacteria > Bacillati > Bacillota > Bacilli > Lactobacillales > Streptococcaceae > Streptococcus > Streptococcus pasteurianus. The sequence goes on along the minus strand of NZ_CP039457.1, from coordinate 856,096 downwards.
ATCATTGCGCCCTTCTGCAAATGGTCCCCAAGATTCGATTTGAACACCATATTCGTCCATTGTTTTGCGAGCATTTGATTGTTGATTGAAAACATGCGTTTCAACTTGGTTAACCATTGGAGTGACATCCGCAAAAATAGCCAAATCTGCTACACGGTCTGGTGCAAAATTGCTGATGCCGATTGCTTTGATTTTACCAGCTTTGTAATATTCTTCCATGGCACGATAAGCACCATAATAATCACCAAATGGTTGATGTAAAAGCACCAAATCAATGTAGTCTGTTTGAAGTTTCGCTAAAGAAGCATCAAGAGAAGCTTTGGCTTTTTCATAGCCATAATTGCTAATCCAAATTTTAGTTGTGATGAAAAATTCTTCACGCGCATTACCAGACTTGCGGATAGCATTTCCAACAGCTTCTTCATTCATATAAGCTTGAGCGGTGTCAATTGAGCGGTAACCAATCGAAATCGCATCACTAACCACGCGCTCACATTCGTCAAGATCTGGCACTTGATACACACCAAATCCTAAAATCGGCATTTTAACACCATTTGATAACGTTTTGTAATCCATTTGCTTCTCCTTTTACTCATTTTCGTCATCTTCAAATAGAGCTTGTTCTTTTTTGAGGATGATGTTTTGATAATTTTCAATTTTGTGATTGAGCCTATCATGTGCACTTTGCAATTCAGCAATACGTTCTGCCAATTTATCACGTTGTTCTTCAAGCAAAGTCATGCGTGCCCCTTCAGTTCCGTCACCTTCTTCCACCAAGGCCATGTATTCAATTAAAGATTCAACGCTCATGCCTGCTTTTCTGAAACAACGAACAAATTCCAAAGTGGCGATGTCACGCTCTGAAAAATCACGGACTCCTGATTTATTACGCGTTACTCGAGGAAGCAAGCCAATTCGTTCATAATAGCGAATGGTATCTGCTGAAATTCCTGTCTGTTCGCTTACTTTTTTGATATTCATACGTCATCTCCTTTCTTATTTCACTCTCAGTATATACCTTAGAGCTAACTCCAAGTCAAGCAAAAAACGTCAAATTTTTTGAAAAATCGTCGATTTTTTAACGATACAAGCCTAAGCTGGTGTTAAGATAAGTTTCTGGTTGGTCAATGATGTGTTTTACGAGTGTCACGATTGCTTTGCGAGAAACATCATGTCCATAGAAAGTCTCACCCTTTTGTGTAATCTGACATGTGCTATCTTGGCCATTGTCAAACCACCCTGGGCGTAAAATCGTGTAATCAAGCCCTGACTGTTCAACAATGTCTGCCGCTTTGCGATATGGTTTAAGAATCGGTGCGACAATACCTTTTGGTTCTCCTGCCACTTCCCCATAAATGCCCATTGATGAGACAAAAATAATTCTTTTGACTTTGTTATACTTCATACTAGATACAATTTCAAATGCCATTTTGGGAAGGTCACCAGACAAAGCTACAAAAACTATGTCTTGTCCTGCGATAACACTATCTAAATCATTGCTAGATGTTGCTGAGCCGTTGATAGCTTTTTCATTGCTTGCTAAAACTAAACTTTCTGCGTGACGTGAAAATAAGGTTATATCATATGCAGTATTATCTTTTAATTCTTCATGCAAACTGCGTCCTAATGACCCAGTTGCGCCAATAATTACTACGTTTGTCATCCTATCCGCCTTTCTAATAAGTGCTTGCACTTTGTTTGATGATTTTCCAATCATTGTCAATCTTTTCAAAATCCATTTTTATTTGCAGGCGCCAAGTGGCTGATTCTGCTCTCCAAATTTGTGCTTTGACACGACTTTGCCCAACAAGACTAGCTGTATTGTCAGCGATATAAATGGCTTTTATGGCATCTTCTTGCCATGCATAATAGCCCATTTCTTCACTCTCAATTTGCCCTAGCCATTCTTTCACAGGTTGTACATAACCCATCATATGAACGAGAACTGAGTCAGGCGCTATCAATTCAGCCAAGGTTTTCGTGTCTTTTGCGACCATGGCATTGTTGACTTGACGATAACGATTTTTTAGGATCCCTTCAATCATTTAATCTTTTCCTTCTGCCACACCAGTTTTGGTATTTGGATTTAATGGTCCATAGAAATAAGAAGCTGTTGCGCCACCGTCAATAAGGAAGGTTGAACCAGTGATGAACTGCGCACGTTCACTCATGAGCAATTCAGCAACATCTGCCACTTCATCTGCCGTCCCAGGACGTCCAGCTGGTGATTTGGCAAACATATTTTTGTAGAAATCGCCTCGAATACCATTGAATTCGTCAATAGCAAGTGGCGTAACAATAATTCCTGGTGCAATATCGTTAATTCTGGCACCACGTTCTCCCCAACGAACGGCTTCGTACATGGTACGTTTTTCATTGGCACGTTTTGCCAATTGGTAAGCATGGAGGCTATTTTCAATCTTATCTTCTTGTAGAAAATCAAGTGTCAACAATTCTTCCGTTAGCGTCATGGCAAGTGCCAGATCTTGTTCGGCAGTCAAAGCAGGCATACGGTGACCTGATTGGCTAGAAATAGTGACACCTGCACCGCCTTTTGCAATAACTTTTCCAACTTCTTCTAATAAAACAGATGTTCCGTAAAGGTCAACTTTTAGCACGGTTGCAATTGAAGCTTGCGATGGCGAAACACCCGCACCATTAACCAAATACTTAATGTCACCAAAAGTTTGCGCATAAGCAATCATCTCTTTAATTGACTGACGTGATGACAAATCCATTTCAAATGTCACGACATCAAAACCAGCTTCTGTTAAGGTCTTAGCAATTGCTTTGGCATTATCAATCGAACGGTCACCTAAAACAATTTTTTTACCATATCCCATGCGACGTGCAATCGCCATTGAAATTTGCCCAGTACCTGTTACTAACATAACATCTTTTGTCATTTATCTTTCCTCCTGATTGTTTTTACTTTAACTTATCGGCAGCTTCATTGACACAACGAAGAGCATTTAAACTACGTGGATAACCAATGAATGGTAAGGAATTTGAAATAACTGCGATTAGAAATGCTTTATCGTTGCCAATTTTCATATTTGCTGCTGCGTGGCTAGTCAATTGTGGCTCAACACCACCTTGAGCTGCCAAGAAACAAAATGTTATCAACTCACGTTGCTTATAATCAAGACCTGTACGTGTGTAATAATCTCCGAAACAATTATCAGCTAACCAATAATTGATATGGGTACTTTCCTTAGCACCTGATTGCCAAAAATCACGCATGCCTTCACCAAAAATATCCACTTGCGCTTGTGTACCAGTTTCACGACGATTGTCAATGGTTGTGGTTGCTTGTCCTTCAAGTGGCAATGTAACGCCTTTTTCTTCCAATACTTTATTGGTTGCTTTTAGAAATGGAAAGACACGCCCAATTCCCAAATAAGCCACCGCTTGATAGACAATTTCTTTGATTTCAACTGGTGTAACGCCAAAATTTAGCGCTGCTGGCACAATAGCTTGAAATTCATCAATGCTTGGCAATCTAGTAACGTCGCTAAAATCACCATAAATCGTGTCTTGTCATCCAATGTCGCATTTGGGTGATTAACCACTTCATCAAAGGCAAAGTTGTCAAAGCGTTCAATGAATTCAGGGTCAGTTCTCGAAAAATCAGAGACATATCCTGGAAACATTTTTTCATGATATTGTTTCGCATTTTCTGTAATAGCCATGCTATTTCCTCCCGCTTTTTCGCTGTCAGTTATGATGTTGCTTAACTTCTAACATCTTTATGGCTACATTATAAATCCAAGCTATCGGCTTATCAATTTTAAAAAAAGGTAGTTCGGATAAGAAAAACTTATCTGAAATACCTTTTTGGTTTTAGTTTTGCTGAAAAGTTTTGGCTAGAAGCTCTGCCATTGTTTCGACGTAATAGCCGGAGTTATCTTTTTTCCAAAATGCGCACATTCGACGTAAAATGGGTTTTCCTTGCTTGTATATTGGGCGACAGCTAAGTGTCGGTGGAAGGCTTGCTCCCTTTCCAAATTCAAGTGGCAAATAGCCGCGATTGGCAACGACTGACATTTTAGCTTCTGTAGCACTTGGTGCAAATTGCATATCGCCTGAAAAGCCGATGTAATCACGGTAATATGCGCGCTCTGTTTCTTCTTGCTGGCTGTCCGCAACCAAAATCAAGGGCTTATCAAGGGGATTTTCAATAGCTAACACTTCTTCTTTGGTATGCGGATTAAAAGCCGCAAATGCAACGTAAAGTGGCAAATCAGTCAAAACCAAATTTTCATAATCTGTCGAAAAAGCTCGTCTCTGATCATTGATGACTAAATCGATTTTACCAAAGCGTAAGTCATCATAAAGTTGGTCATGCATTCCTGTTTTGACCGTTAGCGCTACATCAGGAAATTGACTCGCAAAACTCGCAATCGCTTCTTGAATTTCACTGCCTTCATAGGAATACAAATAACCAACGGACAGTTGCGCAGCTTGTTGGTTGGCAATGGCTTGTGTCTCTTGGCAAAGGGCGTCAAAATCAGCTACCAGCGCCAGCGATTTTTCATAAAAATAACGCCCTGCTTCTGTCAACTCAAAGCCACGATTTTTACGCGTTAAAAGTGTCACACCCAGTTCTGCCTCTAAACTCCGAATCTGCTGTGAAATAGCTGACTGTGAGATAAAATGCGAATCGGCTGCCTTGGTAAAGGAATTTTCTTCGACAACTGATTGAAAATATTTAATTTGTTTTAGCAAGCCGGCAACCTCCTTTTTAGACTGAAAAAGCCATTTTTATTTCAATTTTTTAGTATTCAAATAGCTCAACAAGCTATTAAAATCAAGAAAATTAAGGGCAATGCGGTCTTTTCCCAGACTTCCCAGTTTACTATGTCCGACAAAAGCTTCAAGAAATAACTTCGCTGATTTGGCAAGGAGCAATTTCTTCTCCGCTCCAATAGAATAAAAAGAAGCAATGCTTGTTGCCAATTTCGCGCCAAATTCTCGGTCAATCGTCACATCGTTAATGCTTTTGATACCGCTTGACATCAAGGTATCAAAAAGGGTATCAAAAAGAATTTTCAATTCTTGACTGGACAATTCATCCGTCCATTGTTTAAACGTTTTTTCAAGATTACGGCTTAAATCGGTTGGCTGTTCTGCTAAAATCAACTGCCCCGTCTCAACATCAAATTGCCATGTCGTCAAAGCGTGTTGCATGATTCCAGAAGCCTGACTTTTAACCACAACAGGATCAATGTCATTATAAAGCATAACACCAACGATGGATCCTTCAGGGCGAATGACACGCACACGCTCACGAATAGCTTGGTATCCTACTCGCTCAAGTTCTTTTTCTTGCAAACCTGGTGCATCAAGCATATAAACTTGCTTGATTTGCGAACGCCATTTTTCCTTAACATGAGCCACAGCGTACAAGGCTAAATTCCCACCCTTAGAATGCCCTGATACCATGATAGGCAGTGGATGACTCGCTAAATAATGCTCAAGATAAGTCACTGCTGCACGATGTGCAGGAATTTCACGAACATAGGCTAATTTAAAATCTTCTTTCCAGCCAATCAAGGTATCATCTGTCCCACGAAAAACTAATTGATAATGATCAATTTCAGGTAAACTAAAAACCATGGCAGAGAATTGTCTCTCATATTCGGAATCAACATCATTAACATAAGCTGACAGATGCAAATCAGCAAACCGTCGTGATGAGGCTACATTTTTTAGCAATTCAACACGCGCCTTGGTTACCAAAAAACTATGATTGAATACCCTCTCACCAGCCTCGTAAGGCATCAGAATGTCATGTAATGTTAATTCTTTTGAAAAATCAAGCGTATTATCTAAATCTTCAAAGCAAAAATATCCCAGTTCATTTAAACAAAGAATATCTGCTTCGTTAAACGGAAATTGCTCAAACGTTTCATTTTTATGTTTTGCTAGATAATCATTAATTGTTGCCATATCGTCCTCTTTACTCTCTTGAATTTTACAAGCATTTTCCAAGAGTGTCAAGAAAAAGCCAAACTACCAAATTCTCTAAAAACGTTGAATGACTTTCGACGCTCCAAACGTCCTTAAAATAAAACTAACCCTAGCTCGTATGTAAAAGCTAGGGTTACCGTTTTTATCGTCTCTAAAGTGTCATCAGCCGCTTACGAATCTCTTCTAAACCAATGATGACAAATGGGCAAAGTATAAGATAAATCCAATGCCACACACCCAAACTCGCGGTGTTAAAGAGATTATGGAAAATAGGCACATAAACTAATAGGATAAAAATAGCTAATTCAACTACCAAGCCAATATTGATTAAGGAATTGCCAAATAATGACAATTTACGAATAGATTGGTCAGAGGTACGGATATTCATCACCATACCAACTTGACAGAAAATGATAGCCCCCAAAGTCATGGTTGTAGCCTCACGATAAAGTTGACCTGAACTAGCAAGTACTGCCAAATTGCCATTATGTAAAAAATAAGTGATAAAGAAAGCACCCATGGCAAGTGCCGACTCAATCAAGCCATACCATAGAAACGCTTTAACAAGAAGTGATTTACTTAAAAGACGGTCTGATAATTTGCGCGGAGGTTCTTGCATCACATTGGGTTCTGGAGGTTCAACTCCTAAACCAAGAGCAGGAATCATATCCGTTCCCAAGTCAACCGCTAAAATTTGCATAACCGTCAAAGGGAGTGGGACAAAACCGCGGGACAAGAGGAAAAAGGCAGACGGCACCGCTTCTGGCGTATTTGAATTGAAAATATAGGTCAAGAATTTCTTGATATTATGGTAAACCGCTCGCCCCTCTTCGACTGCATCAACAATGGAAGCAAAATGGTCATCCGTTAAAATCATATCAGCAGATTCTTTAGCTACATCCGTTCCCGTAACACCCATGGCCACGCCGATATCAGCTTTTTTCAAGGCCGGCGCATCATTAACACCATCACCAGTTACCGCAACAACTTCGCCTAATTCTTGAAGGGCTGTTACGACACGATATTTTTGTTCAGGCGCCACACGCGCAAAGACAATCTCACCAGTAAGAACTTCTTTAAGGTCCTCGTCAGACATCTTTTCAAGTTCCAATCCAGTTACCACACGTGCATCATCGCCACGAACAATACCAATTTTCTTAGCAATACTAAGTGCGGTCAAACCATAGTCTCCCGTCACCATGATAATGCGAATACTAGCTTTATAGCATTTATCAATCGCTTCGCGCACACCTTCACGTGGTGGGTCACTCATGGCAATCAAGCCAAGAAAGACCATGTGCTGTTCAATATTTTCTTGAGTCCATTGACTTTCTTGAACCAAATTCTCCTTTTCCAAAGCACGGTAAGCAAGAGCTAACACACGCAAGCCATTTTTAGCAAAGTCATCATTTGCTGCTAAAATACGCGCTTGGATATCGGCAGTCATTTCATGCAAGCCCTCTTGGTCTTTATAATAATGGCAGAGCTCAGTCATTTCTTTTGGAGCCCCTTTGGTAATCGATACCAAAGAACTGCTATCAATCAAACTATCAATGCGATTAATCGTTGTCATTCGCTTGCGCACAGAATCAAAAGGTAATTCTTTCAAGCGCGGTGCCCAGCGATTATTATTTTCAAGAGTAATTCCAGCTTTTTCGGCAAGAACATTCAAACAAGCCTCGGTTGGGTCGCCAAGAACAGTATAAGAAGCATTCTCGTCATCAGGTGGCAAGACTTGTGCATTGCTACAAAGGTGAGCGAAGCGGACAAGTTGTTCAAGCGATTGATTTTCGACAAGCGAAGCTTTCTTACCACCGCTATTACGAATGTCTCCTTCTGCTGAATATCCTAGCCCTGTTACTTCATAAGCTCCAGAAACTTGCCAGAGGTGATTAACTGTCATGGCATTTTGGGTCAATGTTCCCGTTTTATCCGAGCAAATGACAGAAGTTGCTCCCAAGGTTTCAACAGAAGATAATTTCTTAACCAAGGCACTTGATTTAGCCATACGTTGCACCGCCATTGCCAAAGAAAGTGTAACGGTCGGAAGCAAGCCCTCAGGGATAAAGGCAACAATCATACCGAGCGCAAAAATGAATGCTTTAGCAAATGGCTCATGAACAAACAGGGTTGCTGCGATAAAGAAAATGACACCAACTGTAATCGCAATAACTGAGATTTGCTTTGTCAAATGGTCTAGTTCTTTTTGAAGCGGACTCTTGTCATCAGCCATATTTTGGGTCAAGTGAGCAATTTGTCCAAACTGTGTTGCCATGCCAATGGCAGAAACAATCATTTTCGCCGAACCAGATGAGACTGTCGTTCCCGCAAAGACCATATTATCGTATTCAAGCGCTGTCTTTTGTGGGTCATTATCAGCTTCACTCGTTTTAAAAACGGGATTTGATTCGCCTGTCAGCGCTGATTGATTAACCTGCAAATCAGTCGCAAAGACAATCCGACCATCTGCGGAAATACGGTCCCCTTCTTCAATCAAGACGACATCGCCAGGTACCAATTCTTCTGCTAAGATTTTCTCTTCTTGTCCCTCACGAATAACACGCGCATAGGAAGGTAACATTTTTTTGAGAGCTTCTGTCGCTTGGCTGGCACGGTATTCTTGTACAAAACTGAAAATCCCATTGACAATATTGACAAACCAAATGACAAGCCCAAGTTCTAAACTATGAGACAGAATAGCAATGCCACCACCTACCCAAAGCAAAATTGCCATTAGACTTGTAAAATTTTTAATGAAGGTAAGTACAATAGGTTCTTTGTCAGCTTTTTTCAGTTGATTCATTCCATACCGTTTTTGCCGTTCTTCAACTTGTGGTTGCTTTAACCCAGAACTTTGCGTATTAGCAGCTTGGTAAACGTCGTTAGCTGCGTAAGTTTCAAGTTCAAGTTGATTAACTTTTTCATTTACGTTATCAGTCATAACTTGTTCCTCAATTTCTAAAAACGGTTACATCGTTCTTACCGTTATTATACTACTTTTTTGAAAAAGTGATAAAGATAAGTTGTTTTAATGACAAAACTTCTTTTTAACTCCTAAAAAAGCAAGGAGTTATCCTTGCTTTTTTAGGGGGTGTTTAGGCTAGTACAGTTTGTTTTTGGATTTCACCTAGGAAATAACGAGCGATCGGACCAACCACGACAAAATTATATGGTAATGCGACAACAAAATTTGTTAGCCAAGCTTGTCCATAGGCTGCAAGGCTGACACCTTCCAAGCCTGAATTGAAAATGATGCCACTGAATGACATTTTTCCAAACCCAACAGATACTAGAACTCTAGAGCCATTCCTAAACTCTATCCAAACTCTGGATTTATTCCAACATATTGTAGCCGATGCAGGTTATGGAAGTGAAGAAAACTATGTTTTTATCATGGATGAGCTGGAAAAACACCTCTAATCCCTTATGGCATGTATCAAAAAGAATTAACGAGGAAATATAAGAACAGTCCTAATAATTCCTGTAATTGGAATTATCTTGAAGAAACCGACCAGTTTATGAAACCAGACGGAGTGATTTATTCTTTTAAGTGCTACGCTCGTCGATGTGATAAGTATGGCTTTAAACGTGATTTTAAAATCTATGAGGCAGATAAAAATACAAGACACACCAGAGTTGGAAGAACTTGCCAAAACAGAAGGTGGCAATCAGAAACACATTTATTACAATCCAACTTGGAATTACTTTAAAGAACTCATAAAGGAAAAATTGAATAGCGAAGAAGGCTCTCGTGTCTACGCCAAACGGAAAACTAATGTTGAACCCGTTTTTGGTAGATTGAAGAGTGTTTTTGGCGTTCGCAGAGTCCACGTTAGAGGGAGACAAGCTATTCAAACAGAGATTAGATTTCTCTTCATGAGTATGAATCTAACAAAATTGGCTAAGAATCTAGCCTTAAGAACGTTAAACACTCAAAAACCACACAGTGATTTTATCATCTTGATTGTTTTCAAGACTGAAATCGTTGTGTGGTTTTATTTTAAAGCTAGTTTTTGCCCAACCTCTTTTTTCCTTTTTTCATTAAAGACCCAGTAATATTTACGAATATAAGATGATATAAAAAAGCATACCCTACTCCTAATAGGTTAAGTGTTATTCGTAGGAGTACCGTTGTTTTTAGTCCAAATATTAATGTTGCTGAAGTGATTGCTCCAATACAATTTAAAATCGTTTTGTTTTGATATGTTGCACAAAATCCTAAGCATATTCCGCCTAATATTCCAAGATAATTTGTTGGAATAAGAAGCAGAAGTAACCCTGATAAAATTGATCCTCCAAAGATTCCAATAACTCGCTCTTTTGCTCTTTCAGAAATTTTAAAAGTGTTATATCCAGAAAATAGAGAGGAACAAGCAAAAGTCGACCACATAAATCTATCAATTCGTAAATAAGTTCCTAGAAAGAGTAATAAACTAATTCCGAACGCATAGTAAAAATACCAAATATTTTTGTTATTTATATGTCTATTTTCTTTTATTATATGAATAAAGGAAATGTTTTCATTTGAAAATTTATGTTTATGATAGAAGATGATAGCAAAAAGTCCATAAGAAAATAATAAAATAAAAAAGGAATGTACTACTTGAGTATTGGATATATAGTGTACTGTTCCAATTAAATATAGATAGGAAAAGGAGTATAATCCGGGGTTACCCATTTGGGGCTCTTTACCGGTGATAAAAAATAAAAGCAATAAACAAATGAAATGAAGTATGAATTGTATAAATGGATAAGCTATTAAAGAAATGAACGGAGCTAACCAAAGTATAATAAAAACAATTCCTAATCCTACTAGAGAATGACCTACTCTATAGCCAAATGGTACAAAACGTAAAGTTAATAGAATACAAAATAGAATAAGTGAAAACGATGAAATATCTTTACCAAATATAAAATTTAGAGAGCTTATCCAAAAAATAGCAAAGGAGACTAATAAAATTGCCCTTATAAAAAGACAAGCTATAAGCTGAAGTTTTTGTTTCTTATTATCAACATCATGTATCTTTTGCTTTAAGGTTAGAGGATCTAATTGTAATAGTTGGTAAAAGTGCATATAAAATAATTCCTTCAAAGTCGTGGTGCTAGTTCATTTCAAAATAGCGTAAGTTATGAGCCAGAATAATTTGTTCAATTCGTAACTGTAGTCCGGCTAGGCTTCTAGCTAATGTATGTTCTTCGGTCTCTGTCATGTTTTTACGAAACGGCGTCCATAGATGGTAACCTTGTTGTTCTAAGTCCTTCTTGTGTTCACTGCTCAGTTAGCCTAAATCACCTAGGATAGCCGATTGCTTACATCCCTCTAATAGTTCATAGACCACCTTGATATCATGAACAGGGGCTGGCGTGACAACAGAGTTCAGAATATAACCAGATAAGGTCACCAGAATATGAACTTTGAAGCCGTAGAAACAAAGATGTTTAGAGGCATTTTTAATCAATAATCTGTTCCATACGTGTCTCTTGCGGTGTCATGCCTTGACGTTCATAGAAGCGAACGGCTGATTTATTTGCACTCCAGACGTTTAACGTTAGGTTGTAGCAACCAATTTCTTTGGCGTATTTCAAAGCAAACTGATAGAGTTTTTCACCAATTTTTTGTCCGCGCGCTGCTTCGTCCACACACAAATCATCAACAAAGAGTGTTTTTTGGGGAACTCTTGGTGCGCTAACGTCTTCAACAATAGTAAACATATGTGCAATCACTTTACCATTATCATCTTCATAAACAAAAATCGGACGATTATCGTCAGCAATAAGTGCAGCTAATTCGTCTTCTGTGTATTTGACACCTTTTTCTTGAAATAAATCAGGTCTTGCCACATGGTGCACATAGAGAATTTGTTGTAAAAGGTCCATCAATGTTGGAATATCAGCGATTGTCGCACGTCTAATTGCCATTTTATTGACCTCCCAATCTTTTCGTTTTTCTATTATAACATTTTGCCTTTTTATTGCAACCTATAACTTACCGTCCCATTCTGCGTAAAATTCTGTTAAAAACTCTTCTAGAACTTTGTGACGGTGCTCTGCCATTTTTCTAGCATAAGCCGTATTCATCAACTCTTTAAGTTTGAGTAACTTTTCGTAAAAATGCATGATTGCCGTATCTTGCCCGTTGCGATAATCTTCTAAACTAGGATTGTCACGTGCTACCTTACTTGGGTCATGAATCGGACGTCCCTTGCTTCCCGAATAAACCATACACCGCGCTATTCCAATTGCACCAATGGCATCTAAACGGTCTGCATCTTGCACAATCTTACCTTCCAAAGTTGGCGGAACACTTTGACCACTTCCTTTGAATGACATGGTCGTGATAATTTGGATAATGTGGTCAATAACTTCTTCTGATAGTTCTTGTTGCATTAGCCAAGCTTTCAGCTCTGTCAAAGCTTGCTCGGGATTAGCATTTAACTTATCATCTGCCATATCGTGAAGCAACGCTGCCAATTCACAAATAAACTGGTCTGCCCCTTCTTTTTCTGCCAACTCACGCGCTGTATTTCTCACGCGCACCACATGCCACCAATCATGCGCACTGGTATCTGTATGTAATTTATCATAAACAGACTTTTCTGCATTTTGTAACATATTATTCTTATCAATCATAGATTGATTATAACATAAAAGCAAGACCAGTAGCCTTGCTTAATGATGTCAACTATTTTAGTATTCCAATACTCCTATCCAAGCGGATGTGCCACCTGCGACATTGACAACTTGATAGCCTTGTTGAGATAAGAAAACTGCTGCCTGTTCAGAACGTGAGCCACTTTGGCAAATGATATGATAAACCTTGTCCTTATCAAGTGTTTGGTAGCTTGATACAAATTCGCTTAAAGGTAGATTAACCGCTGTTGGCACATGTCCCATGGCATATTCTACTTTCTCACGAACATCAAGCAAATGCAGGTTCTTTTTGCTTATTTTTTCTTGTAATTCTCTAGCTGTAATTGTTTTAATCATGAACAATCTCCTCTGGTTTGACAGTACTATAAAGGAAATAAGCACCATCAAGATTTTGAATCTTAAAGCCATTTTGCTTCAAAATACGTTCTCCAATGTAAGAACGAAGCCCGCTGTGGCAACTGATAATGTATTCTTGATTGGCGTCTAATTCTGCTAAACGGTCACGCAATTCATCAAGTGGTATGTTAATACTATTTGCAAAATGACCGCGTGAAACTTCTTCTCTCGTACGAACATCAAGTAACATTTTTCCTTTGGCTAATTCATCTGATAAAGCATACCATTGAACGTTTTCACTAATACCTTCCATAATGTTAAGCGCAGCATATCCTGCCATATTTACTGGGTCTTTAGCTGAGCCAAATGGCGGTGCGTAAGTGAATTCCAATTCTGGTAAATCAGCTACCGTTAGTCCTGCCTTTATCGCTGTTGCCAGAATGTCAATACGCTTATCAACACCTTTTTGCCCAACAGCTTGCGCTCCATAAATAGCACCCGTTTTCTGATTAAAAATCAATTTCAAAACGATATCGCTAGCATTGGGATAATAACTAGCATGGTCTTTTGATGTCGTATGAACCACAGCTACATCTTCAAACTGTTGGCGAGCTATGCGTTCACTCAAGCCTGTTGAAGCAGCTGCCAAATCAAAGACACGAACAATAGCTGTTCCAATACTTCCTTTATTTTGACGAGCAATGCCAGCGATATTATCCGCAACTTGGCGACCTTGACGGTTTGCTGGGCTAGCTAGAGAAATAAGCGCATATTGACCAGTGATTTCTTGTTTGACAATAATGGCATCTCCAACAGCGTAAATATCTGGATTGCTGGTTTGATAATACTCATTAACAAGAATACCCCCACGCATACCAAGTTTAAGACCTGCTTCTTTAGCTAAATTTGATTCTGGTTGAACCCCAACTGACATGATAGTAATATCAGATAGTAGCTCACTACCATCTTCAAGAATGATAACTTTTCCATTATCCTTGAAAGCTTTGGCAGATTGATTAGTGTAAACCGTTATACCGTTTCGTGTCAATTCATCCTTAACAAAAGCTGCCATTTCTTCATCTAACGGTGGCAAAACATGCGGTGCCTTTTCAACAATTGTCACTTGCAAGCCTTTTTTAGACAAATTTTCTGCCATTTCAAGTCCGATAAACCCAGCACCAATAACAGTGGCACATTTAGCTTTGGTGTCGTTTAATGCATTCAGAATCTTATCCAAGTCAGGAATATTGCGAAGCACAAACACGTTATCAGCACTATCTAGCCCTACCATTTGAGGAACAACTGGTTTGGCACCTGGTGACAAAATCAGTTTGTCGTATGATTCTGTATAGACTTTATCCGCATGGCGAACTGTGATGTTTTTCTTATCCGTATCAACTGCCACCACTTCTGAATCTGGTCGAACGTCAATAGCAAATCGTGCTTTCAAACGTTCTGGTGTCTGTACGATAAGACTTTCACGCTCTGCTATTTCCCCAGAAACGTGAAATGGAAGCCCACAGTTGGCAAATGAAACATAAGGTCCTTTGTCAAATACAATGATTTCAGCATCCTCCATTAAGCGGCGTAAACGAGTCGCTGCTGACATCCCACCTGCGACACCACCAACAATCAAAATTTTAATCATTTATTTCCTCCGATAATTTTTCTATGCCAAGCCATCATACCGCCTTTAACCGAAATGGCTTCATAGCCTTTTTGTTGTAATAATTTTGCGCCACGTTTGCTGCGAGCTCCAGAATGACAAATAAGATAAATTGGCTTATCTTTGGTACCCTGATAGGTATTCAAACGGTCTAAAGGATATGACCGAGCTCCTTTAATATGCCCCCTAGCGTATTCTTGAGCTGTTCGAACGTCTAATAACACAATATCTTTATCTAAAAGTCGTTGAAGTTCCGTAACATCAATATTTTTTATCGATGATGAAAATAATTTTTTTAGAAAAATAACCTTGTCTCCTCTCTGTCGATAGATACCCCTATGGGTATATTTTGATGATATCACATCCTACAATTTACTGTCAACGATAATGTCTTGGGTTTGACAAACAATACCCCATATCGGTATAATAGCAATTAAAGGAGAGCTTTATGGCAACAGATAACAAAGACATCATTAATCGTTTAAAACGTGCTGAGGGGCAACTGCGTGGGATTCAAAAAATGATTGAGGACGATAAAGAATGTATCGATATCGTAACACAATTAACTGCTGTTCGTTCTAGCATCAACCGTACCATGGGTATCGTTATTAGCAACAAAATCAATCAAATCATCGAAAATCCAGTTAAGGATAAAGAAAAACAAGAAGAAAAATTACAAAAAGCATTGGAATTGATTATCAAAAAATAGGGATTCATTATTGCTACACGGATTCCTATTTGTCATTTTTAGATTTTTTCATTTTTCTTAATGCTAATTCCTTAAAAAGGTGATATACTTATGCTTAGGAAAGCGATTTTATTATGCTAAGGAGACCATATGACAAAAAAAGAAATGGTAACCTACCTTCTAGATTACCTGATTAAGGAAAATCCACAATTTAGAGCAATTGATGTGTCTAGTGACTTGGATAGTCAAGAAACATTATTGCGTGCTCTTCTTAACGTTCGTCCACCAATGGCGGTTTCAAGTGGCTTTTTAGATATGCAAGATAACTATCTACAACTTAAAAAAGCAGAGCGTGTCGTTGTTTTCTTAAATCATCTACGCCCAATTCCAACAGACGACCGCCTTTATGTTTGGAAAGGTGATATTACGCGTCTCAAGGTGGATGCCATTGTCAATACTGCTAATCGTCGTATGCTTGGTTGCTTCCAACCACTTCATGACTGCACTGACAATACTATTCATACCTATGCTGGTGTACAACTTCGTCTGGATTGCTACAAACTCATACAAGAACAAGGTCATGATGAACCAACCGGCACGGCAAAAATTACGCCAGCTTATAACTTGCCTGCCAAATTTGTACTTCACACCGTTAGTCCTGCTATCAACGAGCATTTGACGCCGATTGACGAAGATTTACTTGCTAAAAGTTACTTATCTTGTCTAACGTTGGCAGAAAAAAATCATCTTGAATCTGTTGCCCTATCATCTCTTGCAACAGATGATGAAGTTCATTTTATTAATGAAAATGCGGCAAGAATTGCCATTCAAACCGCAAAAGACTTTTTAGAACACAGCCAATTTGTTAATAAAATTATCTTTAACGTTGACGAGGACGAGGAATTAAATCTTTATCAGCAATTGCTTAATTAATCAAAAAAACGCCACAAAGGCGTTTTTGTTTTTAATCTAGAGTTACTGTATCTAAAATATCTTTTCCTTCAATGCCTAAATCAGGACCAAAGATGTCGTCTAGTGTTTTATCAAATGGGGTTGTTGAGTTAGAGGTGATAGGCTTGGCTACTGGGGCTGCACTCGCATTCCAACTAGCTGAAGCACCTGAATTAGCATCCGTAGATACTGGTGTACTTTCGTTAGCTCCAGCAGGTTTGAGAATTTCTTCGTTTGGGGCATTCAGTCCGTTTACCAAACTAACATACTTCATAAAATTTTCTAAACAAGTTCCTAAGAAATTGATGGTTGCTTCATTTTTCAAATGATAATGACTGGCAAAGGATTCTTTAGCATTTCCAAGGAGAAACTCATTTCCTGGTAAAACCATGGCATTAACACCTGGGGAATCAAGAATTTGACGAAGGTGTAACTGTGCCCGTGATGACCCTTGTTGATAATAAGAGGCTCCTACAATCATAACTGGTTTGCCATCAAAGGGATGAATTTGATAGGAAAGCCATTCAATCGTGCTTTTTAAAGCTGCACTTGTGGTGTGATTATGTTCAGGTGTCGCGATGATAACGCCGTCTGCTGCGTCATCAATTCTTGCTTTACTTGGTTTCTCTTCCATGGTAGCAGCCCTTCTTTACGCCCCAGTTTCAAAATTAATTGGTAACTTTATTTTACCAGTTGCCTATACCGGCATTGCACTTGGTTTCTACTTGGTAGCCACAGCGACAAACGTTGCTTTAGTAACAACAGGCGTTATCATTGCTGGTTTATTCTTTGGTTGGGTGTTCCCACAAGCTTTTCTTCGCGTGGCACAAGTCGGTCCTAAAAATGGTGGTACCTTAACCACATCGGTCATTCTTATGGGAATCAATCTCGGTGCTGCTTTTGCCGCACCAATGGTAAATGCCATTGCTGGTATCTTTGGGCAAACAAGTGCCTCAGGCACACTTGGATTGGTTGCAATTGGTTTTGTTATCCTTGCGATTATCGAATACATTTACAACTTCTTTGACCGTAAAACGACTTAAAATCAGTTTTGAAAATAAAGCTAAGACAAAGTGCTTAGCTTTATTTGTTTACGTATTTCTCAATGAATATTTTTAAAATTTGGAGCTTCCTCATAAATTTTTACTCTGACGCCTTTAGAGCGTTTTTTAATCCAATTTAATCGTATTTTAGGAGATTTTTGTCATTTATTATTAATATTACATACCAAACTGTCATATGATATTTTAGAAATGGTTAAGTAATGCTTTATAAAATGAAAGGGTCTTCTATAAAGAGAGGAAGTTCTTATTTATGAACAAACGACTCAGCAACTAAAGTAATTCCAAAGTGGTTATGAAAAGTCACTTTTTTGTGGTCAACCTTATCACTTTTTGGAAAAACTTTGTCCCATTCTTGAGTTAAATGTAATTCTTCAGTCATGTTCTTTTTTCCTATCTTTATTCTAAAGTTATGATAACAAAGGTTATCATACATTACAAATACTTATATTTTATAGATGTTATGCTTGAAAGGCATGAATAGTGTTTTTTATTTTAATAGTGCAAGCCATTTTTGACGAGTAAGGATAGCTATAAAAGCGATAATAAGCATAATGATACTTCCCAAAATGCTAAATTGACTACCACCACCAAGCGTTATAAACACACCTGTAAACGATGTTCCGACGGTCACACCAAGATTGGCAGCCGCCAGAAACAGACCATTAGCAAAATCGGGTGCATCTTCACCAACACTGTAAATCATATATTGATTCACATTCCCCGCAAGTCCACCAAGTATTCCAAAAATGACAACTAAAATCATCATCGCTAGTGCTTGATTTCCAAAGAAAAATAGTAAAGCTAAATCAAGGATAAGAAATAGTGGCAAACTAATCAGTAATCGATGAGTATTTTTATCTAAAAATTGTCCAGCTAAAGCATTTCCAATAATATTAGCCAGCCCAATACTTAACAAAACCAAGGCAATTAGATTAACGTTGATTTGTGAGAAACTCTCTAAGAAATCTGACATATAGGAATTAAAACCTAGCACTGCTCCATTCAATAAAAGAACGCTTATAATAGAAATCCAAATCGTTTTACGTTTTAAAATGCTTAATTGTTGTCCATAAGATAATCCAGTTGTCACTGGCATCGATGGTACTAAAATGATGGTTCCGATAAAAACAAGTAAATTAATAATAGCAAAGAAAATCATTGCTAAGCTAAGTGAAAATTGACTTGCTAAGAAATTAGACACTGGTACGCCTAAAAGTGTTCCAGCTGAAACACCCATAAAAACTTGAGCAACTGCTTTTCGCGATTCGTTTTCAGGAACAGATGTGGCGGCTACCGTCATCGCCATAGAGACATAGACAGGATGAAAAATTGCTGGTAAAACACGCGCAATCAGTAAAACAGTAAAATTTGGCGCCAAAATCGAAACGATAGTGCTCAAGGTAAAAGCACCTGTTGCCAAAAGCATAACTAATCTACGATTGACCTTTGAAAATAGTAAAGGCATGGTTGGTCCTGCAATAGCAACAACTAAAGCAAAACCAGATACCAACAAACCAGCCGTTGTCAATGAAACACTGTAATGCTCAGCGATATGTGGCAAGATGCCTGTTATTCCCATTTCTGTATTCAGAATGCCAAATACACCGATTGTTAAAAGTAAAATTAATGAACGATTTGAAGTTTTCTGCATAAATTAATCCTTTTCTTTAATTACTAAAGCTATCATAACAAGGATTAACAACTATTACAAATACTTATATTTTATAGATATTATGCTTGAAAGGCATGGATGCTTTTTTAATTTTAAAATTGTTTTTCCTAGACTAACTTATAATTTTTCCATGTTCCTTTTCGGTAGCGGATTTCATAAATGATTCCTTTGATAAACCAATCTAAAAACATAGCTGCCCACGTTCCTAGCATTCCCATACCAAGCATAACAGAAAAAATGTAGGCAAATACCACACGAGCTAATAGCATTGATAAAGTACTAACTACCATTGGAAAATTGGCATCTCCAGCACTACGAAAAACAACAGGTAACACATAACCAGAATTCCAAAAAATACTAACAAGAATACCGTGTGCAAGGACAATAATCCAAACATAGTGCGTTGCTTGCGCAGACAAATCATAGATTTTCATCAATAACGGCATTGCAGCAATAATGAGCAAAGAAATCGCACCATTTGCCAAATGAATAATTCGGCTAACCTTACGCTTATAGTATTCTGCTTGCTCATAGTCCCCAGCACCAACGCATTTTGAAATGATAACTGCTAAACCTAGCACGATAGAAATTCCTGGAAGTGCCTGAAACATAATAATCGTTCCACCAACCGAATTAGCTGCTATCGCCGCTGTTCCAAATAAAGACACAATTGATAACACAATCAAGCGACCAAGAAAGAACATGCCATTTTCAAACCCAAATGGTAGTCCAATACCAAGAACTTTTTTAATCATCTGCCAGTCAACTTTTTCACGCAAAAAGTTTCCCAAAGTTAATTCAGATGTCAAGTGATGTGCAAACCAAAGAACTAGCACCATGGCACCAACACGTGATAGCAAAATCGGTACTGCAACACCTTCGACACCCCAACCGAGACCATAAATCAAACTAATCCCCATTAAAATATTCAAGCCATTCATGACCAACATAATATTCATCGGCAAGCGTGATTTGTTTAAGGTTCTAAAAATCGCTGCGCCACAATTATACATGGCAATAAATGGTGTCGATAAGGCAACGATATTAAAATACCGATCGGCTTGGGCATGAACTGCTGGCGTAATTGAGCCAAACAAATGATTTAAAATTAACGGTTTAATGGCAAAAATAAAAACCGTAATCACGATACTAAATATAAGAGTGAATTTCGCTAATTGATTGATAGCTTTATTAGCATTTTCACCATCACGGTCACCTAAGTATTGACCTGCAACAATGCCGCCACCAGTTGCAAAAGCGGCAAAAATACTGATAAAGAGCGCCATGAGAAACTCCACAAGAGAAACACCCGACACTGCTGCTTCGCCAACTCTTGAAACTAAAATCGAGGCGATTAAGCCCACCAGATATTCCAACCCTTGTTCAATAATCAAAGGAATAAACAATTTAGCCAAATCACGATTACTAAAAAAATACGTTTTTTGCTGTGTTGCGACTACGTTACTTTCCATAATTTCCTCCTCTTTCTAATGTCATCTATTACTTTACACCTTTGAGTTAGCTCCAAGTCAAGGGAATTTTTCAATTTTTTATCTTTATTAACAAAAAACAACCAATCTGCTTTAGATTAGTTGTTTTTCTATTATTTTTTAGGCATCATTGTCTTAGCTTTGGCGGAATATTGGTCAATCACAATCTTAATCACGCCGACTGGTTTTGTCATTTTTTCGGTGAATTCAAATATTTTGCCAGCTTGGTGCTGCATGAGTAGATTAAGGGCGTAGGCTTTTTGCTCTGATTCTTCGATAAGCTCTGCTTTTCCACGTCCGATAAACGAACTAAAGAAAGCACCGTATTTACAAGGCACATCATAGTCGTAATCAGGCACCACTTCTCCCTCAATCTGAACACAAACATTGGGATTTTGGTGGATTAAATCAATTTTATGCCCTCGTCTCGCACCGTGTGTGTAAAAAATAAACTGGTCAGTTTCTTCACGGTATTCATAACCATAATGCAAAGGGATAACGTAAGGAAATTCCTCATCAAAAAGCCCTAAATGCAAAATCATATTTTTCTCAACAATAGCTTTGATTTCTGTCAAGTCAGTCACTTCACGGTCACGACGTCTCATTTTTGTCATAGGTTGCCCACCCATCATTTCTTTTTTCAAACATTATAGCAAAAATAAGCAGTAATTTCATGAAGCAGTCAAGACTATCTTACTTTTCCTCAAAAATAACAGTGACTATCTTGCCTGTCATGGCTTTTCTGAAATTCTGGCTGTCTTTAACATGTCCTAGATAAGTGTATTTAAAGCAGGTTTTACTATCATCATAGAAAAAGGTTAATTCATTTGTATGACATAGTAATAAATCACCTGCTTTTATCAAACAAGAACAGCGTTCTTGGTTTGGTAGGTGGTCAGCTAGTAAATAAAATTTCTCATTGCCATTCACATCAACCATTTCCAATTCAAGTAGCAAAAGTTCAGAAAAAGCTTGCGCGCTAGCATTATTTTCTAAGAAAAGCTCAAATGTTCCTTCTGCAATGGTTACTGTTATTGAGCGCATCAATCGACGACCTCAATGGTAATAATAACGTCCCCAGACCCAAGAGCTTCTGCCAAGCCTTGACTATCTGACATCGTTCCTAAGTCTGTATATTGGTAAGATGAGGGAAAATCATTATAGAAAAGAACCAAACCGTCGCCAGACCATAGTTTCAAATCACCAGCGTGAATCGTTCCTACTTTTTTATCATCGTTTGTGAATGTTTGGTTGAGCACCGCATATTTTTCATTACCGTTTACATCTCGCATATCAAGTGTTAGGGGCAAAAGATTTAAAAATTCCTGCGCTGCTTGTGACTGATTTAACGTGATTGTAAATGTCTCTCCATTAACCGTAGCTGTTACCATTTTTTCTTCCTCTGTTTTACTTGTCGTTGTTGTTTGTGTTTGCTTAGCTTGTTGATTATTTTGTACACTACTACAAGCGGACAAAACCAAAAGCATCATAACTAAGATAAAACACCCAAATTTTTTCATTTATTGCTCCTTGTACTCTTTGACCGCTTTTTTAAAACGTTCAACACCGTCAACTAACACTTCAAGCGGGCAAGCGTAATTCCACCTGATGAAAAGTTTACCATTGCCACCAAAAATGTCACCGTCAGATAGGATTAAACCTGTTTTTTGACGAATAAAGGCACATAATGCTGTTGTATTTTGTGAAATAGCAGAACAGTCCAGCCAAGCGAGATAAGTCGCCTTTGCTGGAACGATTTTGATTTCTGGAAAAGTTGTTGTCACTTGCTCAATCAAGTACGCACGATTTTTTACCAAGTACTCGTTAAGCTCATCTAACCATTGCCCTGCTTCATTGAAAGCTGCTTCTGTTGCTTGAATGGCAAAAGAATTTGGCTCAGCCACTTCGTCCGTATTGATGCCACGATTGACTCGTTTACGAAGGGCTTCATTTGGCACAGAAATTACCGACGTTTGCAAGCCAGCAATATTAAAAGCTTTTGACGGCGCTAAGCAAGTCATAGTGATATTTGCGATTTCTTCTGATACTGATGCAAACGGCGTATAATAGCTATCAGGATGTGTCAAATCACAATGCACTTCGTCTGATAAAATAAGGACATCATGTTTCAAACAAAGCTGACCAATTTTATCAAGCTCTGCCTTTGTCCAAACATAACCTGTCGGATTGTGGGGATTGCAAAAAATCATCAACGTCGTCTCGGGTTGCGCCAGCTTATTTTCCAAATCATCATAATCAAGCTGATAATTTCCATCCTTATAGACCAAAGAGCTTTCCAACACTTCTCGTCCATTGTTCAAAATAGAATTGTAAAAAATATTATAAACAGGCGTCAAAAGCACTACCTTATCACTTGGCTTAGTCATCTTACGAACAATTGATGAAATGGCAGGAACGGCTCCCGTGCAAAACATCAACCAATCTTTTTGAAGTGTGAATTCATGACGGTTTTGCCACCAAGAAATATAGGCTTCAAAGAAAGAATTTGGCACAGTATTGTAGCCAAAGGCGCCCTGCTCAATGCGCTTTTGCAGGGCATTTTTAATTTCTGGCGCCGTATCAAAATCCATATCCGCAACCCACATTGGAAGTTCATCCTCACCAATATCCCATTTATAGGAATTCACTTTACGACGATTGACAATTTTATCAAAATGATACTTAGGCACGCTCAAGCACATCCTTTCTCAATGAAATGGTTGTTTGCTTGGCATTGATTTCTGAGTCGTCAAAAATAATCTCACCAATGGCATCTGCTGTGATGTTCCCAGAAATCGGATTTTTAATACTAATAATGTCAGAATGAATATCTGCCTGCAAATTCTCAACGTATTCAAATACTAAATCCGAATTAATCAGCTAGCAATTCTCCAAAGTCACGTGTTTCATATAACAAAGCCCTTGGTTGCTTTCAATCGTACAATTGATAAACGTGATATCTTCTGAATTCCAAGCAAGATATTCGCCTACGATTGTCGAATCACGCACAACCACGTGTTTACAATTCCAAAAAGCATCTTTTGACAACAAAGTGCTATTTGAAATCTCAATATTTTCAGCACCGTCAAAGCAATAATTTCCTGCAATCGTCACATTATCCGCCTTGATATGCTTACTATTCATACCAAAATAATCACCCGTTATATTAACATTAGTCAACTTAATATCCTCACATGACCAGAGACTTTCTTGAGCATTTGGCATTTGGACATTTTCCAGAACAATAGCAGAGCTACAACGAAATGTCTTAGGTGCTTGAATGATACTGTCAGAAATATTGATTTGGTGCGTGTACCAGATACCTGAACGCGCTGTGTCAAGCAACTGAATCTTTCGTGCTTTGACATCACGTGAATACCAAAGTGGGTATTTCCAACGGAAAATATTATTTTCCAAAACAATATGACGACTTTCCTTTAACGGTGATTCGCCATCCGCAAATACTGATTGGGTAATGGTCATATTTTCTGCTTTAAAACAGGCACGTTCTCCTGTCAATAATTTTTGATTAATATCTGTCATTCTTATCCCTCCATTTTTTCAAAGTCTTTTTTAAGACCGAAACGCCATTCAGTGTACACCTTGGAGCCCACTCAAAGTCAAGCATTAATGTTTATTTTTTTAATCATGTAACCACTTCATTTTACAAAGTTACTTTATCACGATATAATAGCTATGACAAATGCTTATATAACATAGTTTATATAACTAAAAGGCATAGAAAGAGGACATTATGGACATTCGTGTGCTTAATTATTTTGTCACAATTGTGCAGACCAAAAGCATTTCCAATGCAGCTGACGCTCTGCACGTGACACAACCAACACTCTCACGACAAATTAAAGAATTAGAAGATGAATTAGACACGATTTTATTTCACCGAGGTAGCCGTGAAATTCAATTGACCGATGACGGGCAATACCTTTACAACCGTGCCATTGAAATTCTGGCATTGGTTGAAAAAACTGAAAATAACATTCGAAAATCAGATGGCATTGCTGGTGATATTTACATCGGAGCCGCCGAAAGTCAGTCGCTTGATATTGTTGCCCGCGCTATCAAAACACTAACCGAACAATATCCAGATATTCGTGTCCATATTCGCAGTGGTAACGCAGATGACATTCTCGAACATTTAAATAAAGGCGTTTATGACTTGGGAATTACCATTGGCAGTTACGATATCAAAAAATACAATCACCTAGCCCTTGACAACCGCGACCGCTGGGGAGCCTTGGTTCCTAAAGGACATCCGTTGACGCTGATTGAAAAGCCAAGCCTCACTGATGCTCTGGCTTACCCACTTATCACTTCTGCTCAAACGAGTACAGAACCTAGCGCATTGGCCGGTTTAGGAGATTATCGTATTGTTGCAACCTATAATCTGCTCTATAATGCTTCACTTCTCGTCAAAGCTGGTGTGGGAATCGCCCTTTGCCTTGGCAACATTATCGACACCTCATATCCAGATAGCGACTTAACCTTTGTTCCATTTGCTGAAAATAATCACGACACCCTGCAAATTCTCTGGAAAAAACAAAACACGCTATCCCCAAGTACCAAACAATTTCTCAAAATAATGCGTGAAGAAATCGAAAAATAATAATATTTTTCACCACAATAATAACCGCTAAAATACAAACTTTGGTGGTTTTTGTTTTTGCTCATATCATCTTGCATAGCCATTTTCAATATGCTACACTAATAACGTTTTTGCGTAAAACAATCGTTTAAATACAAAGGAGATATATAGGATGAAACGAGAAAGTTATTTTGACGGTGGTTTATTAAGTTACGTTGGACACAGTATTTTAGCTGGGTTGATTACCATTTTAACCCTTGGAATCTGCGCACCTTGGGGCATTTGTATCATGATAAACTGGAAAGTCCAACATACTGTTATTGACGGACACCGTCTAGCCTTTGACGGAACAGCCACACAACTCTTTGGCAATTGGATTAAGTGGCTCATTTTAACTATCATTACAATCGGTATCTACTCATTCTGGCTTAATATTAAATTGCAACAATGGATTACCAAACACACGCACTACTTAGACTAAATTAGGAAAACGTGCAAAAAAACTGAACCACGTTAAAAGCTGAATGGAGAATTTTTAATGAAAAAAATGTTATTAGGAGGAGTATTGCTCCTTTCTGCTACTACACTTGTTGCTTGCTCAAATACCTCAGATGAAGAAACAACTACGACTTCTATTGAGGTTATCGAAGAATCAAGCTCTAGTAAAGAGGAGACATCTCACAACCTTTCATTTGACGAAAGTTACACTTTCACTGAAGCTGATATGCATGTTACTGGATATGAATCAACAGGTTTAAAAATGACAATACAGAAACCTGTTATAGATGAAAATATTGACTTAAAAGAAGGATATCCAGAGGAAGAATATAGTAAATTTGAAGGTAAAAAAGCACTTGTTGTTACAACAATAGTAGAGAATACAAGTTCAGATTATATTGATTTAGGTGGATGGACTGTTTTAGATTCTGAAGGTAAAACCTTGGATTACACATTTACAAATGTTTCAACCCAATCTATTGATGGCTTAACAGCAGGTCAAAAAGCAACTATTGTTGATGTTTATCTTGTAAGTGACGATACCCCTGTCACTGTTTCCTACGAAAACGCAACTTGGAAATAAGCACTAAATACTCATCATAAGATACCTAACTAGAAACTATAACAAAAACTAGCTAGCAAAAATTGCTAGCTAGTTTTATATATTCCTCACTCCACGATTGCTTTGGCGATTTCTTGTGGAGTGATGTTGGTAAAGTATTGGGTGGTATCAATTGTTTGGAGTTTGGCTAAGACATCTGGGTATTCGTAGCGAAGTCCGATTAGGGCTTGTTCAATGTCAGCCACATCTTTGATGCCAAAAAAGTCACCGTAAAGTTTCATTCCTTTAATGACTGATTTTTCAACATTAGCATATGTGGTAATTTTTCCTGCTGGGTAACGAACAGAGCGTTTAATTGTATATTCTGGTGCTTCTCCGTAAGTCCAGTCCCAAGTGCCAAATTGTTGGTCAGCCAAGGCTTGAATGTTTTTCAGGTCATCATCAGAAAAGACATATTCTGTCATATCAGGATAAGATTCTTTCATTTTATTTAACAATTGATTTGAAAAGGCTTCAACAGTCATTTTTTCTGGCAATTCATCTAAGATATTGGTCACACGCGCACGCACAGATTTAACCCCTTTGGATTCAATTTTATCTTTTGAAACTTGCAGGGCATTTCCAAGAACAGTCATATCCACGTCAAATAACAGACAACCATGATGCATCATTCGTCCTTTATAATAAGCTTGCGCATTGCCACAAAATTTCTTTCCGTCAATTTCGAGGTCATTACGTCCCGTAAAAGTCGCTGTCACCCCTAAATCAGCTAGCGTTTCAATGACAGGTTGGGAAAAGGTCTTAAAATCAAAAGCCCCTTCTTGTGATTTATTAGAAATAATCGTGTAATTCAAATTATTGAGGTCATGGTAAACCGCACCGCCACCTGATAAACGACGAACCACATGAATACCGTGTTCATCTGTATAAGTTTTGTTAATTTCTTCGATAGCATTTTGGTGTTTACCAATAACAATCGTTGGCTCATTAATCCAAAGAATGAAAAGCTCATCTTCAGCTAACAATTCACGAAAAGCGTAAGCTTCCAAAGCCACATTGTAGGCAGGATTATGGGAGTTATTGACAATATATTTCATGCGAAAGCTCCTTTTTATAACATATAAGGATAGTATAGCAAAATCGCCGCTTTCAGTCTCTTAATCTGCTTGGAAGAATTCCTCGATGAAGATACTTGAATGCTTATCATCAATTCAAAGCTCGGCTAAGACGACTGACAAAATCTGGGATATCTTCTAAATCAATTTTACTAAAATCAGTCATTTCCTTAAACGTTGTTTTGATTTTATTAGCTGGAACAATCATGGTATCGTAAACACAACCCTTCCGTTTTCAGCTTGTTTTTCAAATCACACTGATTGATTTATCTGGAAAAATCACCAAGAAATATTGACTGCTGACATTTGAGGAAAGCTTTATCGGCGACTAAAACTGTTCAAATTCCTTTTCTTACACTAGCGTTGCCAATGCCAATGGATGAGTCAATTTAACACCTTTTACGGTTATCCCAGTCAGTTATTTTCTCTTAGCTGATCTGCTACGACGTCTTCTTATTTGAGTATTAACGAATATAGGTTTCTATTTTCTTCTGATTGTAGCCAACTGTATCCACATAATAACCGCGACACCAAAATTTTCTATTCCCATACCTATATTTCAGATTGGCATCTCTATCAAAAATCATTGAACTACTTTTTTCCTCCTTTTAAATAGCCCATAAATGATGAAACACTCCGTTTTGGTGGAATACTCACCAACATATGAATATAATCTTTACACACTTTTGCTTCAGGTGGGCGTTACGATAAACCTTTTGAACGTTTTGAGGCGAAAACAATATGATACTTACAATTCCATGTTGTGTGTACGAAACTATCATTATCCTGATTCACAAGCAACTCGCTGTTGCTATTGGGGGTGTTCCATTAACTTTTCTATAATTGGGGGATTCCTTATTTCTTAAAATTCAATAACATGGGGTTGAATATCTGAATCATGATTTGCCAAAGATTCAATACAGTTAGGGTCTAAACTTTGTTCTCTAATCCAAGCTAATGATTGGCGTTGCTTTGCTCTGTCGGCAGCAATACCTGATGTAATCATTTGTTCCCAACTTTTTGTCGCATAACCGCCATCTGAAAATAATAGGATAAATTTGCCTTCGTCATTTTTAACTTTTACAGCAAATAAGCCATCTGCATGCCCTGGGATACTAATTAATTCAATCGAACCATCACCCAGCAAGTCATAAGATTTTGAAAATGCTCCTTGAGTGTCATTCCAATCAAAGGCAGTAAGATTAACGCCTTCCCACCAAGTTTTTCGATAACGGACTCTATTCGTTAATTTTTGAGCAAACGCCAATTCGTCAGCTGATACCAGAAATTTTTTAGCGTTGCTTACTTGCTTTAAACCATTAGCGTGGTCACAATCAAGATGTGTCAAAAGCACCGCATCAAGGTCTGAATCTTTGATTCCTAGCTTTAATAGTTGTTCATCAATACATTGTCCCAAACCAACTTTTCCTTGATTAATTTTGTAAAGTAACCTACTATTTAGTGATTTTATTTGCGACTTTTTATCAAAAATACCGTTCGGGCTCATGTCTCGTGACCAACCAGTATCGACAAGAAACGTTCCTTTTGGGTGTTCAATTAGATATGAAGAAACAGGAAGCCAAATGCGATCTTCTTTTTTGCCAAAGATACCTGATGCTTCAACCACACTACAATCATCTCCACCAAAAGGCAATTTGGGGGCGACACAAACTTCACCAGTATGAAAAACATGAATTTTAATTTTTCTCATAAGAATATTTCCTCCCTTATTAGGTAACTAACTTTTATTGGTTTTATTATAAAACAAAGACTGTTTCAGTCACACTACACAAATGACAAATGTGTTCAAAGTTCTACGATAGATTCAAGAGTTTGATCAATCAACTTTTTCATTTCCTCAGTGTTAACCTTACTTGGATTTTATATTTAGCAAGAATAAGCACTAATCATTGCTAAACTAACACTTACTACCACAAGATAATAAGCACACAATTTTTTCAAGCGAAGCTTTATAACAAAAGGCAGCAACGCCCTCCAATGGGAAGTAAATAAGCCCAAAAACAGACAACAGCGAGCACAAATAGAACAGCTATAATGCGTTTTGATAAGGGATTTTTCTTAGTCATAGACGTCACCTCGCCATAACATCCAAATGAAAATCGCAGAGCCTAAAACGCCCAATATTACTGAAACCGATAGTTCATAAGGACAGATAATGAGACGAGCTAAAATATCACACGCCAAGACCAAACATACCCCACTCCAAAAAACAAGTCGCCTACTTTTTTTCAAATGATTCCCAACAAAATGACGGACGATATTAGGAATAATCACGCTAAGATCAGATTAAGAAATAACCATTCGTATTGATTGGTCTGAATCATAGCAAAAGAACCCTGTGTCCACAAGGTCATTGATTGTACCAAGTTAAAGCGGGAAGCAATCCTTTCTGCTACTGCTCCAATCATGCCACCATAAATGAGACCAATGAGTGATAACATCCATTTTTCCTTAAAAGGCACCCGCTGCCAAAACGATTGCCATGGTTCTAGGTAGGCGTGATTCAAAAAAGACCGGATAGACTACCTCTTCCCCTTGAAACAATTTAAGCTAGGAAAATTGTGAACTTACCCCAATACTTAGTGATAAGAACATTAAGACAAGACTGAGGGGAAGCAACCAGCGTATAGCTCTCATAAGCTTCCTTCCTAAAAAATTGAACAATTTATTTTCATACCTTGTCCCTTATTACTTTAGTAAATTGTCATGCAAGCGTCAATTAATATTGCAGAATATTCTGAAAATCAAACATGTTGTTTCATCCATAAAAGTATGCTCTAAAACTATGTTTAGAGCATACTTTTGATTTATTTCTTCGGTGGGTTATGAATAGCTTCGCCAATGGTATCAAGGAAAGCTTCATACATATTTTCAGAGAAGGTTGGGTGTCCATGAATCGCTTGGGCAACGTCATCAACGGTCAATTCATTTTCCATAATGGTTGCCGCTTCATTAATAAGCTCTGCTGCTGCGGGGCCAATGATATGCACTCCAAGGATTTCATGATACTTGCTATCAGCGATGACTTTGACAAATCCTTGAGCTTCATTAGACGCAAGAGCTCGCCCATTGCCTGTGAAGCTTGATTTTCCAATCAAAATATCGCCGTATTGCTCACGCGCGGCCTCTTCTGTCATTCCAACCATGGCAACTTCTGGGTGAGTGTAAACCGCTGCTGGTGTGTAGGTGAGATTGGCTTTGCGATGATTGCCACGGAGAGCATTTTCAGCAGCCACTTCTCCCATACGATAAGCAGCATGCGCTAGCATTTTTTGACCATTGACATCACCAGGGGCATAAATACCAGAGATTGACGTTTCTTGGTAAGCATTGACTTTGATACGATTACCTTCCATATCAAGATTGAGATTTTCAAGACCTTGCATTTGGGGAATACGTCCAATTGATAGAAGCGCTTTATCTGCTTGAATTGTCTCACCATTGGTTAGCGTCAACTCAAGCTGGCTATTTTTCTCAACAATTTCGGCTACTCCGACATTGGTTTTAATGGTCATACCTTTTTTCGTCAGAATTTTTTGCAATTCCTGCGAAATTTCCTTGTCCATAGCTGGAATAATGCGGTCTGCCATTTCAATAACGGTCACATCAACGCCGTAAGATGCCCAAACCAGTCCAAGCTCAATTCCAACAACACCGCCACCCATGACAACTAATGATTTCGGTACTTCACGTAGATTAAGGATATCATCAGAAGTCAAAACAAGCGGTGAATCAATACCTGGAATATTAATGCGTGATACTTTTGAACCAGTTGCTAAAATGATACTATGTCCCTTAATTGTTTCTGACCCAATCGTTACCGTCTTGTCTGGATTGACTTGAGCCAGTCCGTCAAAAATGGTTACTTTATTAGCTTTCAAGAGACCACGAACGCCACCTGTTAATGTTTTGACAACGGAATTTTTAAACTCAACGGTTTTATCCATGTCAATACTGTAATTAGTTGAAGCCAGATTAATACCACGACCAGCAGCAATTTTTAGTCCATCAAGGATTTCGGCATTTTTGAGATAAGTTTTAGTTGGGATACAGCCAACATTTAGACACGTACCACCAAATTCTGATTTTTCAACGATAGCAATTTTGCCACCGAGTTGCGCACCACGAATGGCGGCATAATAGCCAGCAGGACCACCACCAACCACAATCATGTCATACTCATCAGCTGCAAGTGGAGCTTTTTGTTCAGAAGTCACATCAGCCGTCACCGCCTTTGGCACTTCCAAGCCTGCTGCGGTTAAGTCTGCCGCTGCTTGTTCTGGTGTTACTTGCGCAACTTCGTCAATAACTTCACCTTCAGCACCAAGGTAGCCAATGATTTCTGTCACAGGAACAACATCACCAGCCTCGTGAACAATTTTCAAAAGCATGCCAGAATCTTCGGCTTCGATTTCCATATTCGTCTTATCAGACATGATTTCAAGCAGAATATCGCCCTCTTGGACAAGCTCACCTTCTGCTTTTTTCCATTCAATAATTTCGCCCTCTTGCATGTCAACACCAAGCTTGGGCATGATAATTTCTACTGCCATTTTACGTTTTCCCTTCAGAAAATTCTTTTGTTCCTCAGTCAGCTTTGGGCGGCTTTCACCCAAGCAACCGACTATATCATTTATTTGTCAACATTAGGCTTTCAAGATGACCGAGTCACCTATGTCACCGCCCACGTTTTTTACTTTAGATTAGCAATTCTAGCGGATTTTCAAGAAGCGCTTTTAAATCTAGCATGAATTTTGCACCATTCATTCCGTCAACCAATCGGTGATCAATGGTCAAACTCATTCCCATAATTGGGCGAATAACCACTTCACCGTCATGAACGACGGGTGTTTCAATAGTTGCTGAAATCCCAAGAATTGCCGAATTTGGTTGATTAATAATCGGATTAAACGACTTCACTCCAAACATCCCAAGGTTCGTTATGGTGAATGTTGAGCCAGACATTTCAGCTGCTTTCAATTTACCAGCTTGTGCTTTTTGAATCACATCTTTTGATGCTACCACAAAGTCTGACAAACTCATCTGGTCTGCACCATGAACCACAGGAACCACTAAACCTTCAGAAAGCCCAACAGCGATTGCAAGATTGACAAAATGATGTAGTTCGATGTCTTGGGCGTCGTTAATCAGAGAAGCATTAAGGAAACGGTGTTCCTCCTTCATCAAGGTCTTAATCACAGCAAGCCCAATTAAGTCCGTAAAGGTCACCTTGTAACCAGTTTTTGCCATAATTGGCTCAATGAGTTGCTTACGCAAGGCAATCAGATTCGTCATATCAATATCATAATTAAGCGTAAAGGTCGGTGCTGTAAAGTAAGAATGGCTCATTCCCTTTGAAATTGCCTTACGCATAGCAGACATCTTAATGACTTCAACTCCGTCACTTGCAGCCGTAACATCAGCCAAAGCTCCTGCTTGCGGTGTAACTTTTACATCTGCTTGTTCTTTTTGCGGCGCAACATCACCTAGACTTGCTAAAACATCTTCCTTGGTAATCTTACCAGAAACACCCGTTCCCACCAGTGTCTCAAGGTCAACACCTTTGTCCTTTGCAATCTTACGAGCCAGTGGCGTCACACGAATCTTACTAAATTGTTCCACATCTTCCTTGTGAATCCGCCCATTTTCACCGCTGCCAGTGATTTTTTCAAGGTCAATACCACGCTCACGTGCCAACTTTCTAGCAGCAGGCGTAGCACGGACTTTTCCAGTCTCAGATGTCTTTTGAGAAATCGCTGACGCTGTGCTTGCTTGCAACGGTTGAGCTTTCGCTTCCTGAGCTGATGCTGACTGTTCAACGTGTTTCTCACCCACAGAATCAATAAGAGTTTCACCCTCTGCTCCGATATAGCCGATAATTTCGGTAACAGCTACGACATCACCTGCCGGATGAACAATTTTTAACAGCACGCCAGAATCTTCAGCTTCAATTTCCATATTGGTCTTATCAGACATGATTTCAAGCAGAATATCACCCTCATTGACCTCATCACCTTCAGCTTTTTTCCATTCAAGAATTTCCCCTTCTTGCATGTCCACACCAAGCTTTGGCATAATAATTTCATTTGCCACAGAAAACACCTCCCTTAGGCATCACGACCATTGCGTGCCATTTTATAAATGGCTGCTTTAATCTTAGCAACGTCTGGCAAAATGCCCTGTTCTAAAACACGTGCGTATGGTACTGGCACATCTTCGCTTGCCAAACGTACAATCGGATAATCAAGATAATCAAAAGCTTCACTTTCCGTAACTAGCGCAGCTATTTCCCCAATAAAACCACCTGTCTTGTAAGCGTCATTAACCAACATGAGCTTCCCAGTCTTTTTCACCGAATTGATAATCAACTCCTTATCAAGTGGAATAAGTGTCCGTGGGTCAACCACTTCAACGCTAATGCCGTCAGCTGCTACTTCATCTGCTGCTTGAAGAACACGCTCCAACATACGACCATAAGAAACAATGGTTAAATCAGTTCCCTCACGCTTAATATCACCTTTTCCAAGCGGCAAATAAAAATCAGAATCCAAGTTCACTTCCTCTTTCTTGCCATAAAGCGCCTTTGGCTCCATGAAAATAACAATATTATTATCACGAATGGCTGATTTTAAAAGCCCTTTGGCGTCATTAGCATTCCCTGGAGCAACAACCTTAATACCAGGAATATGGGTTAACCAAGCTTCCAGAGACTGCGAATGTTGCGCTGCTGAACCGATACCAGAACCAGAGGCTACACGAAAGGTTACTGGCGTTTTCAAACCACCACCAAACATATAATTATTTTTAGCGCCGTTATTAACAATGGCATCAAGGGCAATGGTGATAAAATCCATAAAGGTCACATCAACAATCGGACGAAGCCCAGTTATCGCAGCGCCAATGGCACTTCCTGCAATAGCCGCTTCTGAAATCGGTGTATCCTTGATACGTTCAGGTCCAAACTCCTCAAACATACCAACAGACGTTCCAAAGTCGCCACCGTAAATACCAACATCTTCTCCCATGAGAAAAATCGTATCATCTTTTCGCATTTCTTCTGTCATCGCAAGATTGACAGCTTCACGTAATGCCATTTGTTTTGTTTCAGTCATTGTCTTTCTCCTCTTATGATTAAAAAGCTGCCTAATCTACCCAGACATCTTCAAATGCTACTGACAAATCTGGTTCAGGGCTATTTTGAGCAAATGCGTAAGCATCATCAATTTCTTTAACCACTTGTGCATCAATAGCATCCAATTCGTCATGGCTTGCCAAATGATTTTCAGTCAAATACGTACGGAATTTGACAAGTGGGTCTTTTTTCTTCCAGTCATCAACTTCCTCTTTACTACGGTATTTACCTGCGTCAGCTGTCGAATGCCCAAACCAACGGTAAGATTCTACCTCAACAATGGCTGGACCATTTCCAGAACGCACGTGGTCAACCGCTTTCCCCATTGTCTCATAAACCGCTAGGACATCATTGCCATCTTCGCAGTAAAAACCAGGAATGCCATAAGCTTCAGCACGTGTGTAGAGATGCGGTGTATTGGTCGCTCTCGTAATATCCATAGAGATACCATAGCGATTATTGATAATAAAGAAAATAACAGGTAATCCCCAAGTAGCTGCTAAGTTTACTGATTCATGAAAAGAACCCTCATTTGTCGCACCGTCACCAGAAAAGGCAACAACAATGTTGTCCGTTTTTTTATAGTCTTGTGTCAACGCTGCACCAACAGCAAGCGCATAACCACCGCCAACAATACCATTTGTACCATAATTGCCTTTTTCAAAATCTGCCAAATGCATGGAACCACCACGACCTTTTGACACACCAGTCACCTTGCCAGCGAGTTCAGCCATCATTTTGTTCAAATCCATGTCTTTAGCAATACATTGCCCATGCCCACGGTGATTTGAAAAAATAATATCATCATAAGTCAAATGTGCTATTGCTCCAACACTGGCCGCTTCTTCCCCAACTGAAAAGTGTGTCATGCCTTGGACAAAACCACGTCGGACTAACTTATTAATGCGCATATCAAACTCACGAATACGCTGCATTTTGAGATACATATCTATATATTGTTCTTGAGACAAATTCATCATATTGCCCTCCAAATATCTTTTTCTTAGTCCATTTATCATATGATATTATTTCCCAAATCACAAATTATTGAACCGAAAGTTTGAAAACGTTTTTAAAAAGTGGCGTAAAAAGAGAAATTTAGTATATCTTTAAAGATCAAACGTAATGATTTTTTCTTGACTGTTTAAATCGAATGATTTTCTTGTTTCGTTGTCTATGAGATACCTTAGATTAGTAAGCCTAACATCATGCATACGTTATAACTTTCAGCTCAATCAGGTTAATTCACATCCCTCCCCGATACCTCACAATCATCAAGGTTGGGAGTCACTATTATGTTCACCGGCAGCGGGTCACTATAGAGGACTTTCACTCCATATATACACCATGCCCGTCGTACACTAAAAAAGCCTTGAAATTAATCAAAGCTTTTAATCATTATACCTCTTTTCCTAAAATTTCATTAATCTCTTGGCTATAAAGGATAGCTTTTCCACCATAAACCGCTTGGATACCATTATCTACATCTAAAATCGCTGTAGCTCCGGTTAATTTTAAACTTTCCTTATCAACTTTATGACTATCTGATAAAGACACCCGTAAACGTGTTGCACAAGCCGTGACATGTTCAATATTAGCTTCGCCACCAAGCGCCTCTATGATACTTATAGAAATTTCTGTCAAAGAAGAATTTTCTTTAGATGCCTGCACAGAAGTCTCCTCACTCATAACCATTCCTGGAATAGCAACTTTAAATCTACTGATCAGGAAACGAAAGACTACATAGTAAATTCCTGCCCAAACTAATCCCACTGGTAACACTAAGAGCCAATTCGTTTTGTCATTTCCTTGTAGAACACCAAAAAGTAAGAAGTCGATGATACCTCCTGAAAAGGAGTTACCAATACGAATAGATAACAAATCAGCAACAAAGAAAGACAGACCATCTAAGAAAGCATGTACAACATAAAGCCATGGGGCTACAAATAAGAAAGAAAATTCAATAGGTTCTGTAATACCGGTTAAGAATGACGTTAAACCGCTACTAAAGTAAAAGGAGCCATTAGCTTTACGATTAGCTTTTGGAATTGAATGATACATCGCCAAACAAGCTGCTGGAAGACCAAACATCATAGTCGCAAAACGTCCCGCAAAGAAGCGTGTACCATAAGTAAAGAGACCGGTATGATTCGGATCTGCCAACTGAGCAAAGAAAATATTTTGTGCACCTTGAATCGTCTTACCAGCAACCTCTTCAACACCGCCCAAAGAAGTATACCAAAACATAGGATAAATGGTATGGTGTAAACCAACAGCACCCGTTAATCTCAGAAAGAAACCATATAAGAAAGAACCAAAACTTCCCATTGTAGCAATAGCTTCTCCCAATGAAACGAGAAGATTTTGAACAGGTGGCCAAATAACATAGAAAATACTACCAATCACAATAGCAACTAAAGAAGAGACAATGGGAATAAAACGTGAACCACCAAAGAAACCTAGATAAGCTGGTAATTCAATCCGGCGATATTTATTATGAAGAATAGAGACTACATAACCAATAACTAGCGCACCTAAAACGCCTGTATCAATAGTAGCACCTTCTGCGGAAAAGAGTTGTAATAAACTACTGATAGTTGCTGTATAGACCAGATAAGCTACTCCACCTGATAAGCCTGCTGTCCCTTTATCAGAATCCGCAAGACCAACAGCCACGCCAATACTAAAAATTAAAGCAATGTTATTAAAAACAGCACCACCTGCTCCACTCATTACAGCAAATATAGTCTGCAACCATTCTTGACCTAAAAGTGGAAATTGAGCAATAGCATTAGGATTAGATAGAGCACCACCAATTCCTAACAATAAACCTGCTACAGGTAAAATAGAAATAGGCAACATAAACGCTTGACCTAAACGTGAAAATTTCTTAAACATAAAATCTCCCTTCAATTTAATCTATATTCGTTGCCTCAATAAATGGTTTTGCAATCACCAATGGTCGTGTGATAGCAGAGCCGACAACTACTGTATGAACACCTAGTTGTAAAACACGTCTAACCTTACTTGGTGTATTAATATTTCCTTCAGCAATCACTGGTGTCTCCAAAACTCCAACAGCTTTCCTAATAATTTCAAAATCATTAGATTCAATTGCTAAATCTTGACTTTGTTTAGTATAACCAACTAAGGTAGTTCCAATAAAATCAAAACCTAATTTATCTGCAACTATCATTTCATCCATGGTTGAACAGTCAGCCATTAATAATTGTTCTGGGTAAGACTGTCTAATTTGAATCACGAATTCTTCTAAAGTCTGACCATTAGGTCGACTAGATGTCGTTGCATCCAAAGCAATAATGTCAACCTTTGTCTCTACTAATGCATCAATTTCATCCATAGTCGGCGTAATAAAAACATCAGCATTCTCATAATTTTTTTTAACAATACCGATAATCGGTAAATCTACCGCTTCTTTAATCTCTGTAATATCACGAATTCCATTAGCTCTAATCCCAACAGCACCTGCTTGTGCAGCTGCCTTAGCAAAAAGCGGCATAACTCCTCCTTTTTCCGAATACATAGGCTCACCTGGTAAAGCTTGGCAGGAAATAACTACTCCCCCCTTAAGTTGTTGTAAAAAGTACTCTTTTTTTGTCATAATTCCTCCTTATAAGAAATAATCGTTTTGTGGTAACGTTTTTGTTTTTCATCTTGATTAACTGCTAATTGGTAAGCAAATAAGCAGTCAATCAACAATAAAATAGGAAATTGTGGTGAAATACGATTCCCATAAGATAAGTTATCTCGTGAAGCCAATAAAACTAATTCATCCCAAGAATCATCTCTTTGAGTAACAATTTGGGTTGTCATTAAAACCGTCTTAGCCCCCCTTTCCTTAGCAGTCATTAGAGCATTTATCACAGATTTGGTTTTTCCTGACAGAGACGCTGCAATAACCAAACAATCTGGTCCCACTAACATACTAGACCATATCAGTTCATCATTATCTGTTACAATATCAAAATCAAAGCCCAACCTCATAAAACGTGTCTTCATCTCTTTCAAAGCTTGAGCCGAGCTCCCCTTACCATAAAGATATATACGGTTAGCTTCTTCAATCAAGCGTGTAATCCGTGTGAGTTGCTGTTCATCAATCACTGAATAGGTCTTTTCTAGCAATTGCTCATAGTCTGCCATAACCCTCTTAGTTACATTATTTTTTAAGGTGCTTGACTCTCCTTTTAAATGTAATTTAGATTCCTGATAAGAAAAAATAAATTCTCTGTAACCACTAAAACCACATTTTTTAGCAAAACGTGTCAAACTAGCTTTTGATACATGTAAACGTTGACAAATTGCGCCAGAACTCACATCTTTTTCTGAGGTATTAGTGATAAAAAAATGTGCAATTGTTTGTTCAGTATCTGTCATAGAATCCCAATATGATTCTATGAGAGGCTCTATTTTTTTTAATGTTTTATCCATAAGAAACACCTCCCACCATCAAGTATAGCGCTTACACTTTTTAATTTCAATAGTTTCAAAAATTCAGAAACTACTTTCTGTTTTTCTCTTTTTTTATGCTTTTTTCTAAAACTAGTTTTAAAAATTATGATAACCACTTGTATAGTTATTAAAATTAAACTAAAAAATAGTACCTAGATAGCTCCTTATCAAGTAAATAGTGAAATAAACAATTGCAACCACTTACTGATAGAATGTTTGAAAAAGATATTCCTTAAGCAAACGAATAGAAAAATTTCTTATGTAGTCAATAAAAAATTCTAAAAATATCAACGAAATATTTATTAAGGTTGACATAAAATATCTACACTATAAATGATAATGTTCCCTCCTACTTAGCTTGATAAATAAAAATATAAAAAAGAATAACCCAGTAAAAGAGGTTATTCTTTTTTACATTTTCACATATTGATAAAATAAATTTTAACAATGATTTAATTCAGCTATTCACTAATGGCGTTACCTGTGTAAAGTTGGTAATAACGACCTTTTTGCGCAATCAATTCGTCGTGGTTACCACGTTCGATGATACGTCCTTGCTCGAGAACCATGATACAATCCGCATTGCGAACTGTTGACAAACGGTGAGCGATAACAAAAGTTGTACGACCTTTCATCAACGCATCCATACCTTCTTGGACGTGAACTTCGGTACGCGTATCGATTGATGATGTTGCTTCATCCAAAATCAAAGCAGGTGGATTTGCCACAGCTGCACGTGCAATCGCAAGCAATTGACGTTGTCCTTGAGATAAATTACTTCCGTCACCTGTCAAAATGGTATCGTAACCTTCTGGCAAACGTTTAATGAAATCATGTGCATTAGCTAACTTAGCCGCAGCAATACATTCGTCGTCAGTCGCATTCAAACGTCCGTAACGGATATTATCCATAACTGTTCCTGTGAAAAGGTGTGTATCTTGCAATACAATCCCTAAGCTACGACGAAGGTCAGCTTTTTTGATTTTACGAATGTTAATACCGTCGTAATGAATCTTACCTTCTTGAATATCGTAAAAACGGTTAATCAAGTTTGTAATAGTTGTTTTACCAGCACCAGTTGAGCCAACAAAGGCAATTTTTTGACCAGGTTCCGCAAACAAATTAATATCATGTAAAACCATTTTATCATCACTATAACCAAAGGTTACATCTGAGAAGGTTACACGACCTTCTTGCTTGTGATAAGTTACGGTGCCGTCTTCGTGTGGATGTTTCCAAGCCCACATACCAGTTGTTTCTTCAACTTCTTGAAGATTTCCAGCAGTGTCCTCAGTAGCATTTACCAATTCAACATAACCTTCATCTGTTTCCACTTCAGCATCAAGTAGATTAAAGACACGATCAGCACCAGCCATCGCCATAATAACTGCGTTGATTTGTTGACTGATTTGTGTGATTGGGTTTGTAAAACTACGGTTAAGCGCTAGGAAAGAAACCAATGTTCCCAAAGTCAATCCAGCATAGCCTTGAAGAGCTAGGGTTGCCCCAAGCATGGCACAAAGCACATAGGAAATATGTCCAATATTAGCTGATACTGGCATCAAAATATTAGCATAGATATTAGCATTTGTAGCAGAATAGCGGAGCTGTTGATTGATTTTTCGGAAATCTTCTTTAGCACGTTCTTCGTGATTGAAAACTTTAACCACTTTTTGACCGTCCATCATTTCCTCAATGAACCCATTGACACGCCCAAGGTCATTTTGTTGATTATGGAAATGCTTAGACGATTGCGAAGCAATTTTACGCGCTACTGATAATAACACCACAACCATAAAAAGTGATAATATTGACAAGGGAACATTCAAAAGAAGCATACTTGTAAATGTTACCACAATCGAAAAAACCGAATTAATGACCTGAGGAATACTCTGGCTAATCAACTGACGAAGTGTATCAACGTCGTTAGTATAGATAGACATGATATCACCGTGAGCATGTGTATCAAAGTATTTGATTGGCAAGCGTTCCATATGAGTGAACAAATCAATACGAATACGACGCATTGTTCCTTGTCCAACATAAACCATCAAACGATTATAAGTGTAAGAACTTAGAACACCAATAATACCAATGATGATTAATTGGAAAATAGCGTGCGCTAACCCTGAAAAATCTGGATTTTTAGCAGCTAAAAGAGGTGTAATATAACTATCAATCAATGTTTGCATGAACAAACTAAAGCGTACCATACAAAGCGCTGTTACTAAAATCAAAACCAATACTAGCAAGAAGCGCCATTTATAGTTTTTCAAAACATAAGCCAACACACGTTTTAGCGTATCTTGTTTATTAATTTCTTTTTTGGTTTGAGCCATTAATTGCTACCTCCTTCCGCATCAAAATCACCACTACCTTGCTGTTGAACATCGCTAATTTCACGGTAGATCGCATTTGTTTGTAATAGTTCATCATGACTGGCAAATCCCGAAATCTTACCATCATCAAGAACTAAAATTTTATCAGCGTGTTGCACACTAGAAATACGTTGGGCAATAATAATTTTAGTTGTCCCAGGAATGGTTTCAGCAAATGATTGACGGATATTCGCATCTGTCGCAGTATCAACAGCACTAGTTGAGTCATCCAAAATCAATACTTTTGGTTTTTTCAACAACGCGCGGGCAATACAAAGACGTTGTTTTTGCCCACCAGAAACGTTACTACCACCTTGTTCAATCCAAGTGTTATATTTGTCTGGGAAGCGTTCGATAAATTCATCTGCGCAAGCTTGACGGCAAGCTTCCATACATTCTTCATCTGTCGCATTTTCATTTCCCCAACGAAGATTATCTAAAATAGTACCTGAGAAAAGGACATTTTTCTGAAGAACAACCGCTACTTGGTCACGAAGAACTTCCAAATCGTATTCGCGAACATCACGTCCACCAACTTTAATTGAACCAGAATCAACATCATAAAGACGTGAAATCAAATTAGCAAATGAGGTCTTACCAGAACCTGTTCCACCAATAACTCCAATGATTTCACCAGATTTAATACTCAGGTTTATATCAGAAAGCACCTCTTCACCACCGCCATGTTTATAAGAAAAATGCACATGATCAAAAACAATACTTCCGTCTGAAACTTCCATCAATGGATTTTCAGGATTAACAATGTCAGCTTTTTCGTTGAGTACCTCAGAAATACGTTCTGCACTAGCTGTACTCATTGAAATCATAACCATAATCATTGACAACATCATCAATGACATCATCATGGCAAAGATATAAGAAAGAAGTGACGTTAGCTCCCCTGTCGTTAAACTACCCGCTACAATAAAGCGGGCTCCGAACCAAGACAAGCAAATCATACAAGCGAAGATGATAAACATCATGATTGGATTATTAAAAATAACAATTTTTTCCGCTTTCACAAATAAACGGTAGATATTTTCAGCAGCCTTGGTGAATTTTTTATTCTCATAATCTTCACGGACAAAAGCTTTTACCACACGAATACCAGAAATATTTTCTTGGACACTGGCATTCAAGTCATCGTATTTACGGAAAACATAGTTAAAAGCGGGCATTGCTTTACGCATGATGAACAGCAATGAAGCCGCTAAAATAATAACAGCAAGTAGGAAAATCAAGCTTAATTGACGATCAACCACAAAACACATAAACATACTGAAAATGATTGTTAACGGTGCTCTGACAACCACACGAATAATCATTTGGTAAGCATTTTGCACATTTGTCACGTCGGTTGTCATACGTGTTACAAGACCAGCCGTGCTGTATTTATCAATATTTGAGAAAGCAAATGTTTGAATATTGTCATACATTCCTTCACGCAAATTAGCAGCAAAACCAGCTGAAGCCTGTGCCGCAAATTTCCCTGCTAGAAAACCTGTCGTCAAACCACAAATAGCTAAAAGTAACATAAATAAACCATATTTCATGGCTACCGCAAGATTTCCTGCCTGAATCCCTTGGTCAATCAATTTTGCAATCACAAAGGGAATAGACATATCGAAAAAAACTTCCAAAGCGGCACATAAAGGAGCTAATAAAGATGGCGTTTTATACTCCTTCACTTGCGCGAGTAAAGTTTTAATCATTCTCGTTACCTCTTTCTACAACATTATAATAAGCTTTTTCAAGCAATAAATGAAAAGTCTCTTGCTCATCTCTGGTAAAGTTCCCAACGATTGCAACTTCTGAATCCTCTAGGTGCTCACCTAAACGATTAATCAAAGCTCTACCATCATCAGAAATTTGAACTTTTTTAATACGCTTATCTTTTTCATCTTGAATGGTTATAATCATATTTTTTTGATCCAAACGTGCTAAAATACCGGCCATGGTTGGCTGAGAAACTTCAAATTGTTTCTCTAGTTCTTTGAAAGTGTAGCACTTCTCTGTTTGTTTCAAAAACATTAAAACCCATGATTGCATAATCGTAATATTATACGGTTTAAGAAAATTATTCATATTTTGTTCCAAACGACGCGCTATCCGTTTTACTAACCATCCATAAGGAGCATGTTTAGGATTCATGATTACCTCCACAGTCAAAAAAACAAGCCTCTAAAAATTAACCCAAAAATAAACTTTTTCCTTTTCAAGTAAGCTTATTCGGCTAAATTTAAGATTTGCTAGATACTTTCTTATTA
The DNA here is from genome assembly GCF_004843545.1 of Streptococcus pasteurianus. Classification (NCBI taxonomy): domain Bacteria; kingdom Bacillati; phylum Bacillota; class Bacilli; order Lactobacillales; family Streptococcaceae; genus Streptococcus; species Streptococcus pasteurianus. Next base: position 812,559 of record NZ_CP039457.1, on the reverse strand, counting down.
TTTATCACTAATTATTATAGAACTTTAACATAAAAAGTCAATAGCTTGCTATTGATTTTTTTTAACTAAAAAATGATATGCTAACTAATCCCAGACAGCTGCATATCATTAAAGATCATCCTTCAACCTGTTCGCTGAGTTCTTCCCATTCTAGGATGAGGTTTTCTTGTTGTTCAGTCAAGTCATCGAGTTCTTTTTGCAAATCAACAAGTTCTACGGCATCATTTGTGGCTAACATCGCTTGATTGATTGCTTCTTCACACGCTTCAATCTCTTCTAATTGATTTTCAATTTCAGCGATTCGGCGTGTGAGTTTGCGAAGTTCTTTTTGGTTAGCTTTTTGCGCTTGATAATCATTAGCTGGCGCTTTTTCAACAATGGCAACTGTTTTTTCCTGTGCTTCTTCGGCTTTCAAACGTTCCATTTCTTCCAGCTCTGCTTTTTTCTCAAGGTAATAATCATAATCACCAAGATAAAGGGTTGAGCCTTTTTCAGAGATTTCAAGCACTTTTGTTGCCACACGGTTAATGAAATAACGGTCGTGACTGACAAATAAAAGTGTTCCATCAAAATCAATCAAAGCATCTTCTAAAACTTCCTTGCTATCGATATCCAAGTGGTTGGTTGGTTCATCTAGAATAAGGAAATTATCATTTTGCATGGACAATTTTGCAAGAAGTAAGCGGGCGCGTTCACCACCAGAAAGCATGCTGACTGATTTCTTGACATCATCGCCAGAGAAGAGAAAAGCTCCCAAACGGTTACGAATTTCCACTTCTGGTGTCGTTGAAAAGTCATTCCAAAGCTCATCAAGAACCGTGTTTGTACGCGTCAAATTTGATTGCGTTTGGTCATAGTAACCCACTTCAACATTGGCACCGTAGGTTGATGTTCCCTTGATAAATGGAATTTGACCCACAATTGATTTAATTAAGGTTGATTTTCCGATACCATTTGGTCCGACAATGGCAATGGCATCAAATTTCTTGACATCAATATTAATTGGTTCTGACAAGATTTGGTCATCATAGCCAATTGCCGCATCTGTCACCGTCAAGACTACATTTCCTGACACTTTATCCGCATGAAAAGTCATGTTAGCTGATTTTTGCCCTGCCGTTGGTTTGTCCAAACGTTCCATTTTTTCCAACTGTTTGCGGCGAGCTTGGGCACGTTTTGTCGTTGAGGCACGCACAATATTACGTTGAACAAAGTCCTCTAACTTAGCAATTTCTTTGGCTTGTTTTTCATAATTTTTGGCTTCGAGTGCTAACTTTTCAGCCTTCAAATCCATGAATTTAGAATAATTACCAACATATCTGTCAAGCGAATGTGGTGTCAAATCAAGCGTCACCGTTGCCACCTTATCCAAGAAATATCGGTCGTGACTGACAATAATCAAAGCACCTTGGTAGTTGACCAAGTAATTTTCAAGCCAAGCAATGGTTTCGATATCCAAATGGTTGGTTGGTTCGTCTAGCACTAGCAATTCAGGCTTTTCAAGCAACATTTTGGCAAGCGCCAAGCGTGTATTTTGCCCACCTGACAATTCCGAAATCTTCATTTGCCACATGGATTCATCAAATTTAAAACCATTTAAAATCGCCTTGATTTCCGCCTCATAGGTAAATCCACCCTTGACACGAAATTCCTCTGACATGCGGTCATAATCTGACATCAATTTATCAAAAGCATCACCTATCAGCTCTGCCATTTGCATTTCCATTTTACGCAAACGTGATTCCATGCCACGCACATCATCAAAAACGTGCAACATTTCATCAAAAATCGTATTCTTTGACTCAAAACGGCTATCTTGGGCCAAGTAAGATAAGGTTAAATCACGTTTGGTATTAATTTCACCAGAAGTTGGTGTTTCTTCACCCACTAAAATTTTTAACAAAGTTGATTTTCCCGCACCATTTCGCCCAACTAGCGCAATGCGGTCTTTCTCATCAACTTGAATATTAATATTATCAAAAAGTACATCGCCCGAAAATGAGCGTTCAATTTTATTCCCTTGTAAAATAATCATATGTCTATTTTACCAAATCACAAGTCGTTAAACTAGGAGAATATGAAAAAAACTGCTGAAATCAGCAGTTTTTTTCTAGATTTACTTTTATTTAAGAAGCATAAAGTGATTGGACTTTTTCAATATCAACATCCTGAATGCCATAATAAGAGCCTGAGGATTGCATAACTGATTCTTCACTATCATCATGATCAAGCCCAATCGCATGTCCCAACTCATGTTCCGCGGTATAAACAATACGATTATGCGTATAACCATAATCATTTTCTGTTAAATAGTAAGTATTCAATTTTACATCAACATGAGTAATATGATTTGTCAAAGCATTCGTTTCTGTCTCAGCAAATCCTGCTGCTTTTGAACTAGCATCAGAATATTCAGTCGCAATAATATCTGCTGATGATGCATCCGAAACTACATTAAATGTAAAAACTCCCGTTGCATTCCAAGTATTAATGGCTTCCTTATAAGCATTGACCAAAGTTTCATTGGTCGTTTCAATATAGACATTTGCAGAATTGCTTGACCAACGTGCTCCTGAATAATAAGTGAAATCATCCGTTGACAAATCCTTTAGACTATTAGCAATATCATCACTATTTGCTGAAAGATAACTTGTTACATTATTTGCAATGGTTGAAATCGTATTGGCTAACTGAGAACTACTATTATTGGCATAATATAGTAAACCAAAACAAATAATTCCAATAATTACAATCGTTCTAAAAATAGCCCAGAAAAAATTCCAGATAATACTGATAATGAGTTTGGGAATAAAAAAGATTATCCTACATAACTTTCTCATACGTATCCTCGCTTTCTAGAATTTTAGATTAAGGCAAATTAATCCATATTTCAAAATCTTGGGCTTTTAGTATATCAATCAAAACTTAAAAAAACAAGAAAAAACTGCACAGCAAAAATAACAAATAGGGAGACTTGGCTTTTGCCTCCCTTATCTTCTTATCTCACTTCCATAACCACTGGTAAAATAGCAGGGCGACGTTTGGTTTGGTCAAAAAGGAATTTTGCCACTTCATCGCGGACAGCTCCTTTCAATTCTCCCCAGTCAAAGCTATCTTGTGCCAAGTAATTTTCAACAGTTTGATTAACCAATTCAGCTGATTCACGTAGAATATCACGGCTTTTCTTGACATAGACAAAACCACGTGTGTGAATTTTAGCTTTTGAAACGATTTTCTTTTCACGTTTATTAACAGTCAAGGCAACAATGAAGATACCATCTTCTGACAAGACTTTGCGGTCACGAAGAACAATATTACCAACGTCACCAATAGCATTTCCATCAATCATCACATCACCAGCTGGGACACTTCCCTCGTGATTAAAGCCGTCTTTATCAAGAACCATGACATCACCACGTTTAACGATGTAAATATTTTCTGGATACATACCAACTTCTTGCGCTAACTCAGCATGCGTTGCCAAGTTACGGTATTCTCCTTGAACTGGGAACAAATATTTTGGGTGAAGAAGGTTAATCATCAACTGCAAATCACGCGCATTGGCATGGCCTGAAACATTCATTGTTTGTGTGATAAGTTTAACCACACCGCCAGCTTTGTAAATCAAATTTTCGACACGCGCAACAGCTGCTTCTTTTGAAAGACTTGGCGTTGTAACGATGTAAACAAGGTCACCTTCTTTGATTTGCACATAACGATGGCGTCCAAGTGCCATTTTTTGCAAACCATTAATTGGTTCACCCATACGACCAGTTTCAAGAATAATCAATTCGTGATCTTCAAATTTGTGCATGTCTTTTGGTTTGACAATCAATTTTTCATCAACCAAACGCAAGCGTTTCATACGAATGGCTGTGCGGACAATATTTTCAGCGTCAAAACCAGTTAAAACCACACGACGACCGTAGTCTGCAGCTGAATCAAATACCTGCTGAATACGAATCAAGTTAGAAGCTACGGCTGCAATAATCACGCGGCCTTCAGCATCTGCGATAATGCTATCCATTTCAGCTGCAACTTCTGATTCGCTAGCTGTCAAAACATTACTTGTCGCATTAGCAGAATCAGAAAGCAGAGCTAACACGCCTTCACGCCCAATTTCAGTCAAACGAGACAAGTCTGTACGGTAATATTTACGGGCAGCTTGGTCAAATTTGAAGTCGCCTGTGTAAACAATATTTCCCTCATCTGTACCGACAACAATCCCCAAACTTTCAGGAACTGAGTGAGTTGATTTAAAGAATGAAATCGTCGCATCTGCAAATTCAATTTCAGTTTCTGCGTCAATAACATGGAAATTATTAAATTTTTTAACGTTGTTATTTTTCTTAACAAAAAGCTTCGCTAACTCAATTGTCAACGGTGAGCCGAATACTGGCGCTTTAAATTCCGATAGAATATAAGGCAAAGCTCCAATAGCATCTGCATGCCCATGCGTCAAGAAAATTCCTTGCACACGTTTTTTATTTTCAACTAGGTAATCAATATTTGGAATAACTTCATCCACACCCAATTGTTCATTTTCAGGATATTTAAGTCCAGCATCCAAAATGAAAATAGAGTCATTAACTTCTACCACATAGAGGTTTTTCGCATTTTCGCGCACCCCTCCAAGGGCAATAATTTTAATATCGCTCATTACGATGTTTTCTCCTCATTTTTATTTTTTATACGAGCAAATTGTTTTGCTTTTTTCATACAAACGGTCCTTGCCTCCAAAAAAGTTAGCAAGTCGAATTACAGCATTAACATTGTACCATATTTTCAGAAGATTTTCTTCTTTGTGATTTGGAAAAGTTACTTGAACACCTAAAAAACGCCCGAAGGCGTTTGTGTTTATTCAAACAATTGATAATAATCGGCGATTGCCATTTGAGCTTTTTCGTCTTGATTGAGGTCTTTGATGATTTTGCCGTCTTTCATAACAATCAAACGGTTACCATATTTCAGAGCGTCTTCCATGTGGTGTGTAATCATGAGTGCTGTCAAGTGGTCACCTGATACAAATTCATCTGTTAAATTCATCAAGGATACACTCGTCTTAGGGTCAAGGGCTGCCGTATGTTCATCAAGTAGCAACAATTCTGGGCGTTTTAGCGTTGCCATGAGCAAGCTAAGTGCTTGACGTTGCCCACCTGATAAAAGCCCAGTCGGCGTTTCCAAATGCTTTTCAAGACCATTACCAGTTCGTGCAACCAACGCTTGAAATTCATCGGTAAACGCATGAATTTTTCGTGGCAAAAGTCCACGTTTTTCACCACGATATTTGGCAATAAGAAGGTTTTCAGCCACAGTCATACGTGGTGCTGTTCCCATTTTAGGGTCTTGAAAGACACGCGCCAAATAGTTTGCACGTTTTTCAGCAGGTAAATGTGTCACATCTTTGTCTAGGATATAAATGCTTCCGCTAGTCAACATCAAAGTTCCAGCAATCACGTTAAAAAGCGTTGATTTCCCAGCACCGTTCCCACCTAAAATCGTCAAAAAATCATGTTCATAAATTGTCAAATTCACGTCATCAAGGATTGTTTTGACCTCGTCAAGACCGTTATTAACTTGAACGGTAGCATTTTTTAATTCTACAATTTTTTTCATCGCGATAAGGTCACTCCTTTGAAAAATTTATTTTTAAGAACGGGAACCATGAGACAGAGTGCCAAGACAAGAGCACTGAACAATTTGAGGTAGTTCGTATTGAAGCCAAGGGCAATAACTGCTGTGATTAAGAATTGATACAAAATTGACCCAACAACAATGGCAATCAAACGCTCTAAAAGTGTTAAACCAGTTGAATACAACACTTCTCCGATAATGATACTAGCAAGTCCGATAACAATCACACCAATTCCTTTCGAGACATCAGCGTAGCCATCTTGTTGGCTGACAAGAGCACCTGATAAAGCAATCAATCCATTTGAAATCGTAAGCCCCATAACTTCCATGCGGTCGGTATTAATCCCAAAACTTTTTGCCATATCACGGTTATCACCAGTAGCGATATAAGCCTGACCAAGTCGTGTGTACAGGAAGAAAATTAATCCTGAAATCACAATAACAACCGCTAAAAGACCAATAATCAGCAAGTTAGTGCTATCTGCAAACGGGAATAAATCTTGCAATGTTTTAATATCAAGCAAACCAAGATTAGCACGTTTCATAATCATGAGCATGATTGAGTTACAAGAGGTCATCACCAAAATTCCTGCTAAAATGGTTGGGATTTTTCCTTTAGTATAAAGCAAGCCTGTCACAAGCCCTGCAAAACACCCTGAAAGCATTCCTGCAAGTGTTGCTAAAATAGGATGAAAACCATGGTTCATCAAAGTAACAGCCACTGCTCCTCCAAGCGGAAATGAGCCTTCTGTTGTCATATCTGGAAAGTTCAAGATTCTAAAGGTGAGGTAAATTCCTAGACCAAGAATTCCCCACAAAAGCCCTTGTGATACTGACGAAATAATCATCTGATTTTTCTCCTTCTTCCTTAATTATCATCTGCCTCAACAGCCACTGTGGCTTCTGAAAGAACACTATCTGGTATTGTAATACCAAGCTCTTGTGCAGCTTTCAAGTTAAGGGTTGGTGTCCCTGTATTGACAATATTAACAGGAACTTCTGACACTTTTTTACCTGCTAACAATTTAACAGCAATTTTTGCCGTTTCCACACCTAAATCATACTGACTTTGGGCAACTGATGCAATGCTTCCTTGCTCTACCATTGTATCAACGCATGAATAAATCGGAATTTTCGCAGCATTGGCAGCATTAACAACCGTCGTAAAGGCTGATGCAATGGTATTGTCTTGTGGAACAAAGATAGCATCGACTTTTCCTGTCATAACCGACATTGTTGTTGTGATTTCATTTGTTGACGGTACGGCGTATTCAATGACATTAATGCCAGCAACTTCAGCATCCTTTTTAAATTCAGCGACTTGTGATACTGAATTATCCTCGCTACTAGCATATAAAACGCCGATTGTCTTGGCATTTGGTGTGATTTTTTGAATGAGCTCTACGCTTTGTTCAATCGGAACTTGGTTGGAAACCCCTGTTACGTTTCCTTCTGGTTCTTCAAGATTTTTAACTAATTTTGCACCAACTGGGTCAGAAATAGCTCCCATAACAACTGGAATATCACTTGTCGCTGATGCCAAACCTTGTGCGGCTGGTGTTGCAATACCAATCAAAACATCGTTTTTAGCATTGACCAGCTGCTTACTCATCGTTTGAATCTTGCTTTGGTCACCTTCAGCATTCAACATCGTAATTTCAGCGTTATCACTATCATAGCCAGCCTCAGCAAGACCGTCCTCAATTCCTTTTTCAATCTCATCTAGAGCATCGTGCGTCACATACTGCAAAATACCAATTTTAACCACATCATTTTTACTTGAATCTCTTTTAGTCTGGTCATAAATCATCGAACCAGCAACTAAAATAACAAGAGCAATAAGGGTTCCAATAAGTGCTTTATTTTTCATTTTCTCTCCATTAATTTTTTAGTTAAAATTCTATATCAATATTATTCGTTAATAATGTGAGTCAACTAAAAAGAAAAGCGTCTAGTAAAAATCTACTACACGCCTTTTTTATCCTGTAACTAAGATTAGCGCATAGATACTTTTTAGAAGTACTCCAAAAGTCGTATCTATGCAAACACATAAACACAACTCTACCTACGCCAACTTTGCCAATTTGTAAGAATTTGTGTGTTGTTCATCTTAGCTTCCTCCTGTGTTTTTTTATATTATATCCTAAATTTTAGAAATTTCAAGCACTTTTCGAAATTTTCTTAATTTTATTATTTATTAAACTTTGTTATTTAGTAAAAGATGCAATCAAAGCGTTATCAATAGCTATCTGTTTTCAGACAGACAAGTATCTTCAGATCTCCTTTATGTTAACTAAGAATAAAAATGTTTTATAAAAAATAATATCAGCAACTTTTCCATGACTAAAATCCCAGTTTTCGCCAAGGATATGGTATAATAAAGGGATTGAACACATGAGATTAGAAAGGAGACGTCGTAAGATTTCTTATCATTTTTGATTAGCTAGTCTTGCGACAACTTTAATCATGTCATTTGATGGTTTTTTTCTACACCATTTAACAAAAGAATTACAAGAAGAGCTACTTTATGGACGTATTCAAAAGGTCAATCAACCTTTTGAACGTGAGTTGGTTTTAACCATTCGCAATAATCGTAAGAATTATAAGCTCTTGCTTTCTGCTCATCCTGTTTTCGGACGTGTGCAGATTACGACAGCTGATTTTCAAAATCCACAAACCCCAAATACATTTACTATGATTATTCGAAAATACCTTCAAGGGGCAATCATTGAGAGCATTACGCAGATTGAAAATGACCGTATTTTAGAAATCGCATTTTCTAATAAAAATGAAATCGGTGATAACATCAAAGTCACCTTGATGGTTGAAATCATGGGCAAACACAGCAATATTATTTTGATTGATAAAGCTGAAAGCAAGATTATCGAGTCAATCAAGCATATTGGTTTCTCACAAAATAGCTACCGCACTATCTTGCCTGGCTCAACTTATCTTGCACCGCCAAAAACAGAGGCTAAAAATCCTTTCACTGTTTCAGATGAAAAATTATTTGAACTTTTGCAGACAGAAGATTTGGCACCGCGCAATCTGCAAAAACTTTTCCAAGGCTTAGGACGTGATACTGCAGAAAACCTGGCTGCTCAGCTCAGCAACAACAAGCTGAAACAATTCCGTACTTTTTTTGCTAGACCATGTCAGCCAAATATGACCGATAAATCATTTGCTGCTGTGCTATTTGACAAGAGCGATAAGCAATTTGACAGTCTTTCTGAACTCTTGGATGTTTTTTATCAAGATAAGGCTGAACGCGACCGTATCAATCAGCAATCAAGCGATTTGATTCACCGTGTTCAAACAGAATTGGATAAAAATATCAAAAAACTTGGTAAGCAAGAAAAAGAATTATTAGCGACGGAAAATGCGGAAGAATTCCGCCAAAAAGGAGAACTCTTAACAACCTATCTCACGCTAGTGCCAAACAATCAAGACCAAGTCGAATTAGACAACTACTACACCAACGAAAAAATCGTCATTGCGCTCGATAAAAGCCTGACACCTAGTCAAAATGCGCAGCGTTATTTCAAAAAATACCAAAAATTGAAAGAAGCTGTGAAGCACTTGACAGGCCTTATTCAAGAAACTAAGGATACGATTACTTACCTCGAAAGCGTTGAAACAGCGTTGAATCACGCGTCAATTTCTGATATCGAGGATATTCGCGAGGAATTAGTCGAAACTGGCTTTGTCAAACGTCGCACGCGCGATAAAGGCCACAAACGCAAAAAACCAGAACAATACTTGGCTTCAGATGGCAAAACGATTATCATGGTTGGACGCAACAATCTGCAAAATGATGAATTGACTTTCAAAATGGCAAAAAAAGGAGAACTTTGGTTCCATGCTAAGGATATTCCTGGTAGCCACGTTCTTATCAAGGATAATCTCAATCCAAGTGACGAAGTCAAAACTGACGCTGCTGAATTAGCTGCCTACTACTCAAAAGCACGTCTGTCCAACCTTGTTCAGGTTGATATGATTGAAGCTAAAAAGCTTAACAAACCAACTGGTGGCAAACCTGGTTTTGTAACTTATACTGGTCAAAAAACGCTTCGTGTCACTCCGACCGAAGAAAAAATCAACAGTATGCGCATGACAAAATAAACAAAAACTCACTCTAAACCTTCCTTTCGGTTGATTTAAAGTGAGTTTTCTTATTTTTTACTATCTTCTCTTAACTTAGAATGTCTGTATCCATATCCAAAATAGATGAGACTTCCAAGAATAAAGGATGCAATGAAACCATACCAAGTAATCGCTTTGCATTGTGTCATCAATGACAAGTAAATAACAATCGATAGCAGCGGTAAAAATGGCACCCAAGGTGTTCTAAATTCTTCCTCTTTTGGTTCGCCAAAATCTTTGCGAAGTTTAATCACTCCCAAAGCTAACAAAATCAGATAAGCCAAGGTCACAATATTAACCAACAAGGCTAAAATTTCTAATTGCAACACACCTGAAAAGAACATGGTTACCAAACCAACAAAAATAGTTGCTTTCTTAGGAACTTTACTCTTCGGTGTTAATTCTTGAAATTGTTCAGGCAAAAGACCGTCACAACTAATATTATAAATCATACGTGTTAAAGCGTACATCATGGAAATGCAGACGGTAACAAGTGTCATGATAACAACAATTGATACAAAATTTCCGATAAATGGAAAACCAATGCTACGCAACACATACGGAACAACATCCGTAATATTCAATTTTGAATAGTGAACAGTTCCTGTTAAAATCAAGGTTACCGCAACATACAACAAAGTCACCAAGCCGATTGAGATAAAAATGCCTTGTGGGATTTTCTTTTGCGGTTCCTTTGTTTCATCTGCTGCCATTGAAATGGATTCAAATCCCAGAAATGCAAAGAACATCAAAGAGGCTCCTGCCATAATCCCAACTTTTCCGCCATAAATTTGACCAAAACCGTATGGGGCAAAATTGCTCCAATTATCAACATTAATAGCTGTCAGCCCTAAGGCAATAAAGATGAGTAAAACAGCTAATTTAAAGATAACTAAAATAGAATTAAATCTTAGAACCGTTTGAACCCCTAGTAAAACAAAGGCAGTTACGAAAAATAATAAGAGAACGGGAACGATATCAATATAAGTTCCGTTCTTAGGATTAAATGGGCCACTTAAAGCAGTTGGTAAGCTTATTCCAAATGTTTTCAAGAAAGCTTTTAGATATTCTCCCCAGCCAGAAGCCGCTGTTGAAATGGCACCTGCAAATTCGATGATCATAAACCAACCAGCAATCCAGGCAGGGTACTCTCCAAAAACAGTATACAAATAGCGATAAACACCTCCTGAATGAGGTAACCTTGAAGAAAATTCAGCAAAAAACAGAGCTGATATCGTTACACAAAAAGCCGCAATAAGAATTGATACTGTAATAGCAGGTCCTGCATATTGAGCAGCACCCATTCCTGTTATCGTAAAAATACCTGTTCCAACAATCGAACCTACTCCTAAAAAGATTAGTTCTGCTAACCCCAAACGTCGTTGCAAGTAACTTTTTTTGGGTGCCATTGGAGTCTTTCGAAAAATATCCATACATTCTCCTATTTTTTATTTCAAACTGCTGCACAAATTCAATTAATAAATTTAATACAAAATTCACACGTGCAACGCTTTCTATTTTAGGATAAATATGAATAAAAATCAACTCTCTGTTTAGAATTACAGGATAATTTATAGCTTGTGTTTATATTGTCTTCTATATAAATTATACATACGAGCAACTAATATCAAAATAACATATAGACCAGACATCGATTTACTATCTTTAAAGTTAACCTCTAATTCACTAGTTTCGTAATACAGTTGATAAGTGGAGTGTTGTCTTAAAAAACTATCTCCAAATTCAGTGATACCTAAAATAGATACTTGTTTTAACATTAAATTCTTTAATGTCTCTTGGATACTTGGTGTGTTACCACTCAAAGAAATAACAATAACAAGATCTTCATCATTTAACATATTAGAAATAGCCGAAAAATCTGTCTCTCCAGATAATAAAAAATTGGGTCTTTCGAACAAAAATAACTCTTTAGAAAATTCTTTTGCAAAATTATTTTGTGTGAATCCTGTTGCATAAATAATAACATTATTTGCTTTATTCAACACCGAAAATATTCTATCAAGCTCAACATTTTTCATCAATTTAATGGTATTTTTTACATCCCCTAACACTTCATCAATCACATCTTGTTCTGATGGAATTAATTGCATCGCAATAGAAGATTGGATAAAATACTTCATTTCAGAATAGCCATTAAATCCTAGCTTTTTTGAAAACCTTAGGACTGTACTTTTAGACATCATGACCTTTCGCCCTAACTCTACTAACGTTAACTCTTCAATACTTTCTTGATGAGCTATAATATATCTTGCCAAATCCTTTTCGGACTCCGATAATTTATCAAAATGCAATCCAACTAATTGTTCAAAATTCAATTCTTCCCCTCCACCAAACTACCGTATCATCATGCATAATCTCTTTTACTACTATTCTTAATAGTAGCCGCTAATTTTACGCAATAACATTGTATCATATTTTAGGAATCATTATTGACACAAAAAAGATAATGCCACTATTCCTTCTACACCGTAGATATCAAACCAAGATGTGAGAATAGTTTATAGGCATTATCCCTCTTTTATAATTTACCCATTATTTTTTATACTAAATTCAAGTGAATAAATAAACAAATGCTTCATAAGGTTGAAGTTCCTGTTTAACATTTAGCTGTAATTGCTCTTTATGGTAATTATGAATCAAACAATGACCTGAGCGTTTAAGTAAATCTTTTGGAAGACTAACGTAAGTTGGTTTGTCATCAAAAGAACATACGACAAGGAGAGTTTGTTCTTCATATGTTCTCAAATAAGAATATACATTACTATCGCTCTTATTAATTAGTTTATAGTCACC